>NZ_JANHDH010000003.1:300000-600000 GCF_026616195.1 Haloarchaeobius amylolyticus
CTCGAACAGGTGCGCGAGCAGGGCTACGGCGAGGCGAACAGCGAGGCCATCGAGGGCTTCTGGGCGGTCGGGAAGGCCGTGAAGTCGCCGCGCGGCGAGGTACTCGGGTCCCTGAACCTGAGCGGGCCGGCCTACGCGGTCGACGAGGACACGAAGGCGACGCAGGTCGAACTGCTGGAACAGGGCGTCGAACGCTTCGAGCGAGGGCTGGTCGAGATGTACCAGCCAGAGACAGCGGGTGAGAACGAGTGAGCGGTCGTCAGGCCGGGACCTTCTCCGAGGGCACGACGCCGTCACCGGTCCAGCCCCGGCGGTCGTAGTACTCTTCGAGGGCGTCCTCGAAGCCCGGCAGCTGGTCCTCGTACGGCAGTTCGTCGTCGTCGCGGTCGAAGCCGCGCTGGTTGTTGAAGTGACGCTCCAGCCGGACGATGCGGTCGCCGACCGCGAGCAGGTCCTCGAAGTCCGCGCCGAACAGCATCTCGTAGCGCTCCGGAGTCATGTAGTCCCGGGAGAACTTGCAGACGACGCCGCTGTCGTTGACCGCCATCTGGTTCTCCTTCTCGATGAGGCGCTGGGGCTTGCCCTCGAACCCACTCGGCGGGTACGCGTCGTCCTCCTCGACGAGGGGGTACTCCTGCGAGTAGAAGACGGCGTACATGTGGTCGGCACCGCGGTTCGCAACCGCGTAGGAGAGGCCCTGGCCGTGGAGGACGCGCCCCTCGTGGGCCGCGAAGTCGAGGCCCTTCACCGTCCAGTCCTCGACCCCGAGGTCGTCGTGCACGCGAGCGATGCCCTCGGCGAGGTCGTCGCCGATGCCCTCGCGCGTTGCGATCTTCTCGACCGTCTCGTGGATGAGGTCGGTGTTGCCGAACTCGTCCTCGCTGGCGAGGTAGGCCGCGACGGTGTTCCCGGCCGAGATGGCGTCGAGGCCGTAGCGGTCACAGAGCTCGTTCGACTTCATCACGTCGACGATGTCGTCGACCCCGGAGTTCGAGCCGAAGGCCATCGCGACCTCGAACTCGGGACCCTCGGTCTCGACGCCGCGTTCCTCGTCCTTCGTCGGGAGTTTGCACGCGAACGCGCAGGCCGAACAGGTCCCCTTCTTGTACTTCTTCTCCTCGACGGCGCTGCCGTTGATGCCGTCGGCGCCGTCGAAGTGGCGCTCGGAGAAGTAGTACGACGGGAGGCCGTCCATCTCGTTGGCGAGGTCCATCACGGCGACCGTCCCCTGACGCTTCATGATGTGATCGTCGGTCGCGGCCTCGCGGTGGATCTCCATCTGGGAGGACGGGATGTCGATGTCGGGGGCGGAGTCGCCCTCGAAGGTGACCGCCTTCACGTTCTTCGAGCCGAGGACGGCCCCGAGGCCGCCGCGACCGAAGGCGCGCTCCTCGCTGGTCATGATGGAGGCGAACCGGACGAGGTTCTCGCCGGCCGGGCCGACGACCGCGGTCTGGTCGGCGCCGATGTCGTGCTCCTCGTCGAGGTAGGAGACCGTCTCGGGCACGGTCGCCCCGGCGAGGTCGGGCACCGGCTCGAACTCGATGGACTCGTCGGTGACGTGGAGGACGAGCAGTTCGTCGCTCTCGCCGGTGATCTCGACGGCCGCGTACCCCGTGTCGGCGAAGTTGCGGGACATGAACCCGCCCGCGTTCGAGGAGAGCAGGCCGTTCGTCAGTGGCGAGACGCTGGTGCAGTTCATCCGCCCGGTGAAGCTCATGGTCGAGGCCTGCATCGGCCCCGTGGTGAAGTACACCCTGTTCTCCGCGTCGAAGGGGTCCACGTCGAACGGGATGCGGTCGTGGGCGAGTCTCGTCCCCACGCCGCGGCCCCCGATGTAGTCCGCGAGCACGTCGTCGATGTCCTCGGTCCGTGTCTCGCGGGCGTCGACGTCGACCGTCAACAGTGGTCCCTCGGTGTGTAGCATCACCCAGAACACGTCGTGCCATCCCCAAAGCGATTACGAAACATGTGGTATCCGTACACAATCGTCGCGCCGAAGGTGGTGGCGAAACCAGTTACTGTGTACATTGTCCATAGGAAGCGTGGACAAGTTATTTATTCTAGTTCCACATGGGTCAGTATATGGCTGCAGGTCCACCCATCGAAGAGTTGCACTTCGACGACGCACCGAACGTCGACAGCGTCCCGGGGCCGAAATCGAAGCGACTCATCGAGAAGCAACAGCGTATCGACAGCAGCGCCGTCGCGTACCCGGAGGACATCCCCATCGCCTTCGACAGCGGGAAGGGCGCCACGGTCAGGGACGCCGACGGGAACGTCTTCATCGACATGTTCGCCGGCATCGGCGTCATGAACGTCGGGCACGCGAACCCGTACGTGCTCGAGGCGGTCCACGAGCAGACCGACCGGTTCGTCCACACCGTCGACTTCCCGACCGAGGCCCGGCTCGAACTCATCGAGAAGCTCGACGAGATCGCTCCGGGTGCCCTGCAGGGCAACAACAAGGTCGTCTTCGGCGGCCCGACCGGGAGCGACGCCATCGAGGCGTCCATCAAGCTCGCCAAGTACAACACCGGCGGCACCGGGCTGGTCGCGTTCCGCGGCGCCTACCACGGCGCGACCAGCGGGGCGATGAGCCTCACCGGGAACAAGGACTTCAAGGGCGACTACACGCCCCTCCTGCCCGACGTGACCCACGCCCCGTACCCGAACCCGGTCGAGATGGACAAGGCACCGCAGGCCGCGGTCGACCACGCGCTCGAGGAGGTCAAGGCCATCTTCGAGGACCCCTACGGCGGGTTCGCGAACCCGGCCGGCATCTTCGTCGAACCTATCCAGGGCGAGGGCGGCGTCGTGACGCCCCCGGAGGGCTTCCTGCAGGGGCTCCGCGACATCGCCGACGACAACGGCGTGCCCCTCATCTTCGACGAGATCCAGAGCGGCCTCGGCCGCTCCGGCGAGTGGTGGGCGAGCGAGTGGTACGACGTGACCCCCGACGTGATGACCTCGGCGAAGGCGCTCGGCGGGACCGGCTTCCCGCTCTCGGCCACCATGTACCACGAGGACCTCGACACGTGGGGCTCCGGTGACCACGCCGGGACCTACCGCGGCCACGTCGTCGGCATGCGCGCCGGCACCCGCGCCATCGAGTACATCCAGGAGCACGACCTGCTCTCGCACGCCCGCGACCTCGGCGAGTACATCCGCGGTCGACTCGAGGAGGCCGCCGAGGCGAACCCGCGCATCGTGGACGTCCGCGGCAAGGGCCTGTTCATCGGCGCCGAGTTCGTCGACGAGGACGGCAACCCGGACGACGAGGCGGCCGACGAACTGCAGGACTACTGCTTCGAGCACGGCGTCCTCGTCTGGAAGGCCGGCCGGCACGGCAACGTCCTCCGGCTGCTGCCGCCGCTCGTCCTGACCCACGACCTCGCCGAGACCGCACTCGACGTCATCGTCGAGGGCATCGAGGAGGTCACCAGTCAGGCGGTCGCCGGCCAGCACTGAGAACGGCCCCCCACCAACCCGCAGCGCACCCGCCGCCGCACCCACATCCCACCTTCCGACCGAACTCCCACTTCAGCAGAATCCCACACCACCCATGCCAGCTCAGCGAGTCAAAACGGACGACGCACCGCGCACCGACAACCCCTACTCGCAGGGGGTCCGCGCCGGGGACACGCTGTACGTCTCCGGTTACGGCCCGGTCGACCCCGACACGATGGACGACGTCGAGGGCGACATCGCAGCACAGACCGACCAGGTACTCGACAACATCGCCGCGGTCGTCGAGGAGGCCGGTGGTGACGGCCTCGACGACGTGGTCAAGATCACCGTCTACGTCACCGACCTCGACGACTACGAACGCGTCAACGAGGCCTACGGCGCTCGCTTCGGCGAGGTCCCACCCGCCCGCGTCTGTGTCGAGGTCTCGCGACTCCCAGGTGACGTCCGGGTCGAGATGGACGCCATCGCGCACCTCGGATAGCGGAGAGAAGAGAACCGGCTCGCCCGGTCAGTCGTTCAGTTCTTCGACGCGCCTGTCGCGCTGT
This sequence comes from Haloarchaeobius amylolyticus, assembly GCF_026616195.1. Taxonomy (NCBI): domain Archaea; kingdom Methanobacteriati; phylum Methanobacteriota; class Halobacteria; order Halobacteriales; family Halorubellaceae; genus Haloarchaeobius; species Haloarchaeobius amylolyticus. The sequence continues at coordinate 304,017 of NZ_JANHDH010000003.1, forward strand.
TCGTTCGCCTGGTCGACCTTCGCGATGAACTCGGACATCTGGGCCTTCATCTCGGAGCGCAGGTCCGACGGCGAGAAGTCCTCGGATTCGGCGAGCAGCCGGACGAACGCCTGGAGTTCCTCGTCGGTCACCTGCTCGAAGTCGCCGCCCTCGAGCTTGTCGATGACGGCGTCGACGTCGATCTGGCCGACCGGGTCGACATTGAAGTCGACGGTGACCATCCGGTAGTCCGAGCCGGCCAGCTCCTGTTCGGCCCTGTTCACCCCCTCTGCGAGCATGTCCTTGAACGGGGTGTAGTAGCCCATCGTCCCGAGGTGGAGGAACGCGAGCATGTCGGTGATGCCCTGCGTGTACGCCTCGCGGTCCTCGGCGTCCGGGTTGAAGACGGTCTCGCGGTCGCGCTCCTCGAGGCACTCGAACAGGATGGTGAAGTCGAGGATGGCGTTGCGGAGCCGACGTCGGATGCGGTTGCGCTTCTGTTTCTTCGAGTGCTCGGTGTAGTCGGTCTTGCGCCCGAGCAGGAACTCGCGGTCGCTCGGCGTGAGGATACCGCGACCCCTGTCGGCGGAGTAGGTGAGTTCGGGTTCGCCGTCGCCCGCGTCGCGTTCGTTGCTCATATACAGAAAGTGTATACATCCACGATTAAACCTTACGAGAAACGGCGGAATGAAGGACATATATCCGATAAGAGGGTTCCAGTAGCCAGTCTGTCTACAGTACCTGTATATAGAATCGAGTTGGCTCGCTCGCTCCAGCCGCCACCACACGCTGGGACCAGAGCATGGCGGGCCGAACGCGATTCCAGCATCTCGTGGCGGCCAGCGACCCGCGGCACAGAGTAAACGGATTCCGTAGCCACCATCACCAGTAATCGAAAGCTTTAACATGGATATTACTGTTTATCGTGATGTACGGCACCGAGTGGCAGGGACACCCTCCATAGACACACAATGATGTGCTCAACCATACCATGCGCACGTGACAGTCGTCGCGATGCACAGTACGCGAACCAGTGGCCCGCCAACGGGGGTGGGAGCCCGTGAGCACCTCAGAGGGGCCAGTCGCGGAGTTCCTCGACGAGATCGAACCGACCATCTTCGCGTTCGGGGCGGCGATAACCATCCTGTTCGTCGTCGCGTTCAGCCTCCGGCCGGACGCGGCACTGGAGTTCGTCAACGGTATCCGGCTCTGGATACTGTCGACGTTCAACTGGTTCTTCCTCCTCGCGATGCTCTCGTTCGTCCTGTTCCTCGGGTTCGTCATCTTCGGTCCGTGGGGCAGGCTCAAGCTCGGTGATGAGAGTCCGGAGTACAGTTACTTCTCGTACTTCGCGATGATGTATTCCGCCGGACTGGCGGCAGGTATCGTCTTCTGGGGACCGGCCGAGGCCATGTTCCACTACTCGACGGTTCCGCCGTTCTTCAACGCGGAGGCGCAGACCGCAGCCGCGATGCCCCTGGCCGTCCAGTACTCCATCTTCCACTGGGCCGTCATCCAGTGGTCCTGTTTCACCGTGATGGGACTGGGCATCGGCTACTACGTCTACAACTACGGCGCACCGCTGCGCGTGTCGGCGGTGCTGACCCCCATCATCGGCGCCGACAACGTCGACGGCATGCTCGGCAAGTCCGTCGACATCCTCGCCGTGTTCGCGACCCTCGGTGGGGTCGCCACCTCACTGGGGTTCATCGGGAGCCAGTTCATCACCGGCCTCGACTTCCAGTGGGGCATCCAGCTCGGTGACATCGGGACCGTCCTCGTCATCACCGGGATGGTCGTCATCTTCACCACCTCGCTGGTGCTGGGGGTCGACAGGGGCATCCGCCGCCTGTCGAACTTCAACATGGTTCTGTTCCTGCTGCTGATGGTCGTGACGCTCGTGTTCGGGCCGACGCTGCGCATCCTCGAACTCGGGACGCAGGCCATCGGTGGCTACCTCGGGAACTTCTTCGAGATGAGCCTGTACGCACAGGCAGGCGCGACCACCACGGACAAGTGGGTCAACATCTGGACCATCTTCTACTGGCTGTGGCCCCTCGCGTGGTCGCCGTTCGCCGGACTGTTCATCGCCCGCATCTCCCGCGGTCGGAGCGTCCGCGAGGTCGCCTTCGCCGGCATCGGCGCGACCTCGCTGGCGACCATCCCGTGGTTCGCCATCGTCGGCGGCGCGGGCGTGCTGATGCAGAACAGCGGGACTGCGAGCATCCTCGGCCCGATCAGCGAGTACGGGACCGCGGTCTCCGGGTACGTCCTGTTCGGGAACCTCCCGGTCGTCGGCCCGCTGCTGCTGTTCGCCTTCCTCGTGCTGGTGACGACGTTCTTCGTCACCTCGGCCGACTCCTCGACCCTCGCGGTCGCGATGATGACGAGCGGTGGCAAGGAGGAGCCCTCCGCCGTCAACCGCATCTTCTGGGCCGTGCTGCAGGGTGCGGTCGCGTCCATCCTGATGGTCGTCGGTGGCGTCCAGGCGCTGCAGTACGCCGCCATCATCACGGGCGCGCCGTTCGCGTTCATCTGCGTCATGACGATGCTCGGGCTCATCCGGAGCTTCCAGGACGACTACGGGACCCTGCTCCTGCAGGACCGGACCCAGCTGTGGGGTCGCCCGTCCGGGAGCAAGCAGACCGGCAAGGCATCGAACGCGGCACCGCAGGACGACGACTGAGCCGGTCCTGTTTTCGACTGCGGTACCGACTTTCTCCGGTCGCTCGTCGCCGGTGGGGTCGACGGCGACTGCTGGCCGATAACAAGTTTTAATGTATGCCATCAACGATTGTTGTGTATGGATAGGGATACCGCAGAGCCGGATACAGCAGCGCTGCCCGGACCCAACGCCGAGAAGTGGATCGACTTCCACTCCGAGCACGCCGCCCCGAGCGAGTACTCCCACGAGTTCGTCTGGGACGTGACCGCCGAGGCCGACGGGCCGTTCGTCACCGACGTCGACGGGAACGTCCTCCTCGACTTCACCTGTCACATCGGGGCGGCCCCGCTCGGCTACAACAACGAGAAGGTCCTCTCGAAGCTCCGCGAGTTCGACCTCGTCGAGCCGATGAAGATCGCCGGCCAGGACATGTACTTCGGCGCCGGCCCAGACCCCGAGACCGCCGAGTTCCCCGGGTCGAGCCACCTGATGGACCAGCTGACCGACGTCTGCTCCCACTACGACATGGACACGGTCTTCCTCTCGAACTCGGGTGCGGAGGCGGTCGAGAACGCGATGAAGGTCACCCACGACCACAAGCCCGCAGCGAAGTACGGCTACGCCTTCGAGGGGAGCTTCCACGGCCGGACCCTCGGGACCCTCTCGCTCACGAAGTCGAAGGAGGTCTACACCCGGCACTACCCGGAGATCTCCGGTATCCAGACGGTCCCCTTCTGCGAGGACCGCGGCTGTTCGGCGGGCACCTGTGACTGTGGCTTCTTCGCGGGCGGCGGCTCGCGCCTGCGGAACTCCCTCTCGCCCGAGGGCGGCCACGTCAACCCCGACGAGGTGGCCTTCGCCATCCTCGAGCCCATCCAGGGGGTCGGCGGCTACCGCTTCCCGAGCGAGGAGTTCATGGCCGAGGTCGGCGACGTCTGCGACGAGTACGACATCCCCCTCGTCGTCGACGAGATACAGGCCGGCGTCGGCCGGACCGGCGAGATGTGGGCCTCGGACCACTACCCCATCGAACCGGACGTCATCGCGAGCGCGAAGGGCCTCCGCGTCGGTGCGACCATCTCGAACTCCGAGGTCTTCCCCACGGAGAAGAACCGGCTCGGGTCGACCTTCGGCGGCGGCGACCTGCTCGCCTCGATGCAGGGCGCGTTCACCCTGCAGGCCATCGAGGAGCACGACCTGCTCGACAACGCGACCGAGCGCGGCCGGCAGGCGAAGGAGCTCATCCGCGACGACGCGCCGGACCACGTCGAGGACGTGCGCGGGAAGGGGCTCATGCTGGCCGTCGAGTTCGACACGCCCGAGCGCCGGAACGCCGTCGTGGAGGCCGCACTCGAACGCGGGCTGCTGACGCTGGGCTGTGGCAAGAAGACCATCCGGCTCCTGCCTCCGCTCGACTCGACCGAGCGCGAGATCGAGCTGGGGACGTCCATCTTCTGTGAGGCGATGGACGCGGTGGCGACCCCGGCACTCGCCTGACCGCGGGACAGAGAGAAAAGACTCCGCCTACAGTTTCGACTTGCTGCCGACGACCGTGACCGCCTCGTGCGCGTCGAGCGATTCGAGGACGGTCTGCAGGTGGTCGGGACCGCTGCCGGCGATGCCGACCGTGACCGGGACCCGGTTCGGGTCGTCGGTGGCTCGCCGGTTCGCGCGTTCGACCTCGTCCAGTGCTGCGCCCGTCTCCTCGACGACCTCGGCGACCGCGGTCAGTGCGGTCGGCCAGCCCCTGAGTTCGAGCCGCAGGTCGACGTACCGACCCAGCTCCTGGAGGCCGCTCCGGGTCACCTCGGCGTGTTCGGTCAGGTCGACGTTGCCGCCGGAGACCACGGCCGCGACGTGCTCACCGTCGACGTCGACCGCTCCCGAGAGGAGCGCGGCGACCGGTGCTGCGCCTGCCGTCTCGGCGACCGTCTTCGCGCGCTCGGCGAGCACCGTCGTCGCGACGGTCAGGTCGCGGTCGCTCACCGACACCACGTCGTCCACGCGTTCGCGGATGACCGCGAAGGTCTGTTCGAGCAGCCGGGCGTCCGCGATGCCCTCGGCGACGGTGTCGACCTCGGCGAGCCGGTGGATCTCGTCCTGTTCCAGCGACGGCTTCGCGTGGGCGGCACCCTCAGGCTGGACGCCCACGACCCGCACGTCGGCGTCGTGGGCCTTCAGCACCGTCGCCATGCCCGAGATGAGCCCACCACCGCCGATGGAGACCAGCACGGTGTCCACGTCGGGGGTCTCGTCGAGGATCTCCATGCCGACCGTTCCCTGCCCGGCGATGATGTCCGGGTCGTCGAAGGGATGGACGAACTCCAGCCCCTCCTCGTCGGCCAGTTCGAGGGCGTACTCGTAGGACCCCTCGTACTGCTCGCCCTCGACGACGACCTCGGCGCCGTAGCCCCGGGTCGCCTCTATCTTCGCGGCGGGCGTTATCTCGGGGACGACGATGGTCGTGTCGATGCCGAGCAGTTGGCCCGCGAGCGCGACGCCCTGGGCGTGGTTGCCCGCGCTGGAAGCGACGACGCCGCGCTCGCGGACGTCCTCGGGGAGCTGGGCCATCGCGTTGTACGCGCCGCGTATCTTGAACGAGCCGGTGCGCTGCATGTTCTCCAGTTTGAGGTCGACCCGGGCCGCCCCGCTGCGGTCGGCGATGGTGGTCGACCCGTCGAGAGGCGTGTGGTGGACCACGTCGGCGAGTCGGTCGTGGGCCGCCTCCACGTCGTCGGGCGTGACGACCGCCGACGCAGGCGGAACCGAATCGCCGGTCGCCGACTCCTGCCCCCGGCTCATGGCCCGTCTTCGGCGACCGAGAGAATCGAGTCCGTGAGTACCTCGACGCCCGTCTCGAGGCTGCGTTCGTCCACGTCGAAGGTGGGCGTGTGGTGGCTCGTCGGGTGGTCGGTACCGACGATGGCGTAGCACGCGAGGCCGCCGTCCTCCTGGACGCGCTCCATGAGGAAGGTCGCGTCCTCGCTGGCGCCGAAGTCGGCCGTCGGGACGATGGTCTCGACGCCGTCGACCTCCGAGGCCACGCCTGCGACCACGTCGACGAGTTCGGGGTCGCTGTCGGCGCGCGGGCTCTCGCTCACGATGTCCACGTCGGCCTCGCAGCCGTGCATCTCGGCGGCCGTCTCGAACTTCCGGCGGAGTTCGGCCTTCGCGTACTCCATGAGTTCGGTCGTCTCACCGCGGGCCTCGGCGACGGCCTCGACGTCCTCCGCGATGATGTTGCTCGCGGTGCCGCCCTCGACCCGGCCGACGTTGACGCGGGTCATCCCGTCGGAGTGGCGGGGGATACCGTAGACGTTCTCGATGGCGGTTCCGAGCGCCTGGATGGCGTTGCTCCCCTCCTCGGGCGCCTTCCCGGCGTGGGCCGACGTGCCCTCGATCTCGACGTCGACGTGGCACATCGCCAGGGGACGCTCGATGCCCGCGACGACCTCGCCGGTCGGGTGGTCGAGGCCGACGTGGACCGCGAACAGGTAGTCGATGTCCTCGCAGTACTCGCTCTTCGCCATGGGTGCGCCACCGCCGGATATCTCCTCGGCGGGCTGGAAGAACACGACGAGGCGACCCGAGAAGTCGCTCTCCTTCACGGCTTCGAGGGTCGCCAGCCCCCACGTCATGTGGGAGTCGTGCCCGCAGGCGTGCATGGTCTCGCCAGTCTCGGACCGGAAACCTTCGTCGCTCGGGACGTGGCCCTCGTCTCCCGATTCCTCGATGTACAGCCCGTCGATGTCGACGCGCAGGCCGACCGTCGGCCCCTCGCCGCGGTCGAGGACCGCGACGGCGCCCGTCGTACCGCCCCGCAGGTCCTCGAGGATGTCGGGATCGGCCCCCCTGTCGAGGGCGCGCTGGAACCACTCGGTCAGTTCGTCCTCCGGCGGGACGGCCATCCGGTCGGCCGGGTCGTACGCCTCTGCCCCGACGGCGAGTTCGTCGACCCCGATGGCCCGTATCTCCTCGACGAGGCGGGCGGTGGTCCAGAACTCGCACCAGCCGGGTTCCGGGTAGCGATGCAGGTCACGGCGAAGCGCCGCTAATCGGTCTCGCACGGCATCTGCCATGTGTCGACGTAACAACCTCCAGGCACTTAACGGTAAACGGTTTCCGTGGACAGCGGTTACACAAAAGGACTAAGGTGTGGCCACACCATCGTCTCCGATAGACGCACACCGGTGGAGCGACACGTGTGCCGGACGCAGCGTTGTGCGACCCGGACCCACCGACGCCGCCGGTGCCGACCACCCATCCATGACAGAGACAGATATCGTCGTCCTCCGCGAGGGGACGGAAGGGCTCTCGATGGAATCGTACGCAGACGCGCTCCGTGACCGGCTGCCTGCCGACCGGACGGTCACGCTGGCGCGCACGCCGAAGCAGGAACGCGAACTCGTCCCCGAGGCGCGCGTCGTCACCGGCATCACGGTCGAGGAGGACCTGCTCGACCGGGCCGAACAGCTCGAACTGTTCGCCTGCACCTTCGCCGGCACCGACCACGTCCCGATGGACACGCTGGCCGAGTACGGCGTCGCGGTCACCAACGCCGGCGGCATCCACGCGCCCGGCATCGCCGAGCAGGCCATCGGCAACATGCTCACCTTCGCCCGCCGGCTCCACGAGGGCTGGCGGCGCAAGCAGCACTCGGAGTGGCGCCACTTCCAGTCCACCGAGTTCACCGACAGCACCGTGACCGTCATCGGCCTCGGCTCCATCGGGCAGGCCGTCGTCCAGCGCCTGCAGGGCTTCGAGGTCGACACCATCGGCATCCGGTACACGCCCTCGAAGGGCGGGCCGACCGACGAGGTCCTCGGGTTCGACAGCGACGACGTCCACGACGCGCTCGCCCGCAGCGACTACGTGGTCGTCGCCTGTCCCCTGAACGACCTGACCCGTGGCCTCATCGGCGAGGACGAGTTCGCGACGATGCAGACCGACGCCGTACTCGTCAACACGGCCCGCGGCGGCATCGTCGACACCGACGCGCTCGTCTCTGCCCTGCGCTCGAACAAGATCCGCGGGGCGGCACTGGACGTGACCGAGCCCGAACCCCTGCCGGCGGACCACCCGCTCTGGGGACTGGAGAACTGCCTCATCACGCCCCACACCGGCGGCCACACGCCGAAGCACTGGGACCGACTCGCCGACATCGTCGCGGAGAACCTCGACCGCCTCGACGAGGGCGAGGAGCTCCAGAACCAGGTTCTCGCGCCCGACTCGGGGTGAGCGATGGCGGCGCAGGACCCGGCCGACGACCCGCGTGCTGACTACGAGTACACCGGGGGCGAGGTCGAACGGCCCGGACTCGTCGCCGACCTCGAAGCCCGCGTCGAGGGCGACGTACGCTTCGACGAGTACTCCCGCCAGCTCTACGCGACCGACGCCTCCGCCTACGAGGTGCTGCCCATCGGCGTCGTCATGCCGAAGTCGACCGCGGACGTGGCGAGCGTCGTCTCGTACTGCGCCGACCGCGAGATTCCCGTGCTTCCCCGCGGTGGCGGCACGAGCCTCGCCGGGCAGGCCGTCAACGAGGCGGTCGTCCTCGACCTCTCGCGGTACATGGATTCGGTCGACTCGGTCGACCCCGAGGGCTCGGAGGCGACCGCCCAGGCCGGCGCCATCCTCGCCGACCTGAACGCCGCGGCCGCCGAGCACGGCCTGACGTTCGGCCCGGACCCGGCCGCCGGCGACCGCAGCGTCCTGGGTGGCGCCATCGGGAACAACTCGACCGGCGCACACTCGCTGGTGTACGGGAAGACGGACCACTACGTGGAGTCGGCAGAGGTCGTCCTCACGGACGGGACCGTCCACCGCTTCGGTGAGGTCCCGGTCGACGAACTCCGCGAGAAGGCCGACCCAGAGAGCGACGCGTGGGGTCCGGACGGGCCGCCGAGTCCCATCCTCCCCCGTATCTACGCCGAGGTCGTCCGCATCCTCGACGAGGAGGCCGACGAGGTCAAGGCCCGGTACCCCGACCTGAAGCGCAACGTCTCGGGCTACAACCTCGACATGCTGGTCGACGAGGCGCGGGGCGAACGCCCGACCGCCGACGGCTCGGGTGTCGACCCCGACTGCGAGGCGGGAACGGTCAACCTCGCCCGGCTGCTCGCCGGGAGCGAGGGTACCCTCGCGGTCGTCACCGAGGCGACCGTCTCGCTGGAGCCGATTCCGGAGACGAAGGCGGTCGCGCTGCTCACCTACGAGGACGTCTTCGACGCGGCCGCCGACGTGGCACCCATCCTCGAACACGGCCCGGCCGCGGTCGAACTCATCGACGACGTGCTCATCGACCTCGCGCGCGACACGTCCGAGTTCCACGACGTGGCCGCCTCGCTCCCGGACGGGACCCGGGGCGCCCTGCTCGTGGAGTTCTACGCCGACTCCGACGAGCACGGCCGCCAGCAGGTCGCCGACCTGCTCGAAGCCCGGGTGCCCAGCGTGGAGCCCGAGGCGACACCCTCCGAGGGGGTCGAGCAGGCAGCCGACGCCCGTGCCTTCGACGCGCTCGAGGCCCACGACGACGAGGCCCGCGCCGGCCTCTGGAAGATGCGCAAGGCCGCCGCGCCCATCCTGCTCTCGCGGACGACCGACGAGAAGCACATCTCCTTCATCGAGGACTGCGGGGTCCCGGCCGACCAGCTCCCTGGGTACGTCGAGCGCTTCCGCGAGGTCATCGACGAACACGACGCGCGGACGAGCTTCTACGCCCACGCCGGCCCCGGCGTCCTCCACGTCCGGCCCCTCGTGAACACGAAGACGGTCGAGGGGCTGGAGTCCTTCGAGACCATCGCCGACGAGATCACCGACTTCGTCGTCGAGGCCGGGGGGTCGGTCTCGGGCGAGCACGGGGACGGCCGCGCCCGCACCCAGTGGAACCGGAAACTGTACGGCGACCGGCTCTGGCACACGTTCCAGGACCTCAAGACCGCCTTCGACCCGGACTGGTTGCTCAACCCGGGACAGGTCGTCGGCCGCGATGACGAGGACGCCCCGGACCGCGCCAGCACCGCCCGGATGACCGAGAACCTCCGGTTCGACCCCGATTACGAGTTCGACCCGGACCTCGACCCCGAGTTGGCGTGGGACACCGAGAACGGCTTCCAGGGGATGGCCGAACTCTGCCACGGCTGTGCCGGCTGCCGGGGCAAGCAGGACACCCGCGGTGGCGTGATGTGTCCGACCTACCGCGCCGCCGAGGAGGAGAGCCTCTCCACCCGCGGCCGGGCGAACATGCTCCGGCAGGCGATGAGTGGCGACCTCCCGGCCGACGCCGAGGACACCGCGTTCATGCGCGAGGTGATGGACCTCTGCGTGGGCTGCAAGGGCTGCAAGCACGACTGCCCGAGCGAGGTCGACATGGCGAAGCTCAAGGCCGAGGTCGAACACGCCCACCACCAGGAAGAGGGCGCGAGCCTCCGGGACCGGCTGTTCGCCGAGGTCGACCGACTCAACCGGCTCGGGTCGGCGCTCGCCCCGGTCTCGAACTGGGCGCAGCAGCTCCCCGGAGCCGACCTCGTCAGCGAGAAGGTCCTGGGAATCGCCAGCGAGCGCGACCTGCCGACGTTCCACCGCAAGTCGCTCGAGGACTGGTTCGAGAATCGGGGCGGCTGTCGCGTCGCCGAGGCGGACGCCGACCGCAAGGTCCTGCTGTTCCCCGATACCTACACGAACTACAACCACCCCGCCGCCGGAAAGGCCGCGGTTCGCGTCCTCGAAGCCGCGGGAATCCACGTCGCCATCCCGGACGACGTGACCTCGACCGGCCGCCCCGCCCATTCGAAGGGCTTCCTCGACCGCTCCAGAGAGCGCGCCGCGACGAACGTCTCCGCGCTCGCCCCGAAGGTCGAGGCCGGCTGGGACGTGGTGCTGGTCGAACCCTCGGACGCCGTGATGTTCCAATCGGACTACCGCGACCTGCTCGGAGCCGGCGACGGCCGTGTCTCGGAGGCGGCACTCGATGCGGTCGCCGGCAACACCTACGGCGTCATGGAGTACCTCGATACCGAGCGACTCGTTGCCGACCTGTCGACCGCGGCACCCGACGAGCACCTGACCTACCACGGCCACTGCCACCAGAAGGCGACCCGCAAAGACCACCACGCCGTCGGCGTCCTGCGCCGGGCCGGCTACCAGGTCGACCCCCTCGACTCCGGCTGCTGTGGCATGGCCGGCTCCTTCGGCTACGAGGCCGAGCACTACTCGATGAGCAAGGCCATCGGCGAACTCCTCTTCGAGCAGGTCGACGAGAGCGAGGGCGACACCGTCGTCGCGCCCGGCGCGTCCTGTCGGACCCAGCTCGAATCCCGCGACGAGGGCGCCCCGGAGCCGCCACACCCGGTCGAGAAGTTGGCCGAGGCGGTCACCCAGTAGCGTACTCGACGACGCAGCAGTTCTTCTCGAAAAAAGATCCGCCCGACCTCAGGGCCAGAGGCCCCGGGTCTCCTTCGCACCGCCGATGCGGGAGAGCGCGACCGCGTAGGCCGCGTCGCGCCACGTCAGGTCGGCTTCGTCGACGTGCTCGCGGACCGCACCCCACGCGTCAAGCATCTCCTGCTCCAGTTCCTCGTGGACGCGTTCGAGCGACCACTGCCGGCGGTTGATGTCCTGGAGCCACTCGAAGTACGAGACGGTCACCCCGCCCGCGTTCGCGAGGATGTCCGGGATGACGGGGATGCCGCGTTCCTCGAGGATGGTGTCGGCGGCGAACGTCGTCGGGCCGTTCGCGCCCTCGACGACCATCTCTGCGGAGATATCGTCGACGTTCTCGGCCGTGATGACCTCGCCGACCGCAGCCGGGACGAGGATGTCCACGTCGAGTTCGAGCAACTCGGCGTTCGTCATGGTCTGGGGCGCGTCGTAACCCGAGACCATGCCGGGGCGCTCGTCGTGGCCCTCCACGTCACGCGTGTCGAGACCGTCGGGGTCGTAGATCGCGCCGTCGACGTCCGAGACGGCGACGATGTCGGCACCCCAGTCGTCGAGCAGGCGGGCCGCGTTCGCGCCGACCGACCCGAAGCCCTGCACCGCGACCGTGGTGTCCTCGATGTCCCAGTCGTAGTAGTCGATGGCTTCACGGGTGACGATGGCGACGGACCGGCCCGGCGCCTCCTCGCGACCGTACGAACCGCCGATGACCGGCGGCTTCCCGGTGACCACACCGGGCGTCGTCTCGCCCTGCTGCATCGAGTAGGCGTCCATGAACCACGCCATCTCCTGCGGGCCGGTGCCCATGTCGGGTGCGGGTACGTCCTTCTTCGGCCCGACCACGTCGCGCAGCTCCTCGGCGAACCGGCGGGTCAAGCGTTCGCGCTCCTCCTCGGAGAGCGTCTTCGGGTCGACCGCGACGCCACCTTTGGCACCGCCGAACGGGAGGTCCATCACGGCGCACTTCCACGTCATCCACATCGAGAGGCCGATACACTCGTCGGCGGTCACCTCGGGGTGGAACCGCAGGCCGCCCTTGTACGGCCCCCGCACGTCGTCGTGCTGGGCGCGGTAACCAGTGAAGACCTCCAGCGAGCCGTCGTCCCGCCGGAGCGGGACCGACACCTGCTGGAGCCGGGTCGGGTGTTTCAGCCGCGTGACGACGCCGGGGTCGACGTCGACGTGTGCGGCCGCGCGTTCGAGCTGCCGGCGGGCCGTCGCCAGGGCGGACTCCGATTCTGTCCCGTCGCCGTCCGCGACGGGCTCGCCCTCGCGCGCATCCGAGTCGTCGGAATCCGGGGTGCTCGCGCCTGCCATCGTCACGCGGTGAACAGCCGCCGCGGGAAGTCGGCCAGCGGCTCGGCCCCGTTCGATGTCACGACGAACGTCTCGCTCAGCTCGACGCCGAAGTCGTCGAACCAGAGCCCGGGGATGGTGTGGAAGGTCATGTTCTCCTCCAGCACCGTCTCGTCACCCGGGCGCAGGCTCGCGGTGTGCTCGCCCCAGTCCGGCGGGTAGCCCAGGCCCATGGAGTAGCCGATGCGGTCCTCCTTCTCCAGGCCGTACTTGGCGATGGTGTCGCGCCACGCCTTCTCGACCGATTCGGCGGTCACGCCGGGTTCGACCGCGTCGAGTGCGGCGTTGATACCTTCGACGACGATCTCGGCGCGCTCTTGCATCTCCTGCGGTGGCTCGCCCACGTAGGTCGTCCGGGCGAGCGGGGAGTGGTAGCGGTGCCGACAGCCCGACAGCTCGATGATGACCGGGTCGCCGTTGCGGAACTCCTGGTCGGTCCAGGTCAGGTGCGGCGTCCCGGTGTGGTCGCCCGAGGGCATCAGCGGGACGATGGAGGGGTAGTCGCCGCCGTAGTCGGCGGTCCCGTCGATGAGCGCCGAGTAGATGGCTTCGGCCGCCTCGTACTCGGGGACGCCCTCCTCGATGGCGTCGAGGCCGGCCTGCATCGCGTTCTCGGAGATGCGTGCCGCCTCGCGCATGTACTCGATCTCCGCGTCGGTCTTCTTGATGCGGATCCAGTTCACCAGCAGCGTGGTGTCCTCGAACTCCGCCTCGGGCAGGTTCTTCTGGAGGCGCGTGTACGACTTCGCGGTGAAGTAGTAGGCGTCCATCTCCAGGCCGATGCGACCGTCGGCGACGCCGAGGTCCTCCAGTACGGTCGCCACGAAGTCCATCGGGTGCAGGTCGTGGGGCGACTGGACGTGGTCGTCGCTGTAGGGCCGGATGCTCTCCTCGGAGAGCGTCGTCGTGGCGCGACAGCCGTTCGCGTCCATGTCGCGGCCGACCCAGACCGGCTCGTCACGGTCCTGCGTGATGACGACGCCCTGGTGGACGTAGAACGACCAACCGTCGTAGCCCGTGAGGTAGTTCATGTTCGCCGGGTCGCTGACGAACACGGCATCCAGTCCCTCCTCCGCCATGCGCTCTTTGGTCCGCTCGATTCGCCTGTCGTACTCGCTGCTGTCGAATACGGCTCTGGACATTCGAACCTCTCGTCTGGAACATTCGTAAATACACTGTAAATAGTTTTTTATAGATTAACGATACGTGTGGGCGGGCGCCGGTGTGGTTCTCGAGAGAGTCCGACCAGACACCGCAGTCGCTCGCCCAGTTGGCGGCTGCGCTCGAAGAACGGGACGTTCGTATCGACACGGGTAGCGGAGAACGATTATTATATTCAGAAAGTTAGGATTAGACAGTATGAAATCTGGTACGAGTTGATCGGCGTTGGGCGAGTACTGTTCGGAAATCCTGAGAGGTATTTCGTCAATGACTCCATTAAATTCGAATTCATGGTACGAAATCGGATTCAAGTCGAGATAAGAGAAGCTCTGACGGATTTTCCTAAAAATTCCCTATCGGTGGGTCGACTGTTCCACCACAGATTCTGGATATCCTGGGAGCGCTAAATCTGGTTTCGAGTCATTATCGGTTCTAAAGGCACAGATGAGACGAATGCAGTCGGTCCAGAAGACTAGATTCTATTCCGGTATAGACGACACTGGATCCACTCGTCTAGCCGGCATGTACTATTGAGAGCTAGAGTTATTCTATGTCAGTACTTGGTCAAGTGCACATCTGACCACAACCACGTGTGTTACACGAATATCGCTGTAACACTTCTCTGGCTCACCCATTCATGCCAAAGCCAACAACGAGGCCACATGCCCGACCAGACGGCTGCTATCGCGTCCCTCCTGCGTTTGTGAGCGCCAAATACCGGCAAGCGCGGTGTGCTTTCGTCGACAGGTTCGGTGGCAGCCACGAGCCGATTCACGCAACTTTCACCCACTCACACCATCGTTCCTGACGGTTCGGGGGATTTCACCGCGCATCTGTTTGGGAGCGCCAAACTCACTCTGTGCGTCGTCCCTGCTCGGACGTGTCGATGTCGATCTCGACGACGTTGGTCGCCTGCATCACCAGTTCCGGCACCTCGGTCTCGAAGCGCTCGCCTTTCAGCCTGCTCTTGGGCGCCGAGACGCTGATGGCTCCCAGGGGCACACCGTCACTGTCCAGAATCGGGGCGCCGACGGCCCGGAATCCCCGGATGTCCTCCTCGTCGTTGACCGCGTACCCACGGTCGCGGACACGTTCGAGCCGGGATTCGAGCGTCTCGCGGTCCGTGATGGTGTTCGGGGTCCGTTCGGGCAGGCCGTGCTGCTCCAGAATCCGGTCGAATCGGTCCTCGGGCAGGTGTGCGAGGATGGCCTTCCCGGCGGAGCTGTTGTGGAGGTACTGCGGCGTCTCCTCGATGCCGATGTGGTACTCGGTCTCCATCGCGCGCTTTCCGCGGGCGACCTTGAGCGCGACCTCGAACCCCTCGTTCTCGACCACCAGGTCTGCGTACTCGCCGGTCTCGGCCGCCAGCCGGTCCACCTGGTTCTTCGCGGCGGTGTAGACCCGCTGGTTCTCCTTGACGTGCTCGCCGAGGGTGACGAACCGGAGCCCGAGGTGGTACTGGTCGCCGCGCTTCGAGACGAGGCCGGCGTCCCGGAGCGTCGCGAGATGCGTGTGGACCGACCCCTTCGAGAGGTCGACGTGCTCCACCAGGTCCGCGATTCGTGCCCCGTCGAGGCGCTCCAGGGCGTCGATGATGGCCGTGGCGTGCTGGAGTGACTTCACTCGTCGCGGGCCTGTCCCGGTCGCGTTCGTCTCGTCCATATGCCACGATTCGGACGTCGGGGCATAGTTGTTTGGGACCGCCAAACGCAGGTGTGCCAACTGTTGCCACCATTCCGTGGCGGGAGGATTCGGTTTCGCCGGTAAGTATAAATACAATCGTCTGGTCAACTGGGCTGTATGCCTGCTGAGTTACGAGACGCTGGTCCGCCGGTACCTGACCGGACCTCGGGCACACGGGGCCGTACCGGACCGGACGCAGCACGCCTGCGAACCGCGGGGAACCGACGGACGGCCGAGCAACGCCTCGGCGGAGGCAGCCGGTGATGTCCGGGAACGCCGAAACCGTCCTTCCGACAGCGGTCGTCGGCGACGCCTACACCTGCGGTCGTGCCTGGGAGTTCCTCGTCGGACTCACCGACGGGCCGGCACGACTCGCTGGCACGGACGGTGAAGCTACCGCGGGGCAGTACGTCGCGGACGCCTTTCGCGAGCGTGGGCTGGACGAGGTGCGGGTCGAGGAGTTCGACATCCCCGGCTGGAGCCGCGGCGAGAGCAGTCTGACTGCGGCCGGCCGGACCGTCGAGTCGAACCACGAGGTCATCGCACTGCCGGGCTCGCCCGCCGGGGCGGTATCGGGCGAACTGATCGACGTCAGGCACGGTGTCCAGGATGATATCGAATCGACCGACCTCGACGGTGCCATCGCCCTCGCCGCAGACACCACGCCGGCGGACCACGGGCGCCACGTCCACCGGCTGGAGAAGTACGCCTGGGCGGCCGAGGCAGGGGCGGAGGCGTTCGTCTACCGGACCGACCGGCCGGGCTGTCTCCCACCGACCGGCGACGTGGGGAGCGAAGACGGTCCCGGGCCGATACCGGCCATCGGTGTCTCCCGCGAGGTCGGGTCGTGGCTCCGGCGACGGTGCAGGCGGGGCGGAACCGAGGCCACGGTCGCGGTCGACTGCGAGACGGGGACCGCGACGAGTCGGAACGTCTCGGCCGCCGTCGGCCCCGAGACTCCCCAGGAGGTCCTCGTGACCGCCCACCTCGACGCCCACGACGTGGGGACCGGGGCGAACGACAACGGCGCGGGCTGTGCACTGGTCGCCGAGACGGCCCGGTTGCTCTCGCTCGTCTCGGACCAGCTCGAGACGCGAGTCCGCTTCGTGACCTTCGGGGCGGAGGAGGTCGGGTTCCGCGGGTCCAGAGAGTGGGTCCGGAGTCACGACCTCGACCGGGTGAAGGCCGTCGTCAACGCCGACGGCATCGGCTACTCGCGGACGCTCGACCTCTACACGCACGGGTTCGACGGCATCGCGGACGCCTTCGACGCGGCGACCGACGCCCTCGATGTGCCCGCCACGATTCGGGATTCGGTACGCCCCCACAGCGACCACTGGCCCTTCGTCCAGCACGGGGTCCCCGGCGCGCAGGCGCGCTCCGTGACCGACGCGGAACGCGGCTGGACCCACACCCACGCGGACACCGTCGACAAGATGGATCCGCGCGACCTGCGGGACCTCGCCGTGGTCCTCGCGGAGGGAACGGCCCGGCTCGCCCGTGGCGACCACCCCGTCGAGCACGTTGACCCGGCCGTCATCAGGGAGGCGACGCGCGACGCGGGGCTGGAGGCGGGCCTCCGCGCCACCGGCGACTGGCCGTGGGAGTGAGTCCGCCCGCCCAGTAGACGACGACTGCCCGACCGGGACGCCGCGACAGGTTCGACACGCAGGGTCCGAGACTGCCGAGTACAGCGTCCTTTTCGCCGTTCTCGACCCACCTGATGAAAAAGTATAAACCCCAGTAGGTTCATGTGTGCAATCGACATGGTACGTGATGGCCAGCCAGCAGTGGACAGACGACAGTTCCTCAAAGTCGCTGGCGCGGCAGGAGGTGCATCGGTGCTCGCAGGTTGCAGTGGGGAGACGGGTGGTGACACGGACGGGGAGAGTCCGGCGACCGACGACTCCACCGGGACCGACACCACCGTCGAGCAGACGACGGAGAAACCGAGCGAGGTCAAGACCGGCGGCGAGCTCGTGGTCACCGTCGCCTCGCAGGCCCAGACGCTCAACCCGCACCTGGGCGACCAGACGACCGACTCCGCGCTCGCACAGGCGTACTCGAACAGCCTGCTCCGGTTCGAGCAGGACGGGACCATCGCCGGCGACCTCGCGACGGACTACACCGTCAGCGAGGACGGGACGACCTACACCCTCACGCTCCACGAGGGGGTCCAGTTCCACGGCGACTACGGCGAGTGCGACGCCGAGGCTGTCCGGGAGAGCTTCCTGAAGATAATCACCGACAAGGAGTACGGGGCGGTCAACCGCGGCGAGTTCGAGGGCATCCTCTGGGGGGAGGGCCCCGACGGGAACCAGCTCGACCCCGCCTCGCGCATCACCGCGACCGGGACCTACGAGATCGAGTTCTCGCTGGCGAAGCGCGACGTGACGTTCCCCTCGAAGCTCACGAGCTACCGGACCGCGGTCCTCCCCGTCGAGGCCCTCGACGAACACGGCGAGGACTTCGGGACGTTCGACACGGGCGTCTGGGCGACCGGCCCGTTCCAGTTCGAGTCGGCCGCCGCCTCCGGCCCGTACGAGTTCTCGGCCAACCCGGACTACTTCAAGGAGACCGAGGCCGGCCAGCTGCCGTACCTCGACGGCGTCAGGTACTCCGTCGTTCCCGACGGGACCGTCCGGAACACGAAGCTCAAGACGGGCGAGGCACACGTCAATCCGACCGTCCCCGCGAACAAGGTGAAAGACCTCGAGAACGCGGGCGAGGTCGAGGTGCTCTCGATGCCCAGCGTCGAGCGCATCAACATGTACATCAACTGGCGGAACGTCGAGCCGATGGGCAAGAAGAAGGTCCGTCACGCCCTCGGCCACGCCTCGAACCGGCAGGCGATCAAGTCCGTCAAGTTCGCGGGTCGTGCCGACCCCGCCTGGTCGGTGTTCCCGCCGTGGCACTGGGCCTACGACGAGGACGCCGTCTCGAAGTACCCCTACGACATCGACAGGGCGAAGTCCCTCATGGAGGAAGCCGGCGAGGGCGACGGCTTCTCGCTGGAGGTCGACGTGACGAACCAGCCGAAGTTCGTCGACATCGCCCAGATCCTCCAGCAGTCCTACAAGAAGATCGGCGTCGACATGTCCATCAACCCCAAGGAGAAGGGCTCGGTCTGGGGACCGTGGTATCCAAGCGAGTGGGACGACGAGGACGAGAAGGAGGAGAACCGCGAGGTCGGCCCGCCGCCGGAGGTCGAGGCCCTCATCGAGAGCATCGGTTACGGCTTCAGCGCCGACGGGTACGCGTACCTCGGATTCCACACCCGCGGGTACTTCAACTCCTCCTTCTACGGGGACGACGAGGTCGACCAGTGGCTGGAGGCCGCCCGCCGGACGACCGACCGCGCCGAGCGCAAGGAGCTCTACCGGAAGGTCCAGCAGAAGGTCACGGAGTTCTACCCGCTCATCATGCAGGTCTGGCCCCACACCAACCAGGGGCGACGGAGCGACGTGAAGAACTACATCGCGTACCCGACGCGGACCCCGCACGTCGAGCAGGTATTCATCGACGAGTAAATTACTAGTACGAGCGACACACATGCCCACGAAACCGATGGACACGACCCACCGCCCGCCCGGAGGCGCAGGATGAGCACGTCCAACTACGCCATCAAGCGCATCCTGCTGCTCGTCCCGGTACTGCTCGGCGTCTCGCTGGTGACGTTCCTGTTCATCCGGCTGAGTCCGAGCGACCCCGTGGCAGCGATGCTCCCACCGGAGGCGGCGGCCCAGCAGAACATCGTGAACGAGTTGCGCCAGGAGATGCACCTCGACGAACCGCTGTACCTCCAGTACGGCCACTGGCTCTGGGACGTGGTGCACCTCGACTTCGGCTACTCGTACTCACAGAGCGCCCGGGTCACCTCGCTCATCGCGAGCAGCGCGTGGGCGACCGCACAGCTGTCGTTCTTCGCGTTCGTCATCGGTGTCCTCGTGGCCATCCCGATGGGCGTCGTGAGCGCCGTCAAGAAGGACTCCTGGGTCGACAACCTGACCCGCGTCCTCGCGTTCGGCGGCATCAGCCTGCCCGGGTTCTGGGTCGCCATCATGATGATACTCGTGTTCGCGCTGTTCTGGCAGAACTGGTTCGGCGCGCCCCTCATCCCCTCGGGTGGGTACGCCACGCTGGACGACGGCGTGGTGACGTACCTCCGGCACATCCTGCCGCCCGCCGTGGTGCTCGGGACCGGGTTCGCCGCGCTCGTCATGCGCATGACCCGGTCCTCGATGGTGGAGGTGCTCCAGGAGGAGTACGTCCGCACCGCCCGGGCCAAGGGCGTCAGGGAGCGGTCCATCGTCATGATACACACCTTCCGGAACGCGCTCATCCCCGTCGTGACCGTCATGGGGATGCAGATCGGCTTCCTGCTGAACGGGGCGGTCGTCATCGAGCAGGTGTTCCAGTGGCCCGGCATCGGCCGCCTGCTCTACCAGTCCGTCCTCTCACAGGACCTCATCACCGTACAGGGCATCGTGTTGTTCATCGCGACCGTGTTCGTCGTGGCGAACCTGCTCGTCGACCTCCTGTACGCGTACCTCGACCCACGCATCAGCTACGAATAATGGCAACCGACACACACCACTACGAAGAACGCACCGTCGTCGACCGGGTCGCCGGTCGGGCGCGCTGGCTCGCCGAGATGTACGGCCGGCTCGACCTGAGCGCCCAACTCTCGTTCTGGGTCGTCACGGTCATCACGGCCGCGGCGCTCGCGGCCCCGTTCATCACGCCGTACAGCCCGAGCGAACAGCTGGCCATCACGACCGACCCCGCGCTGAAGCTCGCCGCGCCGTCGATGGCGCACCCGATGGGGACCGACCTCTACGGGCGCGACATCTACACCCGACTGGTGTACGGGGCGCGGGCCTCGCTGGCAGTCGGCCTGCTGGCCGTCGGCATCGCCGCGACCGTCGGCATCACGGCCGGCGCGGTCGCGGGCTACGTCGGTGGCTGGGTCGACGAGATCATCATGCGCTCGATGGACGTGCTCATCTCGTTCCCGGCGCTCGTGCTCGCCATCACGCTCGTCGGGGCGCTCGGCTCCGAGACGGTCCTGACCATCGTCCCGGTGCTCGGTGGAGTGCTCTCGTCGCTCCCCCTCGTCGGGTCGTGGTTCAGCAACAACATCGTGAACGTCATCTTCGTCATCGGGCTGGTGTACTCGCCCCAGATCGCACGGGTCACCCGGGGCGAGGTGCTCACGACCACGGAAGAGGAGTTCGTCGAGGCCGCAGAGAACACCGGGCTCTCGCGGTTCAACGTGCTCTTCCGGCACGTCCTCCCGAACGCGATGGCGCCCGTGCTCGTGCAGGCGACGTTCCTCGTCGCGACCGCCATCCTGTTCGAGGCGTCGCTCTCGTACCTCGGCCTCGGCGTGCAGCCGCCGACGCCGACCTGGGGCGTCATGATCTCGAACGGCCAGGGCTACCTGCCCGACTCGTGGTGGTGGACCACCTTCCCCGGCCTCGGCATCATGGTGACGGTGCTCGCGCTGAACCTGCTCGGCGACGGCCTGCGCGACGAGTTCGACCCGCGTTCGGCCACCGAGGGAGGGCCGGGTAAATGAGCGACACGCGCGACCCCGCGGCTCACCAGCCGACGAGTGAGGCAGACGAGGAAGGCACCACGGCGGCCGCGGAGGCCGACCTCGTGACCGGCGACGACGCACTGCTCTCGGTCCGGGGGCTCCGAACCCGCTTCCGGACCGAGGACGAAACCGTGGAGGCGGTCGACGGCGTCTCCTTCGACATCCACGAGGGCGAGATACTCGGCATCGTCGGCGAGTCAGGCTGCGGGAAGTCGGTCACCAGCCTGTCGCTGATGGACCTCGTGCCCGACCCCGGCGAGGTTCACGACGGACAGGTCGTCTTCGACGGCGAGGACGTGCTGGCGAAGAGCAACGAGGAGAAGCGCCGGCTCCGCGGGAACCGCGTCTCGATGGTGTTCCAGGAGCCCGCGAAGGCGCTCAACCCGGTGTTCGACATCGGCTGGCAGGTCGGCGAACCGCTCCGGGTCCACCGGGACATGACCGAATCCGCCTCCCGCGCGGAGGCGGTCGAACTCATGCGCCGGGTCGGCATCCCGAGCCCCGAAGAGCGCGTCGAGGACTACCCACACGAGTTCTCGGGCGGCATGCGCCAGCGCGCAATGCTCGCGATGGCGCTGGCGTGTACGCCGGACCTGCTCATCGCGGACGAACCGACGACGGCCCTCGACGTGACCATCGAGGCCCAGATACTGGACCTCATCCAGGAGCTGAACGAGCAGACCGACATGAGCGTCCTCATCGTCACCCACGACCTCGGCGTCGTCGCCGAGGTGTGCGACCGCGTCGCCGTGATGTACGCCGGGCGCGTCGTCGAGTACGGCGACGTGGAGGACATCTTCGCGGACCCGCGGCACCCCTACACGCGGGGCCTCATCGACTGCGTGCCCGACCCCACCGCCGACGAGCAGGCGCTCGACCCGATTCCGGGCTCGGTGCCGGACCTCGCGGACACGCCCTCTGGGTGTAACTTCGCGCCGCGGTGCCCCTACGCCGAACAGGAGTGCATGACGACCGACCCGCGGATGCAGGCCGTCGACGAGGACCACTACACCGCCTGCATCTGGGAGGACCCGAGATGAGACCGATACTCGAACTCGATGGCCTGACGAAGCACTTCAGCGAGAGCGACTCGCTCATCCGGCGGCTCCGGCCGGACCAGCGCGTCCGGACGGTCCGGGCGGTCGACGACGTGGACCTCGCGGTCCGCGACGGTGAGACCCTCGGGCTGGTCGGCGAGTCCGGCTGCGGGAAGTCGACCCTCGCCCGGACCGCAGTGCGGCTCCTCGACCCGACCGCCGGCGAGGTCCACTTCGACGGGACCGAGGTGACCGCCCTCTCGCACTCGGAGCTGCGCGAGTTCCGCGGCGAGGTCCAGATGATCTTCCAGGACCCCTTCGCCTCGCTGAACCCGCGCTACACCGTCGCCAAGACGCTCATGGAGCCGATGCGCGTCCACGGTATCGGGACGAACGACCTGGAGCGCCGCGACCGCGCCGCCGACCTGCTGGAACGGTGTGGCCTCGCGGCCGAACACCTCGACCGCCACCCCCACGAGTTCTCCGGCGGCCAGCGCCAGCGCATCGCCATCGCGCGGGCGCTCTCGGTCGAACCGGACATGCTCGTGGCCGACGAACCCGTCTCGGCGCTCGACGTCTCCGTGCAGGCCCAGATACTCAACCTGCTCTCGGAGCTGCGCGAGGAGATGGGCCTGTCGATGCTGTTCATCAGCCACGACATGTCCGTCGTGCGCCGGGTGTGCGACCGCGTCGCCGTGATGTACCTCGGCGAGATCGTCGAGACGGCGCCGACGGGCGAGCTGTTCACCGACCCGCAACACCCCTACACGCAGGCGCTCCTGTCCTCGATTCCGGTCCCCGACCCGACGGTCGAGCGCGAACGCGTCCACCTCGAAGGGGACGTGCCGACGCCCATCGACCCGCCTTCTGGGTGCCGGTTCCACCCGCGCTGTCCGAAGGTCATCCCACCCGCAGACTGGCCCGGCGACCAGCCCGCCTGGCGGCGCGTCCTCAGCGTGAAACGGCGCATCGTGGGCGACGAACTCGACCCCGGCGCGACCCGCTCGCACCTGAAGAGCGAGGGCCGCGACGCCGGCGACGGGGCGGTCGTCGAGGAACTCTACGCCGAACACGTCACCCGGGTCGACGTGGCCGACGCGGAGACGGTCACGCTCCCCGACGGGGCACGCGAGAGCGTCCGGAAGGCCCTCGAGCGACTGGTCGCTGGCGACCGCGAGGGCGCAGTCGCCCTGCTCGACGAGTCCTACAGCACGCCCTGTGCGCAGTCGGCTCCCGAACTCGACGCCCACGGGGGAGCCGACCACCGGGTCGCCTGTCACCTGCACGACCCGGACATCGCCGACCGGGCCGGCACGGCGTCGGCTGCTATCGGTGAGTATGCGGCCGACGGCGGCCCCGGAGGTGGCGAGCAATGACGCCCGAGCACCCGCCCGGGAACCCGGCCACGGACCGCGTCGAGCGCGAGACGCTCCGTGGTCTGCTCGCCCGCGCCGTGGCCGACATCGGCGCCGAGGACGACGCGACCATCTTCGCGGACGCGGACTCCCGGACTGCGGTCGCCGACGCCTACGACCAGGTGGTCTCCGGCGACGTGGCCGATGCGGACGACGCCCGACAGGTCGTCGACGCCGTCGCAGAGCAACTCGCCGGCGCATCGGTGACGCTCACCCACCGCTCGAACCCCGGCTTCGACGCGGCCTCGGCGGCGACGTATAGCTTCCTCCAGACCGGTGACGCCGACCACCTCGCCGACGCCGGCTTCGACGACCCGGTCCTCGAACGGCTCCTCATCGGTGCGACCGACTGGGACGCCGGGGACTTCCTCGTCGCTGCCGATTCCTTCGACGACGCCGCCGGGGTCGCCGACGACACCGACGCGGTCGTCTCGTCGCACGTCCTCGCCGGCGCGGCGCTCCACCGGGCCGGCGCAGACGCCGACGCCATCGACCACGTCCGCTCGGCGCTCGAGGCCGACCGGGAGGCGTGGACGCCTCTGGTCGTGGGCATCGCCGCCGGGTCGGACCTGCCCCGCCGGTTCCGCGACGGGGGTTACAGTGCCATGCTGTACGCCCGCTGGACCGCCAATACCCCGGCCGACTGCTCGGTCGAGGCGGAGTGGCGACCGTCGCCCGACGCGGACTGGCAGGCACTCGGCGACTCGGGCTGTGCCCCGCTCTCGACGGTGACCCCCGAGACGGAGTTCCGGTACACCCTCTCGGGGACGGTCCCCGAGTTCCCGGACCTCCTCGGGTACTACGTCGCTGTTGGCGCCATCGCAGAGGGAACCCCGCCCGAAGCGCTCAGCTCCGACCGGATGTGCTTCTCGGGGCCGGTGGCAGACGACGTCTCGGAGACGTTGGCGATTGAGCGATGAGGAGTTCGGAGTAGCTCAGCGACAATTATAGGTAAGATATGTAATACTAGTTCGAACGGGCAACGACAATGCGATAGTCGTATTTCTTGTTTGATGCAATACTGCTTGGCAGAAATCCGGTTTCATAGCCTCGAGGGTGGAAACGGAGCAGTTCGGATTCTGAAACACGAGAACCCCCACAGATGTCGTTCAGAAAGCCATAGTTACAGTATATCCTCTCAGGAGAAAGTCCAGTAACCGATCTGGGCTCGACCGAATCGGGATACGTGGCAAACGGCCTCAAATCGGCTTCTATCGCCAGTCGATAGGATATTCGTCGTCACCCCCTGGCGATTCGAAGAAACAAGGACCCCCTGACATCGGTGGTCGATAGACGTGCCCATAATAATCAATACAATTCGTCGATGCCACTCTCGCAACGACTATCAGAATAATATCATCACCGAGGAACCACGACCGAACCAGAACCGCCGCAGCCAGACAGCGACGTCACCAGCCTCAGAACTCGACGGCCTCGAGGATACCCTCCTTGATGCTGAGTGCCTGCGGGAGGTAGTAGTCCTCCAGCGCGTGCAGGGGCATCGGCGCGTCCATGCCGGAGATGCGCTTGACCGGCGCCTCCTGGTAGAGCAGCGCCTCCTCCTGGATGATGGAGGTGATCTCCGCGCCGACCCCGCCGGTCTTCGGGGCCTCGTGGACGACCGCGGCGCGGCCCGTCTTCTTGAACGACTCCGCGATGGTGTCGATGTCGAGCGGGGAGAGCGTCCGCAGGTCGACGACCTCGACCTCGATGCCGTCCTCGGAGAGTTCCTCCGCGGCGACCATCGTCGGTCGGGTCATCGCGCCCCAGGTGTACACCGAGATGTCCGACCCCTCGCGGCGGACCGCGGCCTCGCCGAGGGACACCTCGTAGTCGCCCGTGGGCACGTCCTGCCGGAAGGCGCGGTAGATGAGCTTCGGCTCGAGGAAGATGACCGGGTCGGGGTCGCGGATAGAGGCCAGCAGCAGGCCCTTCGCGTCGTAGGGCGTGCTCGGCGTGACGACCTTCAGCCCGGGCTCGTGGACGAAGAACGCCTCCTTGGACTCGGAGTGGTGCTCCGGGGCGCGGATGCCGCCGCCGTAGGGTGCGCGAACCACCATCTGGCAGTTGTGCTTGCCCTCGGTCCGGCTCCGGATGCGCGAGGCGTGACTGACCAGCTGGTCGAACGCGGGGTACATGAACCCCATGAACTGCATCTCGGCCACCGGCTTCATCCCGCTCAGGGCGAGCCCGATACCGGAACCGACGATGCCGGACTCGGCCAGCGGCGTGTCGACCACGCGCTCCTCGCCGAACTCCTCGTACAGCCCCTCGGTCGCACGGAACACGCCCCCGTTCTTGCCGACGTCCTCGCCGAGGACCATCACCTTCTCGTCGCGCGCCATCTCGTGGTGGAGCGCGTCGCGGACGCCCTCGACCAGGGTCATCGACTCGGTCTCCTGTGCGGACTCGTCGGAGTGGGTGGCCTGACTCATGCTCACTCACCCATCTCCACGAGCGCGTCGTCGCCGTACTTCTCGCGCAACTCGTTCAGCTCCTCCAGCTGTTGCTCCAGCTGTGGCGTCTTCTCCTCGTAGACGTGGTCGACGATGTCCTCCGGGTCGGAGGAGGTCTGCGTGGCGCGCTGGATCGCCTCCTGGATCTCCGCCTCGATGTCCTCGTCTATCTCGGCCGCCAGCTCGTCGTCGAGGATATCCTCGCGACGCAGGTAGCCCTCCAGCCGGTCGACGGGGTCCCAGTCGCGCCAGCGCTCGGCCTCGTCGCCGTCGCGGTAGACGCTCGGGTCGTCGGCCGTCGTATGTGCGCCGTAGCGGTACTGGACGGACTCGATGAGCGTCGGCCGGGACTCGTCGGGGCCGGGGTTCTTCGCCTTCAGGATGGCCTCGCGGGTCACCTGGTAGACGGCCAGCGGGTCCATCCCATCTACTCGGACGCCCTCGATGCCGTACCCGTCGGCCTTCTGGGCGATGGTCTCGCTGGCGGTCTGCTTCTCGCGCGGGACCGAGATGGCCCACTGGTTGTTGTTACAGACGAACACCGCGGGGGCGTCGAAGACGCCCGCGAAGTTCAGGCCCTCGTGGAAGTCCCCCTCCGAGGTCGCACCGTCGCCGAAGTGACACAGGCAGGCACGGTCGGTCTCGCCCTGGAGCTGGTAGCCCCACGCCATGCCCATGGCCTGCGGGATCTGCGTGGCGATGGGGATGTACTCCGGGAGCACGTTCACGTCATCCGGAATCGAGTACCCTTCGCGGTGGCCCTGCAGGGGCGAGAGCAGGGAGTACAGCTCCATCCCGTGGACGTACTTCGCGGCGTGGTCGCGGTACGTCGGGAACAGCCAGTCCTGCTCGTCCAAGGCATAGCTCGTCGCCACCTGCGAGCCCTCCTGGCCCGTCATCGGCGCGTAGGTCGCGATGCGACCCTGCCGCTGGAAACTGATGGCGCGCTGGTCGTAGCGGCGCGCGAGCTTGATGTCGCGGTACATCGAGAGGAGTTCCTCCTCGGAGAGGTCGGGGACCTCCGCGTTGGGGAGGACGCGACCCTCCGCGTCGAGTACCTGGACGAGTTCGTCGTCGTCGGATTGCTGTGCTATCGGGTGTTGCTGCGTTTCGGATTCGGCTTCGTGTTGGGTGCTCATGGTGCTCTGTCGCTGTCGCTGTCTGGGGTGTCGGTCGCAGTGCTGTACTCCCCGCTGGCGGGCGGACGGATGGCCGACCACACCGGCCATCGCGGCGGCTCTGGGTGGGTAGCTGGGCTCATCGGTCCCGGTGTCCCCTGGGGCGTAGGTCCCGCGTCACGGTCGGTACGTGACACTTCCTGAGGACGACCCGCCGACAGTGGGCAGGTCGTCGGTGGTCTCACGGACCGAACGGGAACGGGCGCTGACCGCCAGTTTCGGTGTAAAGCAGTCGAACACGCCAAAATTGGCACCCAGGCGGCTGCGTGTCTGGATGGCGTCGCGGACTGCTTCGGTACTGGCGGTTGCCATACACGAATAAACACGAGGGCAAGTGATAATAGTTGTGTGACTGCCGTTCCCAAACCGCTAGGGAGGTCGGAACAGGGGCTATGGACGGTCGAACCGCGGTTCGACGGTGGCTCGGGACGGCGCTCTATCCCCTTCGATAACCGGTATCGCTTGGATGCACCGGTAGAACAAAGACACGTCCCGCGGAAGGAGCGAGTACTACCGCGCACACGGGCGGGTCCAGCACGACGGAGCAGTCGAGGCCATGCGACGCGACAGTGGCGCTCACTGTGCAGCGCTGCGGCCGACCGCGACCCCACGTGTGCCGGCATCGAGCACACCCCTACACATGACTACGGTAAGCACCCAGATCGTTCGGACCCTTGAGGACATGGACGTCGAGTACCTGTTCGGCTACCCCGGTGGCCGGGCAATCGAGCTACTGGAGGAACTCGCCCACTCGGACATCGAGGTCGTCCGCCCGCGCGACGAGCGCGAGGCGAGCGTCATGGCCGAGATGTACGGCCGCTACCACCAGCAGCCCGGTGTCCTCACCGGCCAGGGCCCGTGGATCGGCAGCCTCGGCGCCATCGGCCAGATGGAGGCGCGGCTCGGCTCCTCGCCCATGGTCGCCATCACCGAGGCCTCCGAGCGTGGCGACTACTCCACACTCGCCCCCTACCAGCAGGCCCGGGGCGACTACGGCGGCTTCTCCCTCCCGAAGATCCTCGACGGCATCACCAAGGAGTGGTGGTTCCCGCGCACCGCGAACGAGACACTTCGCAGCCTCCAGCTCTCGTTCAAGCACGCCACTGCGGGCCGCCCAGGGCCGACCGCGGTCATCCTCGACGGCGACGCCGTCACCAGCGAGGTCCCCGAGGGCGACGTGCCCCCGGTCTGGTCGCCGGACCGCCAGACGAAGAACTGGGAGTCGAGTCCGACCGACCGTGACGTTGCGGCCGCCGCCGAGGCGCTCTCCAACGCGGAGCGACCCGTCATCGTCGCCGGGAACGGGGTCCACGTCTCGCAATGCTACGACGAACTGCAGGCCGTCGCGGAGGCCTACGACGCGGTCGTCGCCACCTCCTACCTCGGGAAGTCCACGATTCCGGAGACCCACGAGCGTGCCGCCGGCGTCATCGGCTCGTTCGGCCACGAGGGCGCGAACCAGGTCGTCTCCGAGGCCGATACCCTCCTCGTCGTCGGCTGCCGGATGAACCCGATGGACACCAACTGGCAGGCGGAATCCTTCATCCGCCCCGACGAGCAGACCATCGTCCACGCCGACATCGACACCCGCAACGCCGGCTGGGTCTACCCCGCCGACGTGGGTCTCATCGGCGACGCCGGGGAGTCGCTGGCCGCACTGGTGACGGCCGGTGCCGGCGAGAACGGCTGGGCGCTGGACCGTGCTGCCGAGGCACGCGAGGACTTCCACGTGCCCGAGTGCGACTCGGACCAGTCGCCCATCCTCCCCCAGCGCGCCGTGCAGGCCATCTCCGACGTGGTCGACGAGGACACCATCGTCACCGCCGACTCGGGGAACAACCGCTTCTGGTTGCTGAACTACCTCCAGACCCCGGCGGTCCGGACCTACTTCGGCTCCGGCGGCGTCGGCGGCATGGGCTGGGCGACCCCGGCCGCCGTCTCCGCGGCCATCACGACCGACAAGGACGTCATCGGGGTGGCGGGCGACGGCGGATTCACCATGACGATGACCTCGGTCGAGACCGCGGTCGAGTACGGCGTCGCGCCGACGTTCGTCGTGCTCAACGACACGTCTCTGGGCATGGTCCGCCAGATGGACGACTCCATCCCCGGCGTGGAGTTCCACGACACCGACTTCGCCACCGTCGTCGAGGGCTTCGGCGCAGAGGGCATCCGCGTGACCGACCCGGCCGACCTCGACGACCGGCTCGCCGAAGCGAAGGCGTCGGACGTACCGACCGTCCTCGACGTGCGTATCGACCGCGAACCCGACATGGTCGAGACGCTGCAGTCCTCCTTCTACGCCGAGGTCGGCGGTCTGCACGAGTAGCGCTGCCGGGGCGCTCTCCGATAACTGCAGGAACCGCAGGCAGCACAACGCTTTTGCCGAAATCGCGCGTCGTACGAGAAGATGGCAGACACCGAGACGGTACTCGTTACCGGTGGCACCGGCTTCATCGGCTCGTACGTATCGAAGGAGTTCGTCGACCACGGCCACGACGTGGTCGCCTACGACCTCTCGACCGACGACCGCATCCTGTCGAAGCTCGACATCGCGGACGACGTCGAGATCCGCCGGGGGGACGTGACCGACCCGACCGACGTGGTCAACGCGGTCGCCGAGACTGGCGCGAGCCGTATCGTCCACCTCGCCGCACTGCTCACGAACACGGCCG
This sequence comes from Haloarchaeobius amylolyticus, assembly GCF_026616195.1. Taxonomy (NCBI): domain Archaea; kingdom Methanobacteriati; phylum Methanobacteriota; class Halobacteria; order Halobacteriales; family Halorubellaceae; genus Haloarchaeobius; species Haloarchaeobius amylolyticus. The sequence continues at coordinate 333,660 of NZ_JANHDH010000003.1, forward strand.
AATCCAACCCACGCGCCGCCCTGAAGGTCAACGTCGAGGGGACGAGCAACATCTTCGAGGCCGCGCGCACCCTCGACGACCAGGTCGAGCGCGTCGCCTGGGCGTCCTCCGCCGCGGTCTACGCCCCACCCTCGAACTACGACGACGGCTCCGACTGGTGGGTCACCGAGGACGACCTCGTCTACGCCGACACGCTCTACGGCGCGACCAAGGAGTACAACGAACACCAGGCGCGGGTGTACAACGAGGAGTACGGCGTCGACCACGTGGCCATCCGTCCCACGGTCGCCTACGGCCCCTACCGCGAGACGGGCGGGAGCGCGTTCCTCGCGAACATCGTCGAGAAGCCCGCGCTCGGGGAGTCCTTCTCGGTGGAGTACGGCGACCAGGAGATCGACTGGCAGCACGTCGAGGACATCGCCCAGGCGTTCCGCCTCGCGGCCTTCACGCCCGAGGACGACCTCTCCCAGCGTATCTACAACGTGCGCGGCGAACTCGCGACCATCCGCGAGGCTGCCGAGACCGTCGAGAGCATCGTCCCGGACGCCGACCTCACGGTCTCCGACGAGGGTGAACTCCCCTGGACCCAGCGCCTCGACATGACCGCGTTCCAGGAGGACACCGGGTACGAGGTGCAGTACGACCTCGAATCCGGCTTCCGCAAGTACATCGACGTGCTACGCGAGGAGAACGGCCTCGAACCGCTCTAGGCGGCCGAAAAGAGGTTTCTGCTAGTTCTGCGTCTGGCTGTACTCGTCCACCCACTCCTTGAGCGTGATGCCCATCGCGGACTGGGTGATGGCGTTCGAGGAGGCCGAGTTCGCGCTCTTGACCAGCTCGGCCTCGAGCGTTCTGGTCGGGACCTCGCCGAGGAAGTGCGGAATCGCGCGCTGGACGTCCAGCGGAACGCCGACCTCGTGGGCGAGCGCGTAGCCGGAGATCGAGTGGGGAATCTCCTCGCTGGCGTAGTGCTCGCGGTCGGGCTCTCCGAGGAGTTCGGCGTCGACGAAGTCCACGTACTCGTAGCACTTGCCCACGTCGTGGAGCAGGCAGGCCGCGACGATGGTGTCGATGTCGGGGTCCGCGCCGTGGAAGTCGCGCTGGACCTCGGCGGACTCCAGGGCGATCTTCGTGACGCCGCGGACGTGCTCGACGTTGGTCACCTCGTGGATGTTCCAGGCGTAGGGGATGTCCGCGATGTCCTGCCAGCCGCCGCGTTCGAGCCCGAGACACCACGCCTCGACGACCTGCTCGCGCAACTCGTCGCTCTCGATGCGCTCGAGTTCCGGGTAGGCCTCCCGGACCTGCGTCTCGTACTCCGACCGGGTGGTGTCAGTAGCCATCGTGGTCGGCGATCTCGTTCTTCCAGAGGGTCTCCTGCCCGATGAACCGCGGGCGCTCGTTCACGGCGAGGAAGTTGTTCACGTCCTCGCGGGCCTTGGCGGCGACCTCGCGCGTCGGGTCGTAGTCACGCGACCCCTCGCTGCCGAGCGCCTCGTGCAGGTCGTCCAGCGTCTCGAAGTAGAGTTCGGCCACCCCGTCGAACTCGGCGTTCTCCGGGTCCGTCGGATAGACGGTCTGGTAGCGGACGACGCCCTCGATGTCCTTCGCCAGCGGCGAGTGGTTGTTCTCCCAGTAGTCTCGGAACTCCTCGTGGGTCATCCCATCCTTTCGGACGAGGAAGGCCGAGTGCTTGTACAGGCCCTCCGTGTCGCCGTCGACCTCGTCCTTCCAGACCTTCTCCTCGCCGATGAAGCGGGGACGCTCGTCGACCGCGAGGAAGTTGTTCACGTCCTCGCGGGCCTTGGCGGCGACCTCGCGCGTCGGGTCGTAGTCACGCGACCCCTCGCTGCCCAGGGCCTCGTGCAGGTCGTCCAGTGTCTCGAAGTACAGCTCCGCGATTCCGTCGAACTCGGCGTTCTCCGGGTCCGTCGGGTACACCGTCTGGTAGCGAACGACGCCCTCGATGTCCTTCGCCAGCGGCGAGTGCTCGTTTCGCCAGTAGTCCATGAACTCCTCGTGCGTCAGGTCGTCCTGGCGGACGAGCAGGGCAACGTGCTTGTACATACGGGCATGATTTCGACGACCGGCGGCATAAATCATCTGGAACTCACAAGATGGCGTCGCTGCATCGTCGTTCCAGTCAGCAGGTGGGGCCCGGCCGCGTCCCTCACTCGGATTCCGAGTAGCGGAGCCTGATGTGGATCTCGTCGAGGGCGGCCAGTAGCTTGTCCGGCAGTTCCTCCTTCAGCAGGTCCCCCTTGACCCGGTTCGCCGGCCCCGAGATGCTGATGGCGCCGATGGGGTAGCCGTCCTCGTCGCGGATCGGGGCGCCGATGGCGTTCAGGCCGGTGATGGACTCGCCGATGTTGAACGCGTAGCCGCGGTCGCGGATGGTCGCCAGTTCCTCGCGCAGGTCCTCGGGCGTGGTGATGGTATTCTCCGTGGTCTCGGAGAGGCCACGCCGGTCGAGGATGGCCTCGAGTTCGTCCTCGGGAAGGGACGCGAGGATGGCCTTCCCGGCGGCGAGCTGGTGGAGGTTCCGGCGCTGGCCGACCTTCGCGGACGTCTCCAGCGGGTTCTCCCCGTGGGCCTTGTACAGGTGGACGCTGAAGTCGCCCTCCTTGGCGATGAGCCAGACCTTCTCGCCGGTCTCCTCGGCGAGCCGGTCGACGTACTCCCGGCCGACCTCGAAGAACCCGACGTGTTCGCGGGCGCGGTGCCCGAAGTCCAGGAAGCGCAGGCCGAGCGAGAAGGTGCCTCGTTCCTCGTCGCGGACGACGAGGTCGTTCGCCTCCAGCGTCAGCAGGTGCCGGTGGATGGTACTGCGCGCGATGTCGAGGTTCTCGGTCAGGTCGGCGAGCGTCTGACCGGGGCGCTCCTTGAGCGACTCGAGGATACGGATAGAGGATTCGGTCGTCGTGACCGTTCGGTTCGGCCGGTCGTCCGGTTCCATACCGGACCCAACGGCGTGTGGTGGTTTAGTCTTCCCGGCACCGCCCGCGACGGCAGAGAGCCGCCGGATCAGTCGAGGTCGAGCGAGTAGAGTCGCTTCCGTGCGTCCCGGAAGCAGTGGCGAGATTCGAGATGACCGTCCTGTTCGAGGGTGTTGACCGCGTACCGGACCGTCCGGACCGGCAAGAGCGTCTCTTCGACGAGCCGCTGTTGACTGAGCTCCCCCTCCACGTCGAGTACCTTCGCGACGAACTTGACGCTCGGCGGGTACTCTGCGAGTGCTTCTGCTGCCCGTTCCCAGGGCTGGGCGTTCCGCTGTGCATTACAGGGCATCGCTGCTGTACGCTATGTACCGGGTAATCAATAATAACTGTTCCGGGCAGACAGGTCGTCTGTCCCGCTGCCGTGTGCTGGTTCTCCGGTCTGGCGAGCCGGATACCGGACCGGAATTGTCCAAGCTCCTTGGATAGTGACGAACGTTGGGAGAAGCGTATATTCTCGGGCGTTACTTCAAAAATGAATCCGATGAGCCGCCATCTGAAGAGCTCCGGCGGGACAATCAGTCCAAGACCTGATACGATTTGTCGCCTTCGCGGCTGGAACCGGGTACAGGCCCAGAGGCAGATGGTTTCTATTCATCGACTTTCACCTCGATAATTCGACGTGAGAGAGCCATAACGACCATCCACGGTCAATCCAATCTGCTTGGACACACTCGAATTCCCGGGGTGTTTGTGACGCCGTAGCGCGTGCTGTTACACACATATTGGCGTAACACACCGCGGCATAGGCTCACATTCCTCGGGTTCTATCCCGTCGTCGAGGTGGAAGCCGGCCAGTAATAAACTATGTACTAATTTCCTGAAAACCATTTCTAGAGGACCCCTACTCTTTCACCCGCCACTCATCGAGAGTCTGTATATTAGAAGTGTCTGAAGAAAGTATGTAAAACGTAATAACAGTTTATATTACCGAGTTCTACGTGAGGGTGGTGGACCAGCAGCCCCGGCCGGGTCGACAGTGCGACGGCGTGTCACCGCCCGCAATCATCAGGCCCCGGTTTAACTTCTCGCTCGCCGAAGTTCGAGTATGAGACTCCTCGTCGCCATGGATGGGTCAGACGCTGCAGAGAACGCACTCACCTACGCCGCGGACATCTGCGACGCGACGGGCGGCTCCATCACCGTCGTGCACGCGGTGAACCCGGCGGTGTACGACACCGGTGGAAGCGCGCCGATATCGACGCTCTCGGACGCGGACCGACGCCTCGTCGTCGAGCGGATCGAAGACGCCGAGCACCGGGGCGAACAGCACCTCTCGCGGGCGACCGAGCTCGCAGGCGACCTCGGCGTCAGCGTCGAGACGGAACTGCTGTACGGCGACCCAGTCCACGTCATCACCGACTACGCCGAGGACGCCGACTTCGACACCATCGTGGTCGGCCACCGGGGGCGCTCCGGGCGCGCGGATTCGATGCTCGGGAGCGTCGCGAAGCAGATCGTCGAGCGCGCGACCGTCCCGGTCACGGTCGTCCGCTGAAGCCGGTCTATACCAGCCTTCTGGAACGGGGCCCCTCAATCGTCCTGTGGGCCCGACCCCACTCCGATCACGGCCGTCGCCCCTGCGCCGACCGTGGTCGTCAGCATGTAGCCGCCGACGCTGTGTATCGTCACCGCGGCAGCCACGGTGGGCGCCGAGACCCCGGTCACGAGCGTCACCAGGGCGATGCTGATTGTCTCGACACCACCGAGTCCACCCGGCGTCGGGACGATGCTGCCGAACGCGCTGAGTGGCACGACGAACAGCGGGACGTAGAGCGGAATCGGCGCGTCGAGGGCGAGGAACGCCACCCACATGCCGGTGGCCTGCAGGCCCCACCCGAGCGCCGAGAAACAGAGCGCGGCGACCAGCCGTCGCCTGTCGCCTGCGACGCGAGCGACCGCGTCGCCGAACCCGCGGATGCGGCCGATGACCGCGTCACTGTCGGGGACGCTGACCCGGGGAATCCGGCTGGCGACAGTCCTGACGCCGGCCGCGACGGTCGCCAGCAGCCTGGCCTCGTTGTCCCGGCCGTACTGCCACACGAGAGAGGCACCGACGACCGCGGCGGCGACCAGTAACGCGAGGGTCGACAGCGCGTCGAAGTCGACCACCCCGGGGACCGTGAACAGGTAGTAGAACCCTCCGACGACCGCCAGCGTGAGCGATGGCACGACGTTGATGGCATCGAAACTGGCGACCGCGGCGAGGCTGACCTCGTAGTCGGTCCCGGTCCGGCGGGTCACGAGCCAGGCGGTCACGGGTTCGCCGCCGGCCTGCCCGAAGGGCGTGACGTGGTTCGCGAACGCTCCGGCGGCGTTGATGACGACGGCGGTCGGCAGGCGGGTGTCGGTCCCGACGGCGCCGAGCACCTGCCAGAAGACGACCCCCCACGAGAGGTTCCAGCAGAGGATCGCTGCCGCGACGAGCCCGATGAGTCCGAGGTCGGCCCTGCTCGCGGCTGCCACGACGGCCCTCGCGTCCAGCAGCCAGAACATGACCGCGAAGACGACTCCGGCCGCGACGAAACCGACCAGTGTGTGCCGCAGTTGACTCGAGGCCACGTCTCGAATGGCGTGGCCCGGGTGGATGAACGCACCGACTCTGTGTGCGGTTCGGGCTGCGGTTCAGTCCGCGCTCTGTGGTTGGCCACCCGACGAGATCGCGCCGGAGACCGTATCGCTGACGTCACCCACCAGCCTCGCGACCGCGTCCCGGCGCGCGACGAACAGTGCCGTCCCGAGCACGACGTAGAGGCCCGTGAACATGAGCAACAGCTCGTAGCTCGACACCGGAAGCTCGATGATTCCTCGGATGGCGAGGAACTCGGCCCCGACCTGCGAGGCGAAGAGGACGAACAGGACACACGCCTCGCGGACCGAGATGCGGAAGTCCACGATGAGCGCGATGGCGAAGAACGACTGGGCCGCGGTCAGCCAGATCTCCGCGGCCTGCTTCTGGTCGAACATCAGCGCGCCGTACTGCCCGAGTGCGATGGAGTGGACCACGGCGAGCGTCCCGATGAGCAGCGTCCACTGGTTCAGTTTCGAGGAGACGAGCGCGTTGAACCCAGCCGTCGACCGCGACTTCAGGACCAGCAACGTGACGATAACGAGCTCCGGCGACTCGGACGCTAGCGGCGCGATCCACTGGATCATGAAGAACGAGGGGATGCCGACGGAGGTCCCGAGTTTCTCGAGGCCGTGGGCGAAGGGTTCGACCGCGACGAAGATGAGCAGGCCCGAGTAGGCGAACAGCGCCAGCACGGTGAGCGCCCGGTACGGGTTCGGGACCTGCTGGAGGGCAGCAGGCACGCCGACGTGTTCCTCGCCGGCCTCGTCCACGTCACCCCTTATGATGACGAGAAGGTACAGAACGTAGAGCCCGACGAGGACGACCACGTCGAGGATGTCGATACCGCCACCCAGGGGGACCGCGAACGCCCAGGCGGTCGCCGCGAGCAGGAACGCGATCTCGACGGCGATGTCCCGGTCGAGGGTCACCACGTCCGCGAGGAAGCCACGCTGCTTCTTGACCGCGGTGTCGGCCGCCGCGCCGGCCCGGAGGATGGTGAACAGGGCGATGCCGGCCCAGCCGACGCCGATGAGGATGCGGTTCGCGCCGGTCATGTTCGCCACGGCGAGGTTGCCCGCTTCGATACCGCGCTCGGTGCCGGCGAACTGGCCGGCGTTCCAGGCGTACAGCGCGTCCACCGCGTACTCGGGGGCGACGGCGAGGACCGCCAGCACCGCGATGGCGAACGCCCGCGGGACGTCCTTCTCGGCGGTCTCTGCGCCCCACGTGAGCAGGAACGATGCGCCGAGGATGCCGATACCACTGATCGCCACCGTGGTCAGTGTCGAGAAGCCGTGTGCCCCGCCGACCAACCAGATGGCCAGCCACGGGAGTGTCAACCCGGTCGCCGCGACGAGTGCCCCGAGTACCTTCAGGGACACCCCGCCAGTCGTCTCGGTTCGCGTCATGTCAGATGTATCCGTGACGACGGGAGTCCCACTCAAAAACCACAAGATAAGCCCACATCGGTCGGTTTCGGCGTTCACCGGGTGTGTGCCGCTCCATTTCGCAATCGAGTGCTCGATTGCGAATCTGGAGGCGAGTACCTGTGAAACGGCCGATTTCGAGAGGTAAAGGGATAACGAGCTGTCGCGGTCGGAACAGCGAAGAACAGGCCGGGTTACTCCTCGATTATCTCCGCCTCTGGCGCGCTGCGCTTGACGCTCTCGATGCCGCGTTTCGCGCCCTGTTTGGTCGTGTACCCCTCGCCGCTGTCCGCGATGATGTTCCCGTTCGTCGCGACGAGTCGCCATCGCCACTCGGACGCGCTGTCGCGGTAGACCTCGAATACCGGTTTGGACGGCATGGTTTCGTGTTCGACAGTCGGGAAGTTAGGTGTTCGGTCCACCCTCGACCGGTCACCAGTCGAACTCGGCGTGGAGCTGTCGTCCTTCCTCGTTCAGGACCGGGCCGACGACCTCGGTGGTTCCGTCGAGAATCTCGGCCGACCGGACTGCCGGGGCGTCGGCGGTGTAGTCCGCGAGGTCGTCGCCGCCGACGCTGTAGACGACGCGCCCGAAGCCGGCGTACGCCATCCCGCCCGAGCACATCGGGCAGGGTTCGGTGCTGGTGTACATGACGGTCTCGGCGCGTTCCGCCGCGGTGAGTTCGCGCATGGCGCGCTGTGCGAGGTGCAACTCGGGGTGGCGCCGGACGTCGTCCTCCGTGAGTACCCGGTTCGACTCGCGCATCACCACCTCGTCGTCCCGGACGAGCACCGACCCGAAGGGCCGGTCGCCGCGGTCGACCGCCTCGCGGGCCAGTTCGAACGCCTCGCGCATGTGCGCCTCGTGGTCGAAGTCGTCGAAGTTCGTCGATGACACGTGCGAGGTGAGTGCCAGCGCGGCAATGAATCTACTGCCGCCCGGTGACGGGGGCGGTATTTTTCACGCCCGCCGCCGACTTGCTAACAGATGACACAGAACACGGGTGGTGCCCGGGCACCGACGCTCCGAATCGCGGGGCGCCTCTCGGACGAGCGACGGGCGGCCCTCGTCGAGACCGCGACCGAGCTGGCCGAGCGCGTCTCGGTCGTCCCGACGGGCTCGACGGGTGTCGAGGGGCTGGAGCCACTCGCGCTCGCGACCCACGAGGGGCGGACCGCGTTCCTCCCAGAAGCCACGGCCGCAGCGGTCGAGCGAGCCATCGAGGCGCTCGAAGCCGGCGGCCTCCCGACCGAGACGGCCACCGTCGTGGTCGAACACGGTGAGACGGCAGGGCTCCCGCTCCCACACACGGGGCCCCTGGCCGTGGGGACTCGCCGGGTGCTCGCCCCCTGTGGCTGGGTCGACCCCACCTCGCCGGCCGATGTGGCCCTCGTCTCACCCGAGCGCGATGCCGGGTCAGTGGCCGACGTGGGCATCCTCGGGCGCGGGCGTGGCGACGCCAGTTCGGACGATCCAGTCGCAGCGGTCTGGCAACAGGCCCGCAAGGCAGACGGCAAGCCCGTCGTGGTCGTCAACGCCCACGAGGCCGACTCGCGTCCCCGTGCCGACCGGCTGCTCCTCGAGAGCGCCCCACTGACGGTGCTCGACGGGGCGGCCGCCGTGGCCGACCACGTCGGCGCGAGCGACCTCGTGGTCTACCTGAACGAGGCTGACGAGGCCCTCCGGAGGCAGGTGCAGGAGGCAATCGAGAACGCGGCAGACGTCCTCCCTGTCGTCCCGCAGGTGGTCGTCGGGCCCGACCTGTACCGTGCCGGCGCCCCGACGACGGCCCTGGAGGCGATGGAGGGTGCGGACCGGCTCGAACCCCGGCTCCAGCCACCGCCGCCCTCGGTGTACGGACTCCACGGCCGACCGACCGTGATTCACACCCCGCGAACGGTCGCGCAGGTCCGGCAGGCCATGCGCACACCCGACGCCTTCGACCCGGACGACGCCGACCCCGGGACGCGGCTCGTGACGGCGACCGGGGACGTTGCCGCCCCCGCGACCGTCGAACTCCCGCCCGGCGGGCGCCTCGACGCGGTCCGAGAGGCCGTCGACCTGACCGGCAGGTACGAACTGGCCTGCGTCGGCGGCGTCCTCGGCGGGTTCACCCGGGAGCTGGGCGTGGCTCCGACCGCCCCGTCGCTCGCGGCCGCCTCGCTGGGGACCGACGGCGTGGTCGAACTGCTGACCGAGGACACCTGCGTCGTCGCCGTGGCCGGGGAGCGAGCCCGGTTCGCCGCCGACGAGAACAGCGGGCGCTGCGTCCCCGGGCGCGAGGGGACGGTCCAGCTCGCCGAGCTGGTCAGGGACGTCTACGACGGCGAGTACGACCCCGAGAAGATACGCGAACTCGGCCGGGTGATGCGGCGGTCCGCGAACTGCCAACTGGGGAGTCACGCGCCCAGACCCGTCGTCACCGCGATGGACGAGTTCGCCCCCGCGTTCCGGGCTCACACCGAGGGCCACTGCCCGGCCGGCACCTGCACCACGAGGCTACGACGATGAGCACAGACGATTCCACCGACGACGAGCCAGTCCCCCGCGTCCCCGACGTGGCGAATCACCAGAACGAGACGCCGGTCACCGAGACGTTCGAGACGGGGACGGCCAACGACCCGCCGGTCGGTACGGCGGGCGACGAGGCGACCACCCTGACCGTCGAGGGAACCGAAGTCACGGTCCCACCGGGGTCGACGATTCTCGACGCGCTGGGGCAGGTCGACGACGAGACCGTCACGGTCGCGGGCGGCTGTGACGGCCTCACCCAGGGCGGGACCGGCCTCGACGCCGGGACCGACGTGGCGGCCCTGTGCTACTACGACCGCGACAGCGAGGCCAGCGAGGACGTGGGGCCGCGGAGCGAGTGCCGGACCTGCATGGTCGAGACGGCGGAACACGGGCTGGTCCCGGCCTGCTCGTTCCCCGCCGAGAACGGGCTGACGGTCAGGGTCGACGACCCGGACGCCACGGAGGCCCGGTCGGTCAACCTCGACCTCGTGCTCTCCTCGCACAACCTGCGGTGTACGACCTGCAACGGGAACGGACGCTGCGAACTCCAGTCGACCGCCATCGAGCAGGACGTCGACCACCCGCGCTACGGCGTCTTCGACGAGCGCGACCAGTACGACCCAATCGACGACACCTCCTCGTTCATCCAGGTCGACCGGAACAAGTGCATCCTCTGCGCCCGCTGTGTCGACGCCTGCAACGACGTGCAGGTCGAGGGCGTCCTGCGCATCGAGGGCACTGGCGCCGACACCCGCATCGGCTTCCAGTCCGACGCCGAGACGATGGGGGACTCGACCTGCGTCTCCTGTGGCCACTGCGCGACCGTCTGCCCGACCGGGGCGCTGACCGAGAAGGGCATCGGTGGGGTGACCTCGCTGCCGATTCCGGGGTTCGACCAGCGAACCTCGGTCGGGCGGGTCATCGAACACGAGGCCGTGGAGACGCTGGACGACACGACCGCGCCGAACCGGCGGTTCCGGCGGCGGGGTGACGACGGGTCGCAGGCTGACGACGCGGCCGACGAACTCGACGCTGACGGCCTCTCCCGGCTCGTCGCGACGGCCCGGCGCCGGGGGCGGCACCTCGTCTCCGCCGCCGCGAAGACGGCGATGGCGACCTGCGAGCATACCGCCGAGAACATCGCGGCCAGACTGGTCCCCGAGGGGATGCTGTTCGAGTCGTCCAGGTGGCTGGCCGACGCCCGAAAGCGCCAGCTCGAGACGGCCGAGACGACCTGCGGATTCTGCTCGGTCGGTTGCCGGTTCGAGGTCGTCGGGAAGGACGACGAGGTGCTCGGCGTCGACCCGGTGTCTGACCCCTCACACGCCCCCGCGAACGACTTCTCGACCTGCGTGAAGGGCAAGTTCGGCCACGAGTTCGCCAACAGCGAGAAGCGGCTCACGGAGCCACTCGTCCGGACCGACGAGGGGGACCTCGAACCCGTGTCGTGGGACGAGGCCCTCGACTACGTCGCGAGCCGGCTCTCGAGTATCCAGGAAGAACATGGCGTGGACACGGTCGGCTGTCTCGCCTCCTCGAAGGGCAGCAACGAGGAGGCCTACCTCGTCCAGAAGTTCGCCCGGCAGGTCCTCGGGACGAAGAACATCGACAACTGCGCCCGGCTCTGTCACGCCTCGACGGTCGCCGCGCTCCAGCAGACCGTCGGCTACGGCGCGATGAGCAACCGCATCAACGAGGACGTGGGCGAGGCCGACGCGTACCTGCTCACCGGGTCGAACACGACCGAGTCCCACCCGGTGCTCGCGACCCGTATCAAGCAGAACGTCCGCGACGGGGCCGACCTCGTGGTGTTCGACCCGCGGAAGATCGGCATCGCCGAGCACGCCGACCAGTTCACCCGCGTCAGGCCGGGCTACGACACCGCCTGGATAAACGGCCTCATCCGGTACCTCTTCGAGCACGACCTGCACGACGAGGCGTTCATCGAGCGCAACACCCGGAACGTCGAGGCCGTGGTCGAGAAGGTCCAGCCCTTCACGCCCGAGAAGGTGGAGGAACTGACCGAGGTCCCGCCAGAGGAACTCGCCAGCGCGGCCGAGACGCTGGCAGCTGCCGACACCGTCGTCTTCGGCTGGGCGATGGGCATGACGCAGTCGAGTCACGGGACACAGAACGTGCTCGCGCTGGCCGACCTCGCGCTGGCCCTCGGGCAGGTCGGCAAGCGCGGCGCGGGGCTCTCGCCCTTCCGCGGCCAGAACAACGTGCAGGGCGGCGGTGGCGACATGGGCACCCTGCCGAACTGCCTGCCGGGCTACCAGGACCTCGACGACCCCGACGTGCTCGAGAAGTTCGAAACGTCGTGGGGCGAGCGCCCGCCGGACGAACCGGGGCTGAACGTCCCGCAGATGTTCGACGAGATCCACGAGGGCAACCTCCACGGGATGTACATCGTCGGCGAGAACCCGGCGCTCTCGGAGCCCGACATCCAGCACGCCGCCGACGCACTGGCGGAACTCCCCTTCCTCGTGGTGCAGGACATCTTCATGACGGAGACCGCGGAGTACGCCGACGTGGTCCTCCCGGCCGCGACCTCCCCCGAGAAGCACGGGACCTTCACCAACACCGAGCGCCGCATCCAGCGCGTCCGCCCGGTCGCGGACCCGCCGGGGCAGGCCAGACAGGATTGGGAGATAACGCAGGAACTGGCACGCCGCCTCGGCTACGACTGGGGGTACGAGCACCCACGCGAGGTGATGGCCGAGATCAACAGCCTCGTCCCCATCTACGGCGGGGTCACCTACGACCGCCTAGACTCGGGCGACCAGCACGGCCTCCAGTGGCCCTGCCCCGACGAGGACCACCCCGGCACGCCCTACCTCTACGACTACGACGAGGGGAACTTCAACTTCGACGACGGCAAGGCCCAGTTCGTCCCGGCGGACGTCCAGCGCCCCGGGGAGGAGACCGACGAGGCGTTCCCCCTCACCCTCACGACCGGGCGGGTGCTGTACCACTGGCACACCGGCCAGCTCACGCGGCGCGTCGAGGGGCTGATGAGCCACGTCGGCGAGAGCTTCGTGGAGGTCCACCCCGACACGGCGAGAGAACTCGGTATCGCGGACGAGGAGTACGTCCGGGTCGAATCTCGGCGTGGGGCCATCGTCGTGAAGGTGCAGGTCACGGAGCGGGTCGGCCCCGGGACGCTGTTCATTCCGATGCACTTCGCCGCCGGTGCGGTGAACAAGCTCACGCAGGAGGCCTTCGACCCGCAGGCCGGTATCCCCGAGTACAAGGTCTCCAGCGTCCGCGTCGAACCGCTCGGCCCGGACACCGACGAGGAGGTCCTGCGGGTTCCGGACGCCGGGAGAGGGGCGGGCCGGGAAGCGACCGACGACTGAACGCGCTCTCAGTCGCTCCGAAGCCGGTACCGCGCCGCCAGCGTCTCGGCGAGTCTGTGTTCGACCGGCGTGAACCCGAGGCGCCAGAGGACGACCCCGTAGACGGCGAGTCCCAGCGCGGTTCCGAGGAGTGGCCCAGCCGGCCGCGGGAGCATCATACCCGCCCCGACCGTCACGGCCACGAAGGGGACCGCCGCGACCAGCGGTTTGGCGTGGAGCCGGGTGAACGGCTGGAGCCCTTCGAGCCGGTAGAGGACGGCCACCTCCAGCCCGTTGTTGATGGTCAGCATGAGGAAGTAGCTCGCGACGAGGCCCTCCAGCCCGTAGATGCTCGTGAGTGGAATCGCCGTCACGGTCAGGAGCGCCGTGATGAACACGTTCACCACGAGCAGGGCGCGCTGGTTGTCGGTCATCGCGAGCAGGATACCGACGCTCCCGGCCGCACAGGCCCCGTACTGGGCGAGCACGAACCACGGGAGCAAGGGGGCGTACTGGACGTAGGTCGGCCCGAACAGCGCGAGCACCGAGTCGCGGTAGACGATGACCGGGACCGACAGGCCCGTCACGGCGACGAGCACGAGGCGACTCGTGACGTGGTAGAGCCGCGAGAGCGACTCGCGGTGGCCCTCCTCGTTCAGTGCGGCGGCGACCGGCGGGATGAACTGGTTGATACCCATGAGTGGCAGCCGCACCAGCGACCCGAGGAGGACGCCGATGGCGAAGACGCCGCCGGCGACGTTCGAGAGGAAGACCACGATGAGCGGGTAGAACCCCAGGCGCTGGATGGTCGTCGCGATGCCGCCGACGAACAGGGGTAGCGTGTAATCGATGTACTTCCGCCAGAGCACCTCCTCGCCGGGACTGCGGAGCCGGAACCCGAGACCGCGCTCGCGCACCAGCCAGCCCATCGCGACGACGCCCGTGAGCGCCATCGAGGCGAGGACACCGGCCGCGACGAGCGCGAGGTCGTCGAAGACGACGACGCCGACCACCGCCACGAGCAACTGGGCCAGCGGGTAGCCGATTCGCAGCGTGAGGTTCAGGGGGACGACCTCCTCCAGCCCGCGGAGGGCCTCCCCGACCGTGAAGAGGAACACCGCCGCGGGCAGCCCGATGGCGAACAGGCGAAGCAGTCCCCTGAAATCTCCCCCTCTGCCCGTCATCTCCGCGATTACGGGTGCTGCGAGGTACAGGCCGACGCCGAAGACAGATGCGACCGCGAGCAGGAGGACCCCCGCGAACGTGACGAGGGTGTCCCGTTCCGCCTCCGAGTCGGCGTTCGGCAGGAACCGGCTCAGGCCGCTCCGGAACCCGAGGGCGACGTGGAGCAGGAACCGCTGGAGCCGCCGTGCGAGCGCGAACAGCCCGTAGGCGTTCGCGGAGAACCCGTTCGTCAGGACGGCCGTGAAGGCGACCGTGAGCCCGCGTTCGAGGAGGATACTCGGAATCGAGACGGTCGCGCCGTGGGCGACGCGTTCGAGCGCGTCGGCGAGCCGGGCGTCGACGGCGTCCTCGGAATCTGACACCATCCCGTCCGGGTCCGAGCCCGCCGGTGCCTCGGCTCCTGGTGCCTCCTCGCCGTCGGCGCTGGCGGCGGGACCATCAGACGCGGGTGCCACGGGCGACTCTCACCACCTCGGGGTCAGATGCGCCGCACGTTAAACGGCGTGGATTCGCCGTCGGTCGGCGGGGACCGCGCCATCGACTGCCCCGGAGACGGCAGACCGGTGCAGTTCCCGTCAGGTCGGTCCCCAGACACCGGAGCACTCGGCGGGCCGACCATGCTGAAGTGGGCGCTCGAATCGTGCAGCCGCCGGCTATCAACGATTAGGAATCGTGGTTCTCCTTATGTGACTAGGTAACCATTGTACAACTGGTATGACTATCGACGAACTCCAGGACTTCGGCATGGTCCCGATGACGGACGACGAGATCCGGGACTTCCTGAACAGCGAGGGGATGGGGATCCTCGGGCTTCCGGCCGCCGATGCGCCCTACCTCGTCCCGATGTCGTACGGGTACGACGGCGAGACGAACCTGTATTTCACGTACCTGCTCGGGGAGGGGAGCAAGAAGCGGGAGCTGACCGAGAAGACGACCGCGGCGCGGTTCCTCGTCTACCACACCAACTCGCCGTTCAACTGGGAGAGCGTGATGCTGACGGGGGAACTCAGCCAGGTGCCAGAGGCCGAGTGGACCGCGCTGGGCGACGTGATGAAGTCGGCCTGGCGGCCCGAGATGTTCCAGCGCGCCATCACCAGCGGGGACCTCGGGCTCGACATCTACCAGTTCGAGGTCGAGGACTGGTCGGGCCTCAAACACACCGGGCTGCCCCCGGAGTTCGAGCGCTGACCCCGACTCGAATCGCCTTCGAACGACCCATCATCTGCCGCCCTCGCGACGACGGAAACGGCGAGGGCGCTTCCCAACATCTAAACGTACTCGATACTTCCTACACCCATGGAATACGATTCTCTCCTCGACAGAGCGTTTTCGGATCTCCCGGACCGACCCCAGGAAGCGGGCGAGCGCCTCAAGATTCCCGAGGCACAGGGCGAGACGGACGGCGCGTTCACACGCCTGACCAACCTCAACGCCATCGCGAACGCGGTCTCCCGCGACCCCGAGCACATGCACCGCAGCATCCAGCGCGAGCTCGGGACCAACGGCCAGTTCGACGGCCAGCAGGCCCGCTACAACGGGTCGTTCACCATCGCGGACTTCAAGGCGGCCATCGACAGCTACGTGGCCGAGTACGTCACCTGCGGCGAGTGTGGCCTCCCCGACACCCGCCTCGTCCGCGAGGACGGCATCGACATGCTGCGCTGTGAGGCGTGTGGTGCCTTCCAGCCCGTCTCGAAGAACTCCAGCAAGGGCAAGAACCAGCGCCAGCCCGAACTCGAGGAGGGACGCACCTACCAGGTCAAGATCACCGGCACGGGCCGCAAGGGCGACGGCGTCGCCGAGCGCGGCAACTACACCATCTTCGTGCCAGGCGCGAAGGAGGGCCAGACCGTGACGGTCCTCATCGAGAACATCTCCGGCAACCTCGGCTTCGCCCGGCTCGCCTGAGCTAGCGGCTTACTCTTCCAGTACTTCGTCGACGTCGACCTGTCCCACGACCCGCCAGCGAAGGTGGTCGTCTCCCTCGGGGTGTGGCTCTCGCGTGACGAAGTAGAGGTACGCGTCTTCCGAGTCCGGGTGGTTGCGCTTGACGACCTCGGTGTAGCCGGGACGCTCGGTGATGCGGAGAATCTCCTCGTCGCCCTGCGGGACGATCTCCGAGGAATCCTCGTGCAGCCGGTTCAGCAGTTCCTGGGCGTAGATGACCGACTCCCGGACCACGTGCGGGTCGTCGGCGTGCGCCTGGAGCGCGTCGACCACGTCGTCCGGCAGGTCCCTCGGCGGCTCGGGAAGCGGGGCGTCAGAGTCCATGCCGTCCTCTACGCCCTGCCGACGGATGAAACCACGCGCAGCCGGGCCCGCGGCGCTCGTG
Organism: Haloarchaeobius amylolyticus; assembly: GCF_026616195.1. Lineage (NCBI taxonomy): Archaea > Methanobacteriati > Methanobacteriota > Halobacteria > Halobacteriales > Halorubellaceae > Haloarchaeobius > Haloarchaeobius amylolyticus. The sequence goes on from NZ_JANHDH010000003.1 coordinate 350,024, forward strand.
CACGCCGCCACCACAGACGGTTCGCTTATTTACCCCGTCGCCACCGAGGTACGGACACATGAGCGACGCGACACACGGCGACCGCATCACCGTCTACTCGGACTACGTCTGCCCGTTCTGCTACCTCGGGCGCGAATCACTGCGACGCTACCAGGCGACGCGCGAGGACGACCTCGAGATCGACTGGCGACCCTTCGACCTCCAGTCGCACAAGCGCAACCCCGACGGGAGCCTCGACGAGACGGTCGAGGACGGCAAGGACGACGAGTACTTCGAGCAGGCGAAACAGGGCGTGCGCCGCCTCCAGGAGAGGTACGACGTGGAGATGGAACTCGACCTCGCGACCGAGGTCGACTCGCTCGACGCGCAGGTCGCCTCGTACTACGTCAAACAGCACTACCCCTACGAGCAGTGGCTCGACTTCGACGTGGCCATCTTCGACGCGCTCTGGCAGGAGAGCCGCGACATCGGCGACGAGGCGGTCCTGGTCGACCTCGCCGAGGACGCCGGCATCCCCGGCGACGAGATCCGCTCGGCGCTGGACGACGACGGCCTTCGCGCGGAACTCCGCGACCAGTTCGACGCCGCCCAGCGCGCCGGCATCACGGGCGTCCCGACGTTCACCTACGAGGATTACGCGGCCCGCGGGGCGGTCCCGCCGGAACAGCTCGAACGGCTGGTCGAGGGTGCAGGCGGCCAGTAGCGACCCCTCACGCGGCTTACGAATATTAACAACACCCCGAGTAAATTATCCCACAGAGTTAACTCGGCGGGGTGCGACACGGTACACGATGGCAATGGACACCGTACTGCTCGCCCTCGGGCACGAGGACGAGGAACGGCTGGAATCGATAACCGATACGGTCGTCGACCTCGCCGCTCCCGGCGAATCGACGGTCGTCCTCGGGCACGTCTTCACGTGGGAGGAGTACGACGACGTGAAGGAGAAACTCGACATCTCGAAGGACGCGGAGGTCACGCCCGACGACGTGGCCGCCAAGTACAACACCGTCAGGACGGTCGCGGGCCTGCTCGCCGAGGCCGGCGTCGACTACGAGATCCGCGGGGCGGTCGGCGAGTACGGCCACGAGATCGTCGACCTGGCCGAGGAAGAGACCGCGGACCTCGTCGTCGTCGGTGGGCGCAAGCGCTCCCCGACCGGGAAGGCCGTCTTCGGCAGCACCGCACAGGAGGTCATGCTGAACGCGCCATGTCCCGTGACGTTCGTACGGTCCGACTGACCTGGCGACGTTCGACTTCCTGATACAGCTCCGGGGAGCCGTGAAGCCGACCAGCCGTGGCTACGTCGTGCGAAGCGTCGCCGGAGTCACCTCGCGGGCCGCAGACCCACCAGTCCGTTCGGGCCGGCCACGAACACCCGGCCGTCCGCGACCACCGGCGAGCAGTACGACCCCGCGTGGACCGAGGAGTCACGCCAGCGGAGCCGGTCGGGGCCGAGGAATCCCCCGGCGTCCCTGTTGAACGCGCGGAGGTCACCGGTCGCGACGACGACCGCGTCGTCGGTCACGACCGGCGCAGCCGTCCCCTCGTCGGGGACGTGCGCCTGCCAGTTCGTCTGGCCGGATTCGGCATCGAGTTCGTGGAGGTCGCCCGGCACGAGGTAGACGTGCTCGCCGGCGACCGCGGCGGCCCCCCGGGTCCCGAGGTCCCGCCGCCAGCGTATTTCACCCGAGGGCTCGACCGCGACGCTCTCCTGCCAGCCCGTCTGGACCACCACGTCGTCGGTGGCGACGGTCGCGGCGTAGGCCGTATCGACGGGGACTCGCCAGCGCTCCTTCCCGGTATCGGGGTCGAGTTTCACGACCGCGTCGCGGTCGGGCACGTAGACCCCGTCGTCCGTGACGGCCGGAGCGACCTGTGTCGCAGTCGAGTCGCCGAGGTTGTACTCGTCGTATTCGAGGGGGTCGAGTGCGCGCCGCCAGCGTTCGGTTCCATCGGGACCGAGCCGGAGACAGGTCGTCGCGCTGCGGACGAACAGGTCCCCGTCGACGACGGTGACGCCGTACGTCACATCGTCGCCGACACGGTAGCTGTCCACGACGGACCCGTCGGCGGTCGAGAGGACCGTCACCGACGCCGGGTCGGAATCCGGCTCGGCGGTCGTACTGTCGGGACTCGTCGGGACGTAGAGCCGGTCCCTGCCGGGGTCGAGCGCCGCCGCGCCTGACACCTCGGGGGCCAGGTCCCGGGTCCAGAGTTCGGTTCCCTGTGCCGTGACTGCGACGGCCCCACGGTCCGCGGCGAAGTAGACGACGCCGTCGTGGACGACCGGCGGGCCGTACGCCCAGGTGCTCGTCGCGAGGGTCTCGTGGGAGTCCGGCTTCGGGGCGCCGCCGGCGACGCGGTTCGCGTTGGCCGGGCCGTTGCCGTAGTCGTACCAGTCGCCGGCGTGGAACGGAGCGGTGTCCCCGCCGGAGTCGAGGGCGTTGCAGCCGGCGAGTGCGGTCGCTGCTCCTGTCGCGACGGTTGCGAGGAGGGCGCGGCGCGAGACGGGACGGGCCCCGGAGTCGGTTTCCTGTGACCGCGGGGCAGGTCCGGCAGACTGTAGCGAGGGTGGGTCGGTGGAGGGCATCGTCCACGGGTTCGGTCCATCCCGGTAAGTTTCTTGTCCCACGGAGGACTGGTCCTCGTTCTTACAGCAGCCTGCCGAGCGAGAGAGTGGTTCGGGAGCCGTCTGATTCGGGCCTCCAGAAGACACTTAACAGCGTCCTGACCAGTGGTTCGTATGCAACGTCGACAGGTCCTCGCCGCCGCCGGGGCCGCCCTGTCTGCCGGCTGCCTGTCCGAGGCGTTCGGTGATGGCGAGACGCCGGCCCGCGACTGCCAGGTGATGAAGTCCTCCCTCTCCGCGGAGGCCGTCTCCCCGACCGCGGACCAGCGAGAACAGCTCGTCCCGGTCGTCCTCTCGGAACAGGATGCCGGCGTCCAGTCGGTCTTCCAGGCAGTCATCGAGGGACAGGAACTGACGACCTGCCCCAAAAAGACCGTCACGGCGGAGCCCGAGAAGTGGCTCGGCGATGCCCTCCAGGTAGTAGAGGACGCCCACCAGCGACAGCAGGAGAACTACGAGGGCGACGCGCCGGACTGGGTCGACCGCACCGCCTACCTCAGGCGCGAGGACGAGTACTACGCGCTCTCGGCTCGCCTCTCTGACCTCCAACTCTCGTACCCGACCGACCTCCCGTAGCGGTATGCAACGCCGCCACCTCCTCCAGTCCGCACTCGCCCTGAGCATTTTTTCGGCAGGCTGTCTCGGCGGCTCTGACTGCCGCGGGGTGGCTCTCGCGCTGGAGTTGCACGCGGCGGAGGACGTCGACACCGACAGCGCACTCGACCTCGACTCTCGCGACCTCTCGCAGGCAGAGCGCAGCGTCCTCACCCAGGCCACCGACGAACGCGTGCGAGGCTGCACGCGAGACGACATCGACGGCCTTCAGAACGTCGTCGACCGGGTCGCCGCACACGCCGGGAAGACCGCGGAACTCCGCAGCGACATGGAGGGTCGCTTCAGCACGACGGTCGTCTTCGACAGGAGTGCCTACGTCGCCGTGGTCGTCTTCGATTCTGCAGAAGCCGCAGGTGGGCCACTCGGCGTCTGAGTCTCCGGTCCGAGGGCCGGCCGCTAGTTCGGGAACGTGAACAGCCGCGTGTCGCACTCGGTACAGGCGAGCACCTCGTCCGGGTCGGTCGCGCCGGCGCTCCCCCCGCAGCACTCCACGGTCGTCGTCACCTCGACCGCGCCGCCGCAATCCGGGCAGACGTCGAGGAAGGTCCGCAGGGGTTCGGCGGCCGCGAGCCGGGTTCCCTCGTCGAGGCCAGTCCCGTCGAGCGCCTCGACCGCCGCGACCTCCGCGATGGCGACCGGCCGGGTCAGCCAGGCGTCCGAGAGGCTCGCGGTCCCCGACTGGGAGACGACGACGTAGGGGCCGCGCGCCCCGTCCTCTACCGAGACGCTGGCTCCGGGGACGAGGTCGCGGATCCTGCCGGCCAGTTCCTCGGCGGAGGCCTCGCGGTGGGCGTCCATCCGGGCGTGCCAGCGGTCGTAGAAGTCGTCCGCGAGCACGAGGTCCTCGCCCTCGGGAACGACGACGCCCGCCTCGACGAGCCGCGTCAGGACGGTCTCCCCGTCCATCTCCTCGTCCGCGAGGGTACCGTCCTCGTCTGGGACCTGCGCCCCGCCGTCGGCGTGGAAGGGGTCGCTCCCGATGGGCAGGGCGGCGACCAGTTGCGGCGCGAACCGGGGCGTGTAGGGGACGACGTACCCCCGGGCCCAGATGGCGCCGAGGCCGACGACGCCGACCACGCCCGCGACCACCGGGTAGTCGAGGACGATAGCGGCCGCGACCACCAGCCCGACGATGCCCACGTTGACGACGGTACAGGGCCAGCACCGGCGCTCGCCCGTGTAGGCGTCGTCGCGGAACCGCTCCAGAGTACTCATCGACAGTTGCTCACGTGCCCCACGACAAAGGTCTGTCGTCCGCGACAGTGGTCGTGGCACGGGGCGACCGCGACTGGCGGCGATGTCGCCGGGGAGAGAAGGTTTTTCCCCGTGTTCCCCTTCGGGCCAGATATGGACTCCGACGAGTTGCGGGAGGTCTTGCAGGAGGCGGGACTCTCCCCGTACCAGTCGAAGGCGTACGTGGCCCTGCTGGAGCTGGGGACCGCCTCCGCCCGGGAGCTGGTGGAGGCGAGCGACGTGCCGGACCCGCGAATCTACGACGTGGTCCGGTCGCTGGAGGACCGGGGGTACGTCGAGACCTACGAACAGGACACGATGCGAGCACGGGCGCACAGCCCCGCCGACGTGCTCGACGACCTCCAGAACCGTGCCTCCCGGTTCGAGCAGGCCGCCGACGAGATCGAGGACCGCTGGGAGCAGCCCGAACTCGACCGCCACGCCGCGAGCATCGTCAAGCGCTTCGAGACGGTCGTCGACCGCGCCCGCCTGTTCATCCAGGAGGCCGAGAACCAGATCCAGCTCTCGGCCAGCATCGAACAGTACGAACAGCTCCGGGGCGTCCTCGCCGACGCGCTCGACCGCGGGGTGTACATCCAGCTCTCCATCTACACGAACCCCGACGACGACGTCGAACTCCCGGCCGAGGAGCAACTCGCCGCGACGACGACGGAGGCGAGACACCGGCCGATCCCCTCGCCCTTCGTCGCGCTCATCGACCGCCAGAAGGCCTGCTTCGGCCCGCACGAGGACGCGCTGAACGAGTACGGCGTGCTCGTCGACGACCGGATGCACGAGTACATCTTCCACTGGTACTACTCCAGTTGCCTCTGGGAGATCTGCGACGAGATCTACAGCTCGCGGAACGACGAGCCGCCCATCGAGTACGTCGACGTCCGGGAGTTCATCAGGGACGTGGAACCGATGTTGCTCGACGACCTGAGTGTCGGCGTCCGGGTCGTCGGCAAGGACGTCTCGACCGGCGAGGAGCGCGAACTCGAGGGCGAGGTCGCCGACGTCTTCTACGAGGGCGACGACTACCGGGGGACCCGGGAGATTCCCCTCGCCCAGCTCGCCGGGCGCGCCTCGGTGACCGTCGCCACCGACGAGGGCGAGTTCACGGTCGGTGGCGAGGGAGCGATGCTCGAGGACGTCGAGGCGATGCGCCTGACCATCACGTCGGCCTCCGAGTGAGACTGTCGACGGCGTAGATATCGGATACCATAGCATTTCCGGGAACGAGAACCGCGCCACGCGTGTGCACGAACGATTCGAACATCACAGCGCAGATACACCAACGTTTCAATCGGTAGACTACAACGGGTGTTGTACCCACGTTATCTATAAACCTGAAGCCCAGAAACATGGGAATATGCCTGCGAATGGTTCGCAAGGGAGTCGGAGAAGCGCGCGGAAAGTTAGTCGCCGTTCGTTCGTGAAGGTCGCTGGCGCGTCCGGTGTGGGAGTGGGACTCGCCGGCTGTATCTCCAGCAACGACGGCGGCGGTGGCGGTGGTGGCGGTGGTGGCGGTGAGGACACCGAGACCGACACCCAGATCAACACCGAGGCACCCGAGGAGGACATCACGGTCCAGTTCGCCGGTGACTCGAACTTCAAGAAGGTCGAAGGCGAGATCAACAAGATCCTGCACGACAACGGCCTCCCGAGCAACATCACGCTCGAGGTCATCGCCGGCTCGTTCACCACCGGCGACCGGAAGGCGAAGTACAAGAACATCCTCTCGGCCGGCCAGAAGAAGCCGACCATCATGATGCTGGACAACGGCTGGATGCTGCCGTTCGTCGTCCGCGGCCAGCTCCAGAACCTCAGCAAGTCCATCCCCTCGGAGATCACCGACAAGGTGATGAACGACTACTTCGAGGCCAGCGTCTCGACGGCCACGATGGACGGGGACCTGTACGGTATCCCGCTGTTCACCGACGTCCCGACCATCCACTACCGCAAGGACCTGGTCGAGCAGGCCGGCTACGACCCGGACAACAACGGCTGGGCGACCGAGCCCATGAGCTGGTCGAAGTTCTCCGAGGTCATCCGCACCACGATGGACGAGACGGGGAAGGACGGCTTCACGTGGCAGGGCAAGGCCTACGAGGGCCTCTCCTGCTGTGCCTTCAACGAGTTCATGAGCACCCAGGGCGGCGCCTACTTCGGCAGCCTCGACAACCTCTTCGGCCCGGTCGGGGACCGCCCCATCACCGTGAACGAAGAGCCCGTCATCCGCTCGCTGAAGATGATGCGGACGTTCATCCACGGCAACGACGACCCGCAGGCCCTCGACTCGATCACGGGCAACATCTCGCCGCAGGCCGTCGTCCAGATGACCGAAGAGCCGTCGCGTGAACCCTTCACGAACGGCGAGGCCATCGCCAACCGCAACTGGCCGTACTCCATCGTCATCAACGGCGCGGAGGACGCCTTCGGCAAGGACCTCGGCGTGATGCCGATCCCGTACGGCGTCGAGGAAGGCCAGGCCAAGTACGACGGCGTCGGCGGGACCTGTTCCGCCCTCGGTGGCTGGCACCTCGGCATCAACCCGAACTCGACGGACACCCAGAAGCAGGCCGCCGTCCAGATCTTCAAGGCGATCACGAAGCAGGACGCACAGCTGCGCCTGTTCGAGCTCGGTGGCTGGATCCCGCCGGTGCCGTCCGTCTTCGAGAACAAGAAGGCCCAGGAGCTGGACATCATCGGTCGCTACCTCGACACCCTGAAGGTCGGTGGCCAGAACATGGTCCCGCGCCCGGTCACCCGCGTCTGGGGGCAGGAGTCCACCCAGATCTCGAAGGAGGTCAACGCGACCATCCAGCAGAACAAGACGCCGGCCAAGGCGATGGAGAGCCTGGCCGCGTCCCTGAAGCAGATCGAGAACAGCGTCTAACGGACCTGAGAGAGAACAATGGCAGCAGAATCCGAAACACACTCAGGGCCGCTGCGTGAGAGCCAGCGATCGGGCCCGTACGCGTCCGCGATCCGCTGGATGGAGAACCTCAGCGAGGCGCAGTTCGCGTACCTCCTGCTCACGCCAGCGTTGCTGTTGCTCGCCGTGATCGCGGTGTGGCCACTACTGAGTACGTTCCGAATGTCGCTGTTCGCGGACGACCTCGCCGCCGCTGGGCAGGTCGGTAGCTTCGTGGGTGTCGAGAACTACGTCGGACTGCTCACCGGCGAGAAGAACGCGCTGATGCCGTCGCCGTTCATCCCGACCGAGTTGTCGGTCGACGCGTTCTTCAACAGCGCACTCACGGTGACGCTCATCTTCACCGTGGCTGGCGTCTTCTTCGAGACCATCATCGGCTTCGGCCAGGCACTGGTCCTCGACCAGGACTTCGCCGGTCGCCGGTGGGTTCGCGTCGCCATCATCATCCCGTGGGCGGTGCCCATCGTCGTGCAGGGGATGATCTTCTTCCTGATGTTCCAGCCGGGCATCGGGTTCCTCATCGGCGGGGAGCAGAACCCGACGATACTCCAGACGTTGGGTCCGTTCTCGTTCTCGCCGTTCGCGAACACCATCGACTCGACGCTCATCGTCATCGTCGCCGACATCTGGAAGACCTCTGCGTTCATGGCCCTGCTCATCCTCGCGGGCCTGCAGAGCATCGACCGGAACCTGTACGAGGTCGCACGCGTCGCCGGCGCCTCGCCGTGGCAGCGCTTCAAGTACATCACGGCGCCGCTCATCCTGCCGACCATCCTCGTCGCCATGCTGTTCCGCACCATCCAGGCGATGCGGGTGTACGGTATCATCGAGACGGTGTCGGGCTGTTCGACGGTGCCGTCGCTGTCGTGTCTCGTCATCTCGACGTTCAACAACAACCTCATCGCGACCTCAGCCACGGTCGCGTTCGTGACGGCGGGCATCATCGGCCTGGTCGTCACGGTCTACATCATCGGGTACGCCCGGGAGGACATGGCATGAGTACCGACGACTCCACGCAGACGAATCCGTTCGGTGGCGAAGACGGGGACGCCGAGCTGAAGCGCGGCCCGTTCCAGCGCTGGGTGGACCGCTCCATCCAGGACCCGCAGCGGGTCTACCGCTCGATGTTCTACGTGGTGACGATATTCTTCCTCACCACGACGCTGTTCCCGTTCTACTGGCTGCTGATACTGGCACTGACGCCGACCGGTCCGAGCGGGACCCTGCCCGAGATCGGCCTCCTGCCGAACGGGTTCGCCATCGACACCTTCACGCTGGTGTTCGAGACGATACCGTTCTTACGCTACATGTTCAACAGCCTGTTCCTCGCGACCGCCACCACGGTCATCGTGCTGGTGCTCGCGAGCCTCGCAGGCTACGTGTTCGGGCGGCTGGAGTTCCCCGGACGGCGAGCACTCATGCTGCTCGTGCTCGCCATCTCGTACTTCCCGCCGGCGGCGTTCTTCCTGCCGCTGTGGGACCTGTTCAACGGGAACGTCAGCCTCTCGCTGCTCGGATACACCGTCTCGAGCCCGGTGCTGTACAATACGCCCGGCTCGATGATGCTCCCGTTCAGCGCGCTGTTCATGCCCCTGTCCATCTTCATCCTGACGACGTTCTACGGCCAGATTCCGGACGGCCTCGAGGACGCCGCCAGGATCGAGGGGACCACGCGGCTCGGGGCGCTGTTCCGCGTCATCGTCCCGCTGTCGGCACCCGGTGTGGCGACGGCAGGCGTGCTGACGTTCATCGCGGTGTACAACGAGTTCTTCTTCTCGTTCCTGATGACCTCGGGCGAGGCGGAGAACTGGGCACCGGTCGTGGCTGGTATCCTCCAGCTCCGCCGGGCCGGGCAGTTCCAGACCACGTACAACGCGATGGCTGCGGCAAGTATCGTCGCTGTGCTACCCGTCACCATCCTGGTCGTGGTGGCACAGGAGAAGATCGTCAGCGGGCTCACCTCAGGAGCACTCAAGGAGTAAGAGACAATGGCACGTGTCCAACTGAACGACGTCGTCAAGCAGTACAGCGACGTGACGGCGGTCGACAACATGAACCTCGACATCAACGACGGCGAGTTCGTTACGCTCGTCGGTCCGTCGGGGTGTGGGAAGTCGACCACGATGGAGACCATCGCCGGACTCACCAAGCCGACGTCCGGTCAGGTCCTCATCGGCGATACCGACGTCACGAACTATCCACCGAAAGACCGCGGGGTCGCGATGGTCTTCCAGAACATCGCGCTGTTCCCGCACATGGACGTCTACGACAACATCAGTTTCGGGCTGCGGTTGCGTGACTTCGACAAGGAGGAGATCGACCGTCGCGTCGAACACGCGGCGTCGGTCGTCCAGCTCGAAGGCATGCTGGACCGCCAGCCCGACGAGATGTCCGGCGGCCAGCGCCAACGCGTCGCCATCGCCCGCGCCATCGTCCGGAACCCCGCAGTGTTCCTGATGGACGAGCCGCTGGCGAACCTCGACGCGAAGCTTCGCGTCCACATGCGGACGGAGCTCCAGCGCCTGCACAAGGAGCTGGACACCACCATCATCTACGTCACGCACGACCAGGCGGAGGCGATGACGATGTCCGACCGCATCGCGGTCATCAACGACGGGAAGCTCCAGCAGATCGACCCGCCGCTGGTGTGTTACAACGAGCCGGAGAACCTGTTCGTCGCCGGCTTCATCGGGTCGCCGTCGATGAACTTCATCGAGGGCGAGGTGACGAGTGGTGGCTTCACGTCCGAGTACATCAACGTCTCGTTCGACCCGGCGGACTTCGGCGTCGAACCCGGCGACCAGGTCACCCTCGGCGTCCGGCCGGAGGACGTCTACCGCGAGGAGGACGAACGCAAGGTCACCGACCCGACCAGCCCGGTCCAGACGATGACTGACGTCCTCGAACCCATGGGGAACGAGATCTTCGTCTACCTCACGTACGGGAGCGAGGCGACCTCGGGCATGCAGGAGGAAGGCGACGACCGCCTGCTGATGAGCGTCGACCCGGACACGGAGATCGACGAGGACCAGGACCAGTCGGTCGTCCTCGACCGGTCGAGACTCCACCTGTTCGACACCGCATCGGGTGAGGCCATCGTCCACGGCCTCTCGCAGGCGGTCGAGAAGGAGGCACGCACGGGTGACTGACGATGGTGAGTGACGCCGCACTCCTGTACTTCGGGGCAGGAACGCTCCTGTTCTTCTTCTGGGTCTACGGCATCGCGTCGTTCGTCCTGGACCTGAAGAACAAGATCATCCCCGGTATCAGGCAGTACATGCGGGGTCGCCGCCGCCAGCGGGAAGCCGCACAGCGCGAGCAGGAACGCGAAGAGAAAGAGAAGCAGTTGCTGTAGCTCGACCGGAGGCCTTTCGGCCCTCGGCCGTCTCCATTCCGCGACAGATAGCTTCGACGACACTGAGAGACAACTGAACCATGAACGACGACACAGACGACGACACGATACGGATAGGCATCGTGGGCCTCGGTGGCATCGCCCGGCACCACGCCGACCACCTGAAGGCCCTGACGAACGACGACGACATCGCTGCTGACCTGGTCGGTGGCATGGACATCGTGGGTGACGCCCGCGACGCCTTCGAGGCGGACTACGGCGTCCCGACCTACGAGGACGCGGCGGACCTCTACGAGACGGCCGACGCGGTCATCGTGACCACGCCGAACCGGTTCCACGAGGAGTACGTGACGAGCGCGCTCGAGGCCGGCCTCGACGTGCTGGTCGAGAAGCCACTCGCCCACACCGTCGAGAGCGCCGAGCGCGTCGCCGCGGCCGCCCGCGACGCGGACGGGTTCTGTATGGTGGGCTTCCACCACCGGTTCGCGCCGACGGTCGAGGTGCTGAAAGAACAGCAGGCTCGCGGACGCTTCGGCGACGTGTACCACGTCGAGGCGAACTACATCCGACGCCGGGGCGTCCCCGGTCGCGGGTCGTGGTTCACCGACTCCTCGGTCGCGGGCGGTGGCTCGCTCATCGACATCGGCGCACACGCCATCGACCTCGCGATGCACATGCTCGACTACCCCGAGGTCGTCGAGGTCACGGGCGAGACGCGCTCGATATTCGGTGGCCGCGACGACTACACCTACCTCCACATGTGGGGCAAGGACAGCGACGGTGACTTCGACGTCGACGACTCGGCACAGGCGTTCGTCCGGTTCGAGGACGGCCAGACGCTCGCGCTGGAGACGGCCTGGGCGTCGAACCGCCCGCCGACGCAGACCTACGTGCTGCAGGGGACCGAGGCCGGCGCGACCGTCGACCGCGAGGCGGAGACGCTGACCGTCCACGAGGCACAGGACGTCGGCGGGCCGCACTTCTCGGACAGCGAGATAACGACCCGGGAGGAGCCCGCCCACCGCAAGGAGCAACGCGCCTTCATCGAGGCGGTCGCCCGCGGTGAGCCGCCCGAGCGCAACACCGTCGAGCAGGCGCTGACGGTCCAGCGCATCATGGGCGCCATCTACGAGTCCGCAGAGCGCGGCGAGGCGGTCTCGCTGCGCGACGACCGGGACCAGGAGCCCGCACTGACACCCTCGGACTGAACCGACAGCCAACCAGCGACCACCACCACTCAACACGACACATGGACATCGGCGTACTCACCGTCCCGCTCGGACAGGAACCGCTCGAAGACGCACTCGACTACCTCGCCGGCATCGGCGTCGACGCGGTCGAGATCGGCTGTGGGGGCTACCCCGGCACCGACCACCTCGACCGCGAGGCGTTGCTCGACGACGAGGCCGCCCAGGCCGACCTCCTCGACCTCGTCGACGAGTACGGCCTGCGCATCAGCGCGCTCGCGACGCACAACAACCCCCTCCACCCGGACGCCGAGGAGGCGGACCGGGCCGACCGCGAACTCCGCGAGGCCATCACGCTCGCCGGCCAGCTCGACGTGAACACGGTGACGTGCTTCTCGGGGCTGCCCGCGGGGAGTCCGTCGGGCGAGGTCCCGAACTGGATCACCGCGCCGTGGCCGCCGGAGCACGCCGAGGCACTGGACTACCAGTGGGACCTCGCCGTCGACTACTGGTCGGACGTCGCCGACCACGCCGAATCGGAGGGCGTCGACGTGGCCATCGAGATGCACCCGAACATGCTGGTGTACCAGCCCGACACGATGCTCCGCCTGCGCGAGGCGACGGGCGAGCGCATCGGCGCGAACTTCGACCCCTCGCACCTCTACTGGCAGGGCATCGACGCGACCGAGGCCATCCGCTACCTCGGTGACGAGGACGCCATCCACCACGTCCACGCAAAGGACACGCGGGTCTACGACCACCACGCCAGACGCAAGGGCGTGCTGGACAACACCTCCTACGCCGAGGGCCAGGACCGCTCGTGGATCTTCCGCTCCATCGGCTACGGCCACGGCGAGGAGCACTGGAAGGACATCGTGTCGACCCTGCGGATGGTCGGCTACGAGGGTGCCCTCAGCATCGAGCACGAGGACGCGCTGACCAGTTCCCGCGAGGGGCTGGAGAAGGGTGTCGACGTGCTCCGGCGCGCCGTCTTCGAGACGACCCCCGGCGACGCCTACTGGGCGGAGTGAACCATGAGCGAGGAACCTCTCTCCGTCGGCTTCCTGGGGTATCGGTTCATGGGCAAGGCCCACGCCAACGCGCTGGCCCGCCTGCCCATGTTCTTCCCGGACGCCCCCGCGGTCGAACGCGACGTGCTCGTCGGCACCGACGAGGCCGCCCTCGAAGACGCGACCGACCAGCTCGGCTTCTCGCGCTACGCGACCGACTGGGCGGACGTGGTCGACGAGGTGGACGTGTTCTACAACCTCGGCCCGAACTTCCTGCACGTCGAGCCGACCATCGCGGCGCTCGACGCCGGGACCCACGTCCTCTGCGAGAAGCCCCTCGCGCCGACGATGGAGGGCGCCGAGGCGGTCGCGGCGGCCGCCCGCGAGTCCGACGCCGTCGCCGGCTGCGCGTTCAACTACCGCTTCGTGCCGGCCATCCGGTACGCCCGCAACCTCATCCAGTCGGGCGACCTCGGCGAGATACACCAGGTCCGCGGCCGGTACATGCAGGACTGGCTCGTCGACCCCGAGGCGCCGTGGTCGTGGCGTAACGACGAGGAACTCGCGGGGAGCGGCGCGCTCGGCGACCTCGGCGCGCACACGGTCGACCTCGCGACCTTCCTCGTGGGCGAGCAGACCGGCCCGATGGAGCGTGTCAGCGGCCACCTGCAGACCTTCGTCGACGAGCGCCCGGTCGAGGGCAGTGACGAGACGAAACCGGTCACCGTCGACGACGCCTACAGCGCCCAGGTCGAGTTCGAGAACGGCGCGATGGGCACCTTCGAGGCCTCGCGCTTCGCCACGGGGCACAAGAACGACCACACCATCGCGGTCCACGGCTCGAAGGGGAGCCTGAAGTTCTCGCTGGAGCGCCTGAACGAGCTCGAGGTCCATCGCGAGGGCTCGCGAGGCTACGAGACGGTGCTGGTCACGGACGAGAGCGACCCCTACGTCGACCACTGGTGGCCGCCGGGCCACGTCATCGGCTGGGAGCACACGTTCGTCCACGAGAACTACGAGTATCTCTCGGCCGTCGCCGAGGGTGGCGAGTTCCACCCCAGCGTGCAGGACGCCCTGGGCGTCCAGCGCGTCCTCGACGCCATCGAGCGCAGTGACGAAAGTGGTGAGTGGGTCGACCTCTGACACGACACATGGACAGAGCAACCAAGCTCGACCGGCTCGACGCGTTCCTCGCAGAGCGCGAGCTGGCGGAGGTCTGGTTCGCGCGCCCGAACTCGTTCGCCTGGCTGACCGGCGGCGACAACGTCGTCGACCGCGCGGGCGACATCGGCGTCGCAGCGGCGGGCTACGACGGCGACTCGGTGCGCATCGTGACGAACGACATCGAGGCCGAGCGCCTGCGCGCCGAGGAGGTGTCGGACCCGGTCCACCCGTTCGTCTGGCACGAGTCCTCGCTCGAAGCGGTCGTCGCCGAGCAGAGCAAGTTGCCCGCGGCCGCCGACTTCGACGTGCCCGGGTTCGAGGCGGTCGACGCGAGCGCGCTCCGACAGCCACTCACCGAGGCCGACGTCGAGACCTACCGCGACCTCGGTGCCGACGTGGCCGACGCGCTCCAGGCGACCTGTCGGGAGGCGGTAGCCACCGACACCGAACTCGACGTGGCCGCCGACCTGCGCCAGCGCCTCATGCGCGAGGGCATCGACTCACCGGTCGCCCTCGTCGGCAGTGGCGAACGCGCGCCCAGGTACCGCCACTACACGCCACAGGACGTGGCGCTGGGCGACTACGCGCTCGTCTCCGTGACGGCCACCCGGGACGGCCTCTGTGCGAGTTGCACCCGGACCGTCGTCTTCGACGAACCGGACTGGCTGCGAGAGCGTCACGACGCCGCGGCCACGGTCGAGGCGACCGCCCTCGCCGCGACCCGAAAGGTCGGGCGCGAGGGTGGCACCGCGGGCGACGTGTTCGCGGCCATCCAGCGCGCCTACGAGTCGGTCGGCTACCCCGGCGAGTGGCGCAACCACCACCAGGGGGGAGCGGCGGGCTTCGCCGGCCGGGAGTGGATCGCCACGCCCGACAGCGAGGACCCGGTCTTGCTCCCCCAGGCCTACGCCTGGAACCCGACGGTACAGGGCGCGAAAAGCGAAGATACGGTCCTCGTCACCGAGGACGGCCTCGAGGTGCTGACCCGTCCCGATGACTGGCCGACCGCGTCGTACGAACCCGTCGGCCACGAGGGACTCCCGACGCGTGCCATTCCGCTACGACGCTGAGTTCCGGAACGCACCCACATCCGTTCCGGACGGCAGCGCGGCCATCGCACCGGCGGCGGTGGTCGCGACTGCCGCCACAGCGTTCGCGTAGGCGAGAACCGCCGTCAGCTCCGTTTCTCCATCGGCCGTCGCGGCGACCGACCCCGCGAGGAAGGCGTCGCCAGCCCCGGTCGCGTCCACCGGGTCGACCTCGTACCCCGGATGTTCTGCGCGTTCCGCGTCCCACGGTGCCTCCGGAGCCGCGATCGCGACCGACCCCTCGGAGCCGCGGGTCATGAGGACGGTGTGTGGCCCCTCGTCGAGGGCGGCCTCGGCGAGTGCCTCCGGCGAGTCACCCGACAGGCCGAGCAGGTCGAGTTCCTCCTCGGTCGCCTTGAGCACGTCCACGTCGGCCAGCGCGTCGCCCACGACCGCGGCGAAGTCGTCGTCCGGCCAGAGTTCGGGTCGGTAGTTGGGGTCGAACCAGACCGTGCAGTCGTGGTCCTGTGCGCGGGCGAGCAGGTCCAGCGTGGCGTCCCGGGAGCGACCGGCAGCGAGCGTGACACCGCCACAGACGACCGACTCCACCGATTCGAGCGTCTCGTCCGGCACGCGGCCCGGTTCCATGCGGGTGTCGGCGGTCCCGTCACGGTAGAACGAGAAGGAGCGGTCGGCGTCGGCGTCGTGGGTGACGAACGCCAGCGTGGTCTGGGCGTCGGGGTCGCGCTCGACGAATCTCGGCGGAAGGCCCTCCTCGTCGAGGGTCGCCGTGAGGAACTCGCCGAAGGGGTCGTCGCCGACCCGGGTCCAGAACCACGGCGTGTGGCCGAGGCGGGCCAGCGCGACCGCGACGTTCGCGGGCGCACCGCCGGACCGTCTGTCGAACGACTCGACCTCGGTCAGCGGGCCGACGCGCTCGGGCAGGAAGTCCACGAGCGTCTCGCCGGCGACGAGGATGCGTGGGGCAGTCATGCGGTCGGCTTCTCGGCCGGGACAGGTAAACCCATCTCACGTGGCGATACTGGCCTTCGGGCCGGGCGGGCGGCGGTCCCATCACGACGCGGTAAGCGAGGTACCCCGCGGTGATTTCCTGTCAACTACTATTCAACTATATGCGACTCGCGCACGTACCCCTCAGTGAACGAATAGATGTCGCGAGCATCGACCGTCCAGGCCGTGCTGCTGGTGGTGCTCGTGCTCGTCTCGGCGGCCGTCAGCCCCGTCGCCGCCGCGAGTACGGGCGAGCCGGCGGCATCCCGGTCGACTGCTGGCGGGACCCTCTCGGTCCCGAACCTCGACGGCGACGCCGGCGCGAACGCGACCTGGAACCGGTCGCAGGTCCTCGACGAACTCGACCGCTGGGCGAACGAGACAGGCGTCGCCAACGAATCGTGGTGGAACGCGACCCGGCTGCTGGACTCGCTGGAGGCCCTCCACGACGCCGGTAACTGGACCCACGAGGAGTTCGAGGCGTGGGCGAACGAGACCGTCCACGAACTGACGAACAGGACCATCGAGGAGTGGCACAACGAGACGCACCACTCGAACCGGACCCTGTTCGACCCGACAGTCATCGAGGACGCGCTCGACCGCCTCGAACGGGCCATCGACGACCTGTTCGACGAAGACGACGAGGACGACCGCGCCTTCGGGTTCCCGCACGTCACGCCGTACCTGCCGGACAACTACCTCCGGCCGGACGAGGAGGCGACCCTGCGCGTGCAGGTCGTCAACGACGGGGCGAGTCCGGTCATCATCGACGGCGACGACGAGGGCGGCCTGTTCACCCCGACGGTCACCACGAACGGTCTGGACCTCGAACGACTCGTCACCAGCGCGCGCAACGTCGAGGTGCAGGTGCTCGAGACGCCCGGCGTCCCCATCGAGGTCCGGACCGGCGTGGTCCCGCTGGGCTGGCTCGACCAGGGACAGGTCGGCGAGGCGCCGGTCCGCGTCTCCGTTGACGAGGACGCCGCCCCCGGGTTCTACGAACTCGACGTGGTCGTCGCGTACGAGGCCATCGACGCGGTGGACGAGGAGGGCCGTATCATGGCCGCCCGTGAGGAGGTCGTCACCTTCGCGCTCGTGGTCGAGATCACGGAGGACGCCCGGTTCCGCGTCCTCGACCCCGGCGCGGACCTCCAGATCGGCGCCTCGGGCGTGGTGTCGTTCGTCGTCGAGAACGTCGGCTTCGACGTGGCCCGCGACGCGACCGTGGTCGTCACCAGCGAGAGTTCGGACCTGACGTTCACCGGCGCGAACCGCGACGGCCGGTTCGTCGGGACGCTCGAACCGGGCCAGACCGAGCGCGTGACCTTCCGCGTCGACGCCGGCGAGCAGGCGATTCCGGACACCTACGCGTTCCGGGGCAGCGTCACCTACACGAACCGGGACGGCGACGTGGTCGAGTCGACCGCGTTCTCGGTCCCGGTCCGGCCCGACCCCGAGCAACGCTTCGCCGTCTCCGACCTGAACAGCACGCTCCGCGTCGACTACGAGGACGGCGTCGTCCGGGGCGTCGTCACGAACCTCGGGCCGCGCAACGTCAGCGACGCCGTCGTCCGCCTCACCGTGAACTCGGAGACCATCGTTCCCACCGAGACGACCTACGCTGTCGGGTCCCTCGCGGCCAGCCAGAACGCCACGTTCGAGTTCCCGGTCGAGGTCCGCGACACCGCCGAACCCGGCCCCCGACAGGTCGACTTCACGGTCGAGTACCGCGACACCGAGGACGACCGCCGCCAGAGCGACGACCTGCCCGCGACCGTGACCGTCGGGGACCGCCGCGAGGAGTTCACCGTCGAGAGCACCGCGGCGTCGGTCACCGTCGGCCGAACCGGGAACGTCGTGGTCGTCGTCACGAACAACCGGGACGACCCGGTCCGGAACGTCAACGCGCGACTGTTCGCGACCGACCCCCTGAGCGCCGAGGACGACTCCGCGTTCGTCGAGGCCATCGCGCCCGGCGAACGCGTCGAGTTGCTGTTCTCGGTGAGCGCCAGCGGGAGCTCGCAGCTGAAGCGGTACCCAGTGACGGTCGACCTGCTGTTCGAGGAACCCGACGGCGAGACGAAGCTCTCTGACACCTTCCAGGTGGGCGTGACGGTCACCGAGCGGTCCGAGCGCGGGTTCAGCCTGCCGCCGTGGGCGCTCTACCTGCTGGCCCTGCTGCTGGTCATCGGCATGGTGGTCCTCGTCTGGCGTGGCCTGCGCAGGCGCGCCGCGGCAGACCGCAAGCGCCGCGAGGAGACGCCCGCGCTCGGAGACGGCGGGCTGCCCGAGGGTGACGACGACGGCCCCGACCTGCCACGTGGCGGTCGCACACCGGGTGGCGACGATGACTGAGCCGTCCGGGATGGCGGTGTGGCAGGAGGCCCACCGATGAGCCAGGACAACCTCGTGCGTCGGGTCGCCGGGCTGGTCGTCGACCGCCCCGCCGCGGTCGTCGTCGCGTTCCTCGTCGTGACCGCCGGGTTCGCGACCGGGCTGCCCGCGGTCTCGACCGACGCGGGGACCGAGGGCTTCACCGAGGATCTGCCCTCGACGAACGCCCTGGAGAAGGTCGAGGGGCTGTTCGAGCCGCCGTTCGACCCGCCCGAGGGCACGACCCAGTTGATACAGTCGAGCCAGAACGTGCTCGCGAAGCCGTCGCTCCTGCGGATGCTCGCGACGCTCGAACGCATCGAGAGCGACCCTGGCTTCCGGGTGAAGTCCACCTCGAGCGCGGCGAGCCTCGTCGCCCAGCAGCTCGACCCCGACGCGACCACGCCGGAGGCACAGACCGAGGCGGTCGAGGGGGCGACGCCGGCCGAGATCGCCCGGGCGGTCGACCGGGCCGGCGAGAACCCCGCGTTCCGTGCGCTCCTGAGCGACGACTACAACGAGCGTGCCGGGTCGGCTGGAGCGACCATCGCCATCGTCACACACGCGCTGCCGGCCGAGCCGCCCTCCGCGGGGAGTGGTACCGACGACCCCCTGACCCCCCTGCAGGAGCGCATGCAACACGTCGTCTCGGCAGACATCGTCGTCTTCGGGAGTGGGATACTCGCGGCCGAGACAGGGACCGTCATCGCGGACTCGCTGCTCATCATCGTCCCGGCGGCGAGCCTGCTCATCCTCACGTTCCTGCTCTACGCCTACCGCGACCCGGCCGACCTCGCGCTCGGGGTCATCTCGCTGGCGATGACGATCGTCTGGACGTTCGGGTTCCTCGGGCTGGCGGGCATCGCGTTCACCCAGTTGCTCGTCGCGGTGCCGCCTCTCCTGCTCGCGGTCGGCATCGACTTCGGTATCCACGTGGTGAACCGCTACCGCGAGGAACGTGTGAAGGGCCGCTCGCCGACCGTATCGATGGACATCGCGGGCCGGCAACTGCTGGTGGCCTTCTTCATCGTCACCGGGACGACCGTCATCGGGTTCGCGGCGAACGCGACGAGCAGCCTCAAACCCATCGCCGACTTCGGCATCACCGCCGCCATCGGCATCACCTTCACCTTTCTCGTCTTCGGGGTGTTCCTGCCGGCGGCGAAGGTGCTGGTCGACACCCAGCGCGACCGACTCGGCATCCCCGCCTTCGGCCAGCGCCCGCTCGGACAGGAGGGCTCTCGACTCGGCGCGGTGCTGCCGGTCGGCGTGGTCATCGCCCGGCGTGCGCCCGGCATCTTCCTCGTCCTCGTGTTGCTGCTGGCCGGCGTCTCGGCGAACTACGGCGCCGGCATCGACACGACGTTCTCCGAGGACGACTTCCTCCCGCGGACCGACCAGCCGGTGTACATCACGAGCCTGCCCGAACCGTTCAAGCCGGGCGTCTACACCACACCAGAGACCATCGACTTCCTCGAGGAGAACTTCGAATCCGCCGAGGACGACGTGGTCATCGTGCTGGTCGAGGGGCCACTCACCGAGGACTACGCGCTCGAGTCCATCCAGCGCGCCGGGGAGAACCCGCCGACCACGCTCGTCGTGGACCGCCGCGACGCCAGAGCCGAGAGCATCGTCACGGTCATCCGGCAGTACGCGGCCCGGGACCCCGAGTTCGCCGCCCTCGTCGCCCGGAACGACCTCGACGGGAACGGCATCCCGGACGACGGCCTCGACCAGGTGTACGACGCGCTGCTCGACTCCCCGGTCCGCGACACCGCCCTGACCTACCTCACCGACGACTACCGGAGCGCCCGCATCGTCTACCGCGTCGAGTCCGACGCCGAGCAGGACGTGGTCGCCGGCGACGCCGTCACCGTCGCGGAGCGCCACCGACTGCAGGCGACCGCCACCGGGACCATCGTCGTCTTCCAGGCCGTCTCCGGGCTCATCTTCGAGACGGCCGTCGAGAGCCTCGTCATCGCGCTCGCGCTCACCGCGGTCTTCCTCGTGTTCATCTACCGCGTCACGCTCGGCATGGGGTCGCTCGGCATCGTCAACCTCGTCCCCATCGCCGTCAGCATCGCGTTCATCGCGGGGTCGATGCGGTTCCTCGGTATCCCGTTCAACGCGCTGACCGCGACGGTCTTCTCGGTGGCGCTGGGCCTCGGCATCGACTACTCCGCCCACGTCATCCACCGCGTCGCCGAGGAACTGGCGGAGACCGGCGACGTGTTCGCCGCGCTGGAGAACACCACCCGCGGGACCGGCGGCGCGCTGACGGGCAGCATGCTCACCACGGTCTCGGGCATCGGCGTGCTCGGCCTCGCCATCACACCCATCCTCGGCCAGTTCGGCCTCGTCGTCGCCCTGAGCGTCTTCTACTCGTACCTCGCCTCCATCGTGGTCACCCCGGCCGCGGTGGTCGTCTGGGCCCGCCTCCTCGAGGCGTGGCGGGCCGCGCGCTTCGGCCGGCCCGCCCGGGCCCGCGCGTGAACGGCGGTGATTATCCGCAGGCAGTACATATCGTGGTGTGGCTCTAACCCCTCTGGAATCGTACTATTATCGGGCACTCGAGATGACAGTATTCGAAGACCGGGCCAGAGTGGGAGAGGGGTTGTTCGACGCCGTCAGAGCCGGATTGGTCCTCTACGACGCTGTCGACGAGGTCGTCCTCGATGGGAACAGGGCGTTCCGGCAGCTATCGGGATTCGAGAGAGAGACGCTTCAGGGAACCGAGATGAAGACGCTCATCGCCGACGACGGTTCGAACGACGGCGAGACCGTCGCCGACTTCCTCCAGCAGGCGAACGAGAGCGGGGCCTCGGTCACGTTCGACACCGCCATCGAGACGCCGGACGGGACCGTCGTCCACGTCGTCGTCGATGCGGTCCCCGACCCCGGCGAGGCCGAGGACGTGCTCCTCCTGACCGTCAGGGACGACACCCGCCGACGGGCACTCAAGCAGCGCGCACGGGAGTACCGGGACCTCGTGGACGAGACGATGCGCGTCGGCGACCTCGGGTGGTGGGAGATGGACGTCGACTCCGGCGCGGTCAGGAGCCACCCGAACAAGGTCGAGATGCTCGACTTCGACCCCGGGGGCTTCGACCACTACACCGACTTCACCGAGCTGTTACACCCCGACGACTACGAGCCGACGATGGACGCGATGCGGGAACTGCTCGAAGGGGACGCCGACCTGTACGACATCGAGTACCGCATCGAGACCGCCGACGGCGAGTATCGCTGGTACCACGACGTGGGACACGTGACGGGGTGGACCGAAGAGGGTGACCCCGCCGTGGTGACAGGTATCGCCATCGACATCACGGAGCGCCGGGAGACTGAGCAGAAACTCCGCGACCAGCGCGAGGAACTCGCCCTGTTGAACCGGCTCATCCACCACGACATCCGGAACGACATGACCATCGTCAACCTCTGTCTGGAGATACTCCGGCGCGAGTTCGAGGAGCACCTGAACCGGGCGACGGCGGCCAGTCAGCACACCATCGACCTCACCGACTCGGTCCGCGAGGTGGTCGACGTGGTCACCGAGGACGGCGAGATGGAACGCGAGCCGGTCCACCTCGGCAGGGTGCTCGAACCGGAGGTAGAACGTGTCAGACGGACCTTCGAGGACGCCCGGGTGAGCCTCGTCGGCGACGAGACCGACGTACTCGTGGCGGCGAACCCGATGCTCTCGTCGGTGTTCGGGAACCTCCTCAACAACGCCGTCCACCACAACGACAAATCGACGCCCACCGTGCTGGTGGAGGTGGTCGACGAGGGCACCACCGTCGTCGTGCGTGTCGCGGACGACGGGCCCGGCATCCCGGACGACCTGAAAGAGCGCATCTTCGAGCGCGGGACGCTCAGTCTCACCAGCGAGGGCTCCGGACTCGGCCTCTACATCGTGCACAAGCTCGTCAGCGCATACGGCGGGGAGGTCTGGGTCACGGACAACGAGCCGGAGGGCGCGGTGGTCGGCGTCCGGTTGCAGAAGGCCGACGGCGAGTCCGACGAGGAGTGAGTTCCGGTATCGCCGTCCTGACCTGCCATCGCACACCCTGACCCCTCGTCCCCAGTTCCTGGGAACGGCCACACCGAATCACCCCCTTGCGGCCCGTCTCTCCGCCTGTAGACGCATGTTCGATAGGCTCCTCGTCCCGACTGACGGCAGCGACGTCGCGCAGAACGCCACCGAGTACGCCACCGGGCTCGCCAGACGCTTCGGTGCCGAGGTCCACCTGGTGTGGGTGCTCACGGAGTGGTCGCCGCCCCTCGGCGTCGCCCTCCCAGACGACACGGCCCTGGTCGAGGCCGCCGAGGACTTCCTCGACGAGGCGGCCGAATCCGTCCGTGCGGAGGGCGTCGACGTGACGACGCAGATACTCGAATCCGACGACGGCGTCGCCGACGAGATCGTCGACTACGCCGAATCGGCGGGCGTGGAGGCCATCGTGATGGGCACGGAGGGCCGGACCGGCATCGGGCGACTCACCCTCGGGAGCACCACGGAGTCCGTCCTCCGACAGTCCGAACTCCCGGTGTTCACGGTGCGCGAGGAGACCGACCGGATGCGCCCGACCTTCGACCGCATCCTCGCGCCGACCGACGGGAGCAAGCCGTCGCTGGCCGCGGTCGACCACGCCGCGAGCCTCGCGGTCGCCACGGGCGCGACGCTGGACATCCTGCACGTGATGGAGCCCGCCCCGGGCTGGGACGGCGTGAGCACGGGCGCACTGAACGACGCGCTCGAAGAGGCGGGTGAGAACACGCTCGACGCCGCCATCGACCGCGTGACCGACCTCGGCGTCTCCTCGGTCGAGCGGTCGCTGGTCTGGGGTGTGCCCCACTCGGCCATCCTCCGGCACGCCGAGGAGACGGCGGCCGACTGCATCGTGATGGGCACCCGCGGGCGCTCCGGGCTGACGAAGGAGCTGCTCGGGAGCGTCACCCAGCGCGTGGTCCGGCGGTCGCCGGTGCCGGTCGTAGGCCTGCATGGCCCGTCGGCGGAAGAGCAGCTAGAAGAATAGCGACGCGGGCGAACCCGTCCGTCTCAGGGTTCGCGCCGGAACAGCACCGCCTCGCTGTCGGCCAGCGTCGTCTCGCCGGCCGCAGCGACCGATTCCTCGTCGACGCCGGGGGCGGCCAGCGCCAGCTCCCAGCCCTCCTCGGGACAGTCGTCGGGCAGGTTGGTCGGCGTGACCGTCACGGGCGTCCCCTCCATGTTAGCGACGAACAGCAGTTCCTCGCTCGCGTCGGGGGCGCGGCGGTAGCCGAAGTAGCAGACCGTGCCCTCGGTCGGGTGGATGTAGTCGAACGTCTCGTCGCCATGGACGTCGATGTCGGTTCGGAGCCACGGACGGTCCTGGCGGAACTCGCGCACCCCGCGGTCGAAGGCGGTGCGCTCGTCGTCCTGTTTCGCGTGCCAGTTCGAGAGGTTCGCGTACGCCTGGACGTCCTTCATCCAGGAGTCGGCGAACTCGTGCAGGCCCTCGGGGCTCGTGTCCTCGAGGGGGACACCCATCTCGTCGAACAGGGTACCGATGAGTTCGAGGTCGTAGTCGGTCGCATCGACGAAGCGTTCGAGCGCGTCGACGAAGTCCTTGAGTTCGTCCTTCGTCTCGAAGCCGAGCGACTTCAGGCGCGGGAAGTAGTCGGACTCCTCGTACAGGCCGTCGGGGACTTGCCAGTCGAGGAAGTTCGCCTCCTCGGCGACGACCTTCACGTCCCACGTCTCGTCGGTGTCGCGGATGAAGCCCCAGGGGCCGCGCATGTTGGCGTTGAGGAAGTCCATCGGGACGCCCGGCAGGAAGGCGTGGAACAGCATCCCCGACGCCGGGTTGTCGTAGGCGCGGTCGATGACCTCCGGCAGGGAGTCGCCGAGGTAAGGGTTCTCCGCGTCGGAGTCCCACGAGTCGTCGACCCGGCGCTGGGTGCCCCGGCGGACCGTGTCGTGGTTGGCGACGCCGGTGATCCACTGCGAGCCGAAGTCCGCGACCTCGAAGACGCGCCACCACTTCGTCGCCCAGAAGGTGAGCAGGGCGGGCGTGTTGTGCGCGAAGGTGACGGGACTCCACTGGAACGAGTGCGGGTGCTGCTCGATTAAGCTCCGGTAGGTGGAGGCGAGTTCCCAGTCCGGGCGCGGCCACGGCCGGCCGTCCTCGTATATCATCCACGGCCGGTACTCCTGGCCGGCGACCTCGTAGGTCAGCCGGTCCATCTCGGCGAGGAACTCGTCGTCGTGGTACTCCTCCTCGGCCTCGGGGTCCCAGACCGTGAAGTCCTGTGCGCCGTCGACGCGGATGGCGTCGGCGCCGAACGCCATCTTGCGGCGCTGCATCTCCAGCAGGAGCGCCCTGACGACCGGCTGGGTGTAGTCGAGGTGCTGGCCGTACATTCCG
Source organism: Haloarchaeobius amylolyticus (assembly GCF_026616195.1). NCBI lineage: Archaea > Methanobacteriati > Methanobacteriota > Halobacteria > Halobacteriales > Halorubellaceae > Haloarchaeobius > Haloarchaeobius amylolyticus. Next base: position 374,977 of record NZ_JANHDH010000003.1, read on the forward strand.
GGGCCGGCGAAGAAGAGGTCGTTGAGCAGGTCGAGACCGCCGTTGTCGGCGTGGCCCAGCGCGAGGTCGAACGTGACCGTCATCGGCTCCGGGAGATTGTGCAGCGTGGCGATGAAGTCCACGAGTTCGTCGGGCCGGCGGGACTCGAGGATGGCCGGGTTGATGGCCGAGAACGCGCTGATGACGATGTCGTAGCCCCAGTTTATCATGTCGGGGCGCCGGAGGGTCGCGTCGACCGCACCCTCGGCGTCCCCGGCCGGGTCGACGCCCAGCTCGAAGTGCGGGTCGCGCTCGTCGTGTTCCGTGATGGGCTCGATGGGCATGACCTGCACCGCGTCGTAGCCGACGAAGTTGCGTTCGGCCGGAGTCAGGTCCTCGCCCTGGCGCTGTTTCTCGCCGATCTCGGCGTACTTGCGGGCGAGCCCGCCGAGGCTACCGTCTTCCGTGGCGGTGCCCGGGTGTATCTCCAGCATGCTCGTGGAGGGCTCGAACCGGGGCACGTCGTCGTTCCACTCGTCCTCGGTCGTGGCGTAGTCCTTCTCGGCGAGGTCCTCGAAGTACTCGCGGTCGGCGCGCTCCTCGTCCAGCCGGTCCATGTCGTAGAACTCGGCCGGGCCGTAGGCGCCGAAGGGAACCGAGTACGCGACCGGGTCGGTGATGGTCTCGCGACCCTCGCCCGTCTCGAAGGAGAGCCGGTAGAGCGACCCGAGGTCGTCGCGCGTGCCGGCGCGCATGCCCTCGACGACCGCCCAGGTGTACTCGCCCTCGCGGCGCGTCTCGACCAGGGTGCGCTGGAACGAGGCGTCGGTCTCCTCGGCGGTGAGGTCGACCGGTTCGGTCGGGGTCAGCACCTCCAGATGCACTGCAGCCTCGGGAACCTCCCGGTCGAGCAGTTCGGGCGTCCAGAAGCCGACCTCTGCCCGGCCGTCGACCAGGTGCGCGCCGAGTCGTTCCGCGATGCGCTGGGCGGCGCGGAACTCGTCGTCGGCCTCGGCCCGCACCTCGCGGGTCCACCCGCAGAGTTCCTCGGTCGCCTCCTCGTGGAGGACGGGGCGGTCAGTCATGGCCACCCTCCGCGGCCGGGAACACCGCGACCGATTCGACCTCGACCTCGGTCGTTGGGTGTCCGCCCGCCTCGTCGTAGACGATGTCGCCGGGGACGACGTCCTCGTCGAGGTGGACCGTCGCCGGCAGGTCGCCGAAGTTCAGCACGACGACGTAGCGCTCCTCGGCCTCGCGGGCGTAGGCGACGACGGCGTTCGAGTCGCTCTCGTAGCCGACGCGCTCGAAGTCGCCCTCGGGGCCGAGTGCCGGCGTCTCCTCGCGGGTCTCGAGCAGCGTCTTGTAGTGGTTGTACAGCGCCTCGTCCACGTCGTCCCAGTGGACCTCCTCGCGGCGCCACGTCTCGCCGATCTCCTGCCCGGCGTAGAGCATCGGGATGCCCGGCAGGGTGTAGAGCGCGCCGGCGGCCGCGAACGTCGCGGCGCGGCCGCACTCCTCGACGTAGCGCGTCTCGTCGTGGTTCTCGACGTAGAGCATGAAGTTCGCGTGGTCCGGGAAGCCGGTCTCCGCGCGGCCCTCGATGGCCTCCACGACGTTGACGCCCCACGCCTGGCGGTTGCCGACTTGGCGGAGGTTGTGGTACAGCGTCGTGTCGAAGTGCACGTCGAACGCGAGTTCGTGCAGTTCCGGGAGGTACGGGATTGTCTCGTCGAGGAGCAGGAAGTCGCTGTCCTTCGATTTCACGCGGTCGCGGATCTCCTGCCAGAACGGGCGGGGGACCGCCCACGCCATGTCACAGCGGAAGCCGTCGACGACCTCGGCCCACTGGTCGACCACGTCGAGCAGGTGCCGGCGCACCTCGAGGTTCGTGTAGTCGAAGTTCGCGATGTACTCCCACTCGAAGTAGGTGCCGGGGTTGCCCTCTTCGTCCCACTCGTACCAGTCGTGGTACGGGTCCGCGGGGTCCTGGGCCTGCTGGAAGTACGGGTGCTCGCGCGCGGAGTGGTTGAGCACGAGGTCGAAGAGGACGTTGACGCCGTGCTCGTGGCAGGTGTCGACGAAGGACTCGAAGTCCTCGCGGGTGCCGAGGTCCTCGGCGATGCTCGTGAAGTCCGTGATGTTGTAGCCGTGGGCCCAGCCGTCGTGCTGGAGGACGGGCGTGAGCCAGATGGTGTCGAGGCCGAACTCGGCGATCTCGGGCACGCGCTCCTCGAGGCGCTGGAAGACCTGCCCGTCGCCCTGGCGGAACGCCACGTCGGGTTCGTCTTCGAACTGGCTGGAACTGGAGTCGTAGGTCGGCCCCTCGGCCACCTCGGGCGGGGCGTCGGCGTCGCCCTGCGTGTCCTCGCCGCCGAAGGCGCGGACGTACATCTCGTAGAGGGTCATCTCCTTGCCCCACTGCGGGACGTCGTTCGGCCGGGCGATGGCGAGGTCGCCGGAGTCGTCGCGGGTCACGTCGACCACGTCGGCGACGCTGTGGGTCGCGCCGATGGCGACCGCGTGGACGCGCAGGCGGTCGTCGACGGCCGACGCCGGGACGGATGCCTCGCGGCCCGAGACGGTCAGGTCACCGTCGAGGGCGTCACGGTCGCGGTCGTCCACGAAGAACTCGACGTCGAGCGAGTCCGCGTCGGCGTCGCTCTGGGGGTTCGCCTTCGGCGTCGCCGAGAAGACGAGGTCGTCGCCGTCGACCGCGCCGTCGAGTCGGACGCGCGGGCGCCCCTCGCGCCCCTCGGGGCTGGTGGTCGCGTGCTCGCCGGAACCGAACACGCCGGAACCGCTGGCGTGTGCCGGCTCGTCCTCTCGCTCGACGACGTGTGTTCGCTCGACGCTGCTCTGGTGGTAGACCCGGACGGTCAACTGGTGCGTGCCGTCGGGCGCGTCGAGTTCGAACGTGTAGGTGCCTTCGACGTCGGGGGTGACGTGCTCGACCGCGTCGTCACCCACGTCGATGGTTGCAGCTGCCGGTGCGTCTGCGACGCGCCACGTGTAGGAACCGGACGGGTCCGGGTCACGCGGCGCCAGCTCGACCGAATCGCCGACCTCGGCGAACCGGGGTGGCCCAGGATGGTGCATACAGTTTACTATCACACGAGTTGTATTGTTTTTTCGATTGCCGCAGTGACGGCCGGCGTCAGGGCCTGAGACGCCAGTATAGCGCCCGAGACGGCCGGTATTGGCGGATACCAACTATTTTTCAACCTCCGGGAGAGAGGTGTACCAACCATGCGCATTCAGCAGGGGCGCCGCATCGACGGCGAGCGTCCCACGACGGACGGGTTGTTCTCCGGCGGCGACGGCCGACTCGTCTTCGTCGAGCGAGACGGGTCGATCCGCGACTACTCCTATCCACTCTCTGGACTGTACGGACTCGACGACTCCCGGTTCGGCGTCTGGTCGGCCGACGAGGTCGCCTGGCTCGACGAGGTCGAGACGGTCCGCCAGGAGTACTACCGCGACACGACCCTCGTCGTGACCGAACACGAGGCCGACGACTGGACCGCACGACAGTACGACCTCACGCTCTCGGGGGCGCACGTGACCCACGTCGAGTTGCGCGGCTCGGTCCCCGACGACGCCCACCTCGTCTCGTCGCTGTCGTTCGTCCCGGACGGGAGCGTCCAGCCCGGCGGCAAACTGGCCCACGAGAACGCGGTCGAGGTGTACCACGACCGCGAACACGACTACGTGACCGCCTCGACCGGCCTCGACAACGGGACCGGCGAGAGCGACCTCGGCAAGTTCGCGGTCGGCGGCTGGGACCCCCTCGGCGACACGGTCCGGGTCGCGGCCCCCTTCGACTCCGAGGGCGAACTCGCGCACACGACGCTGGTGACGCTGCTCACCGACCGCACCGAGACCGACCGACAGGACGCGCTCGCGCACCTCAGAGCGGTCGCGGACCACCACCCGACCGACAAGTCGCTCCGGGCGGTCGCCGAGTCCCAGCGCCACGGCCTCTCGGGGATGCCCCACCGTGACGCCATCGCGACGGACCTCCGGACGCTCGGCCTGCTGCGCGCCCCCAGTGGCGCGCTGATGAAGGCGCCGGAGTACGACCCCTTCACCGAGTCCTCGGGTGGCTACGGCTACACCTGGTTCCGCGACCACGCGGTCGTCGGCGACGCCCTCCTCGGCGTCGACAGCTCGTTCGACCTCGGCGAGGCCGCGCCGGACCACGCCGCCGCGGTTCGCTTCCTCTGTGAGACCCAGCTCGAGGATGGGACGTGGCCCCAGCGCGTCTGGCCGAAGGACGGCGCGCTCGCCCCCGGCTGGGCGAACGGGAACCTCGAGTCCGACGGCGAGGCCTACCAGCCCGACCAGGGCGCTCGCGCCATCACCTACCTCGCACGGTACCTCCGGGCCCACGACCCGAGCGCGGCCGACCGCGGCATGGCCGAGGAGGCCATCGCCCGCGGCCTCGACGGCCTCGACGCGACCTTCCGCGGCGAGGAACTCGGCCGCTACCAGAGCGTCTGGGAGAACGAGGGCGGCCGGTTCGTCCACGGCGTCGCGACCGCGCTGGAGGCGTACGCGACCGCGGCGCTCGCCCCGGTCTCTGACGACCTCACCGAGCGCGCCCACGAGGGCGCACACGACCTCGTCGAGCTGCTCGACGGGTTCTGGGACGAGGAGGCCGGCGTCTTCGCCCGGCGACTCGACGCCGACGGCGAGCCGGTCCACGACCGCTTCGACGTGGCGACGCTCGCGGTCGCCTCGGCCTACCGGTCCTACGCGCGACTGGACCACGGCTCCGAGGCCGAACTCTCCAGCGCGCAGGTCGCCCGGCTCGACTCGCACGTCCAGTCGACGCTCGACGCCCTCGAACAGTCCGTCGGTGACGCGGTCGGGCTGGCCCGCTACGAGCGCGACAACTGGCGGGGCGAGGGCGACGGTGACCCGAAGGTCTGGTCCGTCGCGACCGCCTGGGGCGTCGTCGGCGCCGCCGAACTCGCCGCCCTGCTGGACGAGTACGACCCCGACCCGGACGCCGGCGAGGTCGGCCAACTCGTCGAACGGGCGAAGGGCCTCCTCGAACCGTTGCTGCCCGGCGGCGAACTGGTGAGCGAGCACGGCTACCTCGCCGAACAGTCCTTCGCCGACGGCTCGCAGGACAGCGCCACGCCGCTGGCGTGGGCCCACGGCCTCCGGCTCGCGGGCATCGTCGAACTCGACCAGCTCGGCGCACTCGGCGCGGAGACCGCGGCCCCGACCGGCCCGGACGAACAGCCGACGTGGACGACCGGCGAGAAGTACGGCATCGGGACGGTCCCCGACCACGAGGACCCGGAGTCCCACGTCTGGTTCACGCTGACCGAGGGGGCCCTCACGGAGCCGCGGTTCCCCCGCGTCGACCTGATGAACGTGAAGACGCTCGACTTCCTCGTCGTCGATTCCGAGGGTGGCTACGCGGCCCGCACCCACAACGAGCACCGTACCGACGACGACGCCGAGACCCTCTCGCGACACACCGAGATGGTCGGCACCGACGCGCTGGTCTACCGCCAGACCATCACGGAGGACGATGACGACCACGAGTGGGAGCTGTCGGTCGAGTACGTCACCGACCCCGAAGGCGACGCCATCGTCGGCGACGTGTCCTTCTCCGCCCGCGACGACAACCAGTACGACGTCTACGCCGTCGCCGACAGCGCCTGCTCGAACAGCGGCGCCCACGACCGGGCCGCGGTCGTCGGCGACGAGAGCGAGTACGCCCTCACGTCGGTCGACGACACGCCGGAGTACCTCGACAACGCCATCGTCGACCCCGACGGCGAGGAGTACGAGGTCGCGGTCGCCCTCGCCTCCAGCCGGTCGTTCGACGTTGCCACCGTCGGCACCCCCGACGCTGCCCACGTCGCCGACCTGTTCCGGGGCGACGCGACCGCCATCGACCACGCCGCCGACGCGGCCCACGGGAACGTGGTCCTGCTCGGCCGGCTCGGCTCCGGCGTCAGCTCCGTCGCCGACACGCTCGCGCTCGGCTTCGCCACCGAGGGCGACGAGGATGCGGCCCTGACGGCCGCCGGCGACGCCCTCGACGGCGGCTTCGTCTCGGTGCGCGACGGCTACGTCAACGCGTGGCAGGAGTTCGTCGCGGACGTCTCGCTCCCGAACTCGGTGCAGGGCTCCTCGCACCTCGCGAACCTGTACCGCGCCTCCGTCATGGTGTTGAAGGCGGTCGAGGACAAGACCTTCCGCGGCGCCGGCATCGCCAGCCCGTCGGTCCCGTGGGGCGACGCCGTCCCCGCCGACGAACCCACCGACTTCGGCTACAACTTCTCGTGGGCCCGCGACCTCTACCAGGTGTTCACCGCGCTGGAGACCGTCGGCAAGGTCGAGGAGGCCGCCGACTCGCTCGCGTACATCTACAACTACCAGCAACGCGAGAACGGCTTCCTGCCCCAGAACACCTACCTCGACGGCCGGACCCGCTGGGGCGGCGAGCAACTCGACAACATCGCCTTCCCGTCCGTGATGGCCTACCAGCTCTGGGAGCGCCACGGTATCACCTTCGAGGAGGCCGACTACGACTACGAGCAGGTCCGCGCCTCCGCCGCCTACGTCGTCCGGTCCGGCCCCCACAGCGGGCAGGAGCGCTGGGAGGAGGAGGCCGGCTACTCCCCGAGCACCATCGCGGCCGAGATCGCCGGCCTCGCGTGTGCCGCCTGGCTGGCCGACGCCGAGGGCGAGACCGCCGACGCCATCGACTTCCTCGCCCACGCCGACGCCTACCGCCGCGGCGTCGAACGCTGGTGTGCCACCACGACCGGCACGAACCGCATCGACAACACCCCGTACTACGTCCGGGTCACCCGCAACGGCGAACCCGACAGCGGCACCCGCCGCGAACTCGCCAACCACGGCCCGACGCTGGACGAGCGCGCCATCGTCGACGCCGGCTTCCTCGACCTCGTCCGGCTGGGCATCCTGCCGTGGGACGACCCGGTCGTCGAGAACTCCGTCGAGGTCGTCGACGAGACCATCCGCGTCGACACCCCGCACGGCCCCGCCTGGTACCGCTACAACGGCGACGGCTACGGCGAGGTCGGCGAGCGCGAACCCGACGAGGGTGCGCCGTGGGGACTCGACCGCCTCGGACAGGGCCGCCTCTGGCCCATCTTCACGGGCGAGCGCGGCGAGTACGAGCTCCGCAGGGGGACGGCCTCCGGCGACCTCGCCCCGCAGAACCTGCTGGAGACGATGGCCGGCTTCGCCAACTCCGGCCGGATGATCCCCGAGCAGGTCTGGGACCGCGAGTACGAGACCGAGTACGGCTGGGAGTTCGGCGAGGGCACCGGCGCCGCCACGCCCCTCGCCTGGAGCATGGCGCAGTACATCCGACTCGCCGACAGCATCGACGCAGGCGAACCCATCGAGACGCCGCGGTTCATCGCCGAGCGCTACATCGGCTCCAACGCCGCGCCGGTCCCACCGGCGCTCTCGGTCGAGGAGGTCGCCGTCGACGAGGCGACCGAGACCGTCGCGGTCTCGGGCAAGACCAACGCTGCATCCGTCCTCGTCAAGACCGGCGCGGACCGGACGCTGGTCCCGGTCGACGACGGCGAGTACGCGGTCGAACTCGACTGCGTGCCCCACCAGGGCGACGTGACGGTCATCGGCGCCACGGGCGAGGAGAACCTCGCCAGCGTCGGCACCGTGATGCTCACGCGGAACCTGCAGACGGAGACGCGGACGGTCCACGGCGACGACTGAGGTAACCCGGCTTTCATCGGTTCTTCTTTCGGTTGGCTATCCGGGGGCCGTGTTCCTGAATCGTTTAGAGCGAGAACCGGAACACGAGTGGTTTGCGTGGTCGAACTGCTCCGCTGTGGACTCCGATCCAACGAATCGGAAGACAGGAAGTTCGAGTGAGTTACGAGAGATGCAACGAATCACTGGTATGTTCTGTACGTTCTGCTGAATACAGGGCGCGAATCGGGTATCGACCAGTGGCCTACTGAGGATTGGCTGCTTCGGTTGATACAGAGGGCTCTGTCAACCGGTTCTGTAGCTACAGATTTCGGTCACTGGAAGCCATGGAACTCGAGTACCAAGGAGTCAATTCCCGCTATTTTGCCAGAGATTCCCAGTTCGAATGGCCCTTTGGACCACCCTCGTTTGTAAGTCCAACCTTCAATATACGGTTTCTTGTGCGTTGGAAATCCAGTTAATGTCCACTGAAACAGTCTTTCAGGGCCTAAATCAACGATAATTAGTTCTCCTTCCTCGAGTCGATACGTCTCGTCTGGCTCCTCGTTGTCTGTATGTTCCCACTTCTTCCAGACTCGAAGCTCGACCTGTTCCACCATGTTACCACATCGGTATTATCGATGATGAATCACTCGCACTCAAGGTCTGTCGGCATATTCAGCTCACAGACGCCGAAACAAACGAAGGTCGGGTGCTGACTACATCCTCTCTATCTTGCGCGCCACTCCAGACAGTTCGCGAGGAAAGAGACCGACAGTTGCTGTCTAACCAGCCCGGGTCGAGCAGACCAGCGCGAGTCGACCTGCCGCCACGAAGCCGAGACCAGCCAGCAGGACGAACCGAGACCACAACACCAATCACACTCCCCAATTCAGCCCAGGTATGAGCGTCGCGACGCAACTCGCCTACATGCTCGCCCTGCTCGCCGTCGGGGCCGGGCTCCGGGCGGTCGGTATCCTGACCGAGCGTCGTCGCGACCGACTCACCGCGGTCGCCTTCTACGTCGCGCTCCCCGCACTCGTCTTCTCCTCGACGGTGAACCGGTCGCTCTCGGACGTCCTCGTCTGGCGGCTCTTCGTCGGCGTCACGGTCGTCCTCGTGGCGGTCGCCGGCATCGGCTGGCTGGTCCACCGGGACCACGCCGACCCGTCCCGTCGTGGGGTCGCCGTCGTCCAGTCCTACCACTGCAACCTGGGCTTCCTCGGCGTGCCATTCGTCGCGGCGACCTTCGGCGGCGTCACGGCCGGGAAGGCGAGCGTCATCCTCGGCATCGGCTCGCTCGTGCAGGTGACGCTCACCGTGTTGCTGTTGACCAGCATCACCAGCGCCGAGGCGGACGTCACGCAGGAGCTGCGAAGCGTCGCCCGCAACCCCGTGCTCGTCGCGCTGGTGCTCGGACTCGTCGGCGGCGCGGTCGGGGTCGACCTCCCCAACCTGGCGCAGGAGTCGCTCGGGCTGCTCGGGAGCCTCGCGCTCCCCATCGCGCTGCCGGCCGTTGGTGCGTCGCTTTCGTCCGAGGGCGGGCTCGTCGACCCACCGACCGTGGGGGCCGTCGCCGCGGTGAAACTGCTGGTCATGCCACTGCTGGCACTGCTCGTGTTCGTGGGCCTCGACGCCGCACCGACCACCCTGCGTGCCGGGGTCCTCATGCTCGCGATGCCGACCGCGGTTTCGACGTACATCTACTCGAGCGAGCTCGGCGGTGACGGCGACCTCGCGTCGGCGACGGTCCTCACGACGACGGTGGTCGCCGTGGCGACGCTGTTCGGGGTCGTGGCGCTGCTCGGGCTGGTGACACCCTGAGTCGTGCGCGATATCGAGCCGACTGTGCTGGGGCCCCGGCCGTCTATCGTCCCGGTTCCCGTTCGGTCCTGTCGAGGAGGCCGCCGAACCCGACCGTGCGGAGGGCGGCGATACGTCCGAGTGGGCCGGATCGGCTCTGGGGTGGGTAGTGCTGCTCGTGGGGCGGGGCGGCCCTGGTCGACCCTCTGAGCCGTGCCAACCGTCGTTCACGACATGTCTCGTAGCGGTCGAGTGCCGCGTCCATCGGCTCGACCGTGGTGACGGTCTCTGCGAGAACGAGTGCGTCCTCAAGCCCGAGCGCGGGGGTCAACCCGGAGAGGTACCCGACTGGTGTTGCAGCCTCCCCGCAGAAGGCGACGCGCCCGGCCCGGAACACGGGGTCGACGCTCGGGTCCGGGAGCCACCGGAACACGGCGTCCGGTGGCAGGTGTTGCTCGAGGAGACGACCGACCCGGCCGTCGAAAGACATCAGGGCCTGTTCGGCACGCTCGCGGGGGTCTGAAGACCGGCCAGCAGGGACGTGGACACCGAGACAGACGCCGAGTTCGTCGCCCATCGGTACCACGGTCGCCAGCGCGTGCCGGGTCCAGCCCTCGACCAGCCCGGCCGACCACCAGGCGGGCCGGTCGACCCGGAACGTCCATTCGTGGAGCCCCGCGGGGGAACTGGTCGCCGTACCCGTCATCGTGCGGACGAACGAGTTCGGTCCGTCGGCCCCGACGACGAGGTCAACCCACCGTGGCTCGTCGTGCTGGTCGGTCACGCGAACGCCGTCGCCCTCGTCCGAGAGGTGGTCTATCTCCTGTCCCTGGCGGACCGGACTGTCGAGATTCTGCCTGAGCACGTCGAGCAACCGACCACGGTCGACGGTGGACGGGGTCGAACGCGACCCCGCACTGGTCAGCGTCACCGCCTCAGTCCCTCCGTCGTCAGTACAGACCGTGGCCTCGGTGATGCTGGTCGCTGCCGGTTCGATTCGGTCCGTCCGGTCGATGGTCGTGAGCATCGACAGTGCGGCCGGTGTGAGCGTCACGGCGCCGGTCGTCGAGGGGGACCCGCCGTGGCGGGTCAGGACCGTGATCGAGGCACCAGCACGTTCGAAGACGATGGCGGCAGCCAGTGCCGCCACGGTGTCACCGACGACGAGGACGTGTGGCGCGGGCTCCCCCTCGAAACCGACCCGGTCGGTGAGGGCCGGGGCTGGGGGGCAGCGACGGGAGTCGAAGCGGGGTGGCATCAGGTCGTATCCGAAACGGGCCGTCGGGTTAAGACGGGGCGCGCTGTTTCTCGGTCTGCAACGCGCCGGGGTGCAGCCGCCACCGGAACCCCGGCCCCCGGGGGTTTTACTGTCAGAGAACGTGAGAAAGCAGGTATGGAAGAACTCGAACGCGCCACCCCAGTACTGGTGCTCAGCCAGGGGGAGGGGGTGGCCACCGCGATCCGGGGAATCGCGGCGTCGGCAGCGACCGACATCGCTGTCACCACGGGGAGTCCCGACGAGGTACAGGGGGGACAGGTCGACCCGGGCGAGTACAGTCTCGCCGTGGTCGTCCAGTCGTCGTCTCAGGCGCACCTGGATACGATAGCGCGACTCGACGCACGAGCAGACGACGTTCCGGTCGTCGGGGTCATCGACACCGGTGACGGGCAAGCCCACGTCGACGCACTGGCGGCGGGCGCAGCGAAGGTGCTGCCGCGGACGGCGTTCGAGCGGTCACCGGAGACGGTCGCCGACCTGCTGGTCGACGCGGCGGCCGAGCCGAGGGACCAGTATGCGGCCGTCGAGCAGGTGATGGCCGAGACCGCGGCACCGGCCAGTTTCCACGACCCATCGACCGGCGAACTCGTCGAGGTCAGTCGGGGGTTGGCAGAGGCGCTCGGCTACCCGGACCGGCCGAGCCTCCTCGACGACGGTGTCGAAGCGGTGCTGCCTGCCGGCGAGAGCGAGGGAGAATCGCTCCGCGAGAAGCTCGGGGACATCCCCGACGACCTCTCGATCACGTCGACCGAGGTCGAGCGGAGTCTCCCGGACGGGCGCACCCGGTTGTTCCACGTCGTCACAATGCCGGCCAGCATCGGTGACGACCCGCTCGTCCTCTGCCTGTGGCGGGACGTGACCGAGCGACGCGAACTCCGACGGACCTACCGGGACGTGTTCGAAGGGGTCAGCGACGGGCTGGTCGTTCACGACCCCGAAACCGGCGAGATCGAGGACGTCAACCAGCGATTCTGCGAACAGGTCGGGTACGGCAGCGAGGAGCTCGTCGGTGAGACGGTCGACGTGGTCACCGCACCCGGTGACGAGTACTCGTACGAGCGAGCCCGCGAACGGATACGGCAGGCCGACACCGACGGCCCACAGCTGTTCGAGTGGCGGAACCAGCACGCAGACGGCCAGACGTTCCCGGTCGAGGTCCACCTCTCGGTGGTGGAACTCCAGGGTGCCGAGTTCGTCCTCGCGTCGGTGCGGGACATCTCCGAGCGCAAGCGTCGAGAACGCGAGTACGAACAGGTCTTCGACGGCGTCACCGACGCGATAACCGTCCACGACCCCTGGGAAGAGGAACTGGTCGACGCGAACGAGTCGCTTTGTTCCCTCCTCGGGTACGACCGGGCGGCGGTCCTCGACATGGGCATCGACGAGTTCAGCTACGGCGACGAGGGGTTCACCGCCGACCGAGCGTACGAGATACAGCGCGAGGTGGCGGAATCGGGCGAGCCGGAGACGGTCGAGTGGAAGGTCGAGACCGCGGCTGGGTCGGTACGGACGCTCGAGACGAAGCTCACGCCGGCGACCATCGGCGGGGAGAAGCGGGTCCTGGTCATCTCGCGCGACGTCACCGAGCGCCGGCGCCGCGAACGCGAGTACGAGCAGATGTTCAACAAGGTCAACGACGCCATCAGCGTCCACGACCCCGAGACGGGTGAGATACTGCAGGTCAACGAGACCTACACCCGCGAGTTCGGGTACGACCAGGAGACTAGCCGCGACCTCGGTGTCGAGGGGCTGAGCGTCCCCGAGGAGGGCTACACCGGAGAGCGCTCGCGGACGATAATCCAGGAGGTCGCCGAGACCGGCGAGTCGATCACGGTCGAGTGGCTGGTCGAGAACGCCGACGGCGAACGCCGCTGGTACGAGGTGAACACGACCCCGGCGAGGATCGGCGGCGAACTCCGGGTGCTCGGCATCTCCCGCGACGTCACCGAGCGCAAGCGTCGCGAACGCGAGTACGAGCAGATATTCGACGGGGTGACGGACGCCATCACGGTCCACGACCCCGAAACGGGGACCATCGTCGACGTCAACCAGGCGATGTGCGAGCTGGTCGGCTACGACAGGGAGACCATCCTGGAGCAGGGCATCGCGGGCGTCAGCGTCACCGAGGAGGGATACACGAAGGAGCAGGCGCGCGAGGTCATCCACCGGGTGATGGACTCCGGCGAGTCAGAGACGCTGGAGTGGAAGGTCGAGACGGCGTCGAGCGAACACCGGTGGCTGGAGGTCAAGGCGACCCCGGCGGTGATCGGCGGGGAGGACCGCTACATCGGGATGACGCGTGACGTCACCGAGCGTCGGCGCCGCGAACGCGAGTACGAACAGATATTCGATGGCGTCACCGACGCCATCGCGGTCCACGACCCCGACACCGGCGAGATACTGCAGGTCAACGAGACCTACTCGGACCTCCTCGGGTACGACCGCGAGACCATCGTCGACCTGGGCATCGACGGTATCAGCGACACCGAGACGGGGTACACACGTGAACGCGGTGAGGCACTGATAGACCGTGTCGTGGCCGGCGAGTCGGTCGACCCGTTCGAGTGGGCCGTCCAGCGGGCCGACGGGGAACGTCGCTGGTTCGAGGTCGTCCTGACGACGGCGCGGATCGGCGGCGAGACGCGCGTCCTCGGCATCGCCCGTGACGTGACCGAACGCCGCGAGCGCGAGCAGCAGATCGCCGAGGAACGCGAGAAGTACTCGACCCTCGTCGAGCAGAGCACGGACGGGGTGGCGGTCGTCCAGGACGAATCCTACACCTTCGTCAACCAGCAGTTCACCGAGATAACGGGATACGACCGGACGGAACTGCTGTCGATGTCGTTCGAGGAGGTCTTCGCACCGTCACATCGAGACCTCGTCGTGGAGCGGTTCCGGAAACGTGTCGACGGGGAGTCGCCGCCGCGGCAGTACGACGTGGAGGTCGAGACGGCCGCGGGGAACCGACGGACGCTCGAGCTGGCCGTCTCGCGCATCACCCACGAGGGCGACCCGGCGACGCTGGCGAACTTCCGTGACGTGACCGAACGCCGGGCCAGGGAGGAGGAACTCCGCCGGAGCGAACAGCAGTTCCGCCAGATCGCCGAGGCCGTCGACGAGGTCATCCACCTCGCCGACCCGGACTTCGCAGAGACGCACTACATCAGCCCGGCGTACGAGGACATCTGGGGGCGGCCGGTCGAGGAGCTGTACGAGGACCCGCTCTCGTTCGAGGAGACGATCCACCCGGCCGACCGCGAGGAGTTCATGGCGTTCCTCGACGGCCTCGACGACTGGCCCGACCCCGGGGAGACCGAGACGGCCGACTACAGTTACGAGTACCGCGTCGAGCGCGCCGACGGGTCGGTCCGCTGGATAGACGGTCGCGTCTACCCCATCCGCGACGAGTCGGGCGACGTGAGCCGGGTCGTCTCCGTCAGTCGGGACGTGACGGAACGACAGCGACGCCGCCAGACCCTGGAGTCGTTCCAGGAGGCGACGGCGGAGCTGACCACCGCGGAGTCCGCCGTCGCCGCCTGCGAGACCGCCGTCTCCGCCGCAGCCGAGGTCTTCGGACTCGATAGCGTCGCCGTCCACCTGTTCGACGAGGGGACCGGGACGCTCTCGCCGGTCGCTGCCACCGCCGACCTCGGACCGACAGACGCGCTGCCGGCGTGGAGTGCCGAGAACCGGGTCCCCTGGGAGGTCTTCGTCGACGAGTTGCCGGATCGCGTCGCCGTCGGAGACGCCCCTGCCCTCGCGGTCGCCGGGGTCGACGAGGAAGGGTCGGCACTCGTCATGCCACTCTCCGGGCACGGCGTGCTGACCGTCTGGATGGCCGACGACGGGGTCGACGTCGAGACGGCACACCTCATCGCGGCCGTCCTCGAGGGCGGGCTGAACCACCTCGTCGGCCAGCGCCGACTGGAGTCACAGCGCGAGGAACTGGCCGTCCAGACCGAACGAGCCGAACAGCTCGAACGCATCGCCGAACTCACCCGACAGGTGGAGGTCGCCATCACCGAGCAGTCGACCCGGGTCGGCGTCGAGCGCGCCGTCTGCGAGGGGCTGGTCGGCATCGGGCCGTTCGCGGCCGCCTGGACCGCCGAAACCGAGCCGGGGTCGGACCGGTTGACGCCCCGCACCACGGCGGGAATCACGGAGGAGGACGCAGAGCGAACCGTCACGGCTGCCGGCTCGCGCGACGGGTACCCGCATCCCGCGCTCGAGGCGTGGGAGACCGACGAGGTGGTCGTCGAGACCGACCTCGTCGGAACGACGGGGGAGAACTGGCGACGGGACCTGCTCCGGCGCGGTATCCAGGCCGTGTGTGCGATTCCACTCTCGTACGAGGGTATCACCCACGGCGTGCTCGTCATCCACGCGACGGACCCGACGGCGTTCGAGGGACCGGGCCGCGAGTCCATCGACCAGCTCGGCACCTCCATCGGCTACGCGATAACGGCCATCGAACGGCGACGGGCGCTCGAGTCCGACGAGACCCTCGAACTCGAGTTCCGCGACGACGACGATTGTTCGGTCCCGTTCGCTCGCCTCGCCACCGAGACGGGCTGCCAGGTCCGGCACGACCGGACGGTCCGTCGACGAGACGGCTCCCTCTCGGTCGTCTACACCGTCATCGGTGACGTCCCGGATGACGTCGAGACGGTGGCCGACCGGGTGTTGCCGGGCGAGACCGAGGTCCTGAACGACTCGGTCGACCAGGCCGTCGTCGAACGTCGAGGGACCAGCTGGTTCGGGTCCATCATCTCCGACTACGGTGGGGTCCTCCGCCGCGGCCACGCGACGCCGGAGCTGGCGACCTTCGTCGTGGAACTCCCGACCGAGGCGAACACGCGGCGGTTCGTGGACCGTCTCTCGGAGACGATCCCCGGCATCGAGATGGTCGCCCAGCGCCAGCACCAGCCGACCGACTCGACCCCCGGCGAGGTCGGTGCCCGACTCGAACAGCGTCTCTCAGACCGCCAGCAGCAGGCGCTCGAGGCGGCCTACGAGATGGGCTACTTCGACTGGCCGCGTGAGCACAGCGGGCAGGAGGTCGCCGACGAGATGGGCATCAGCCAGCCGACGCTCAACAAGCACATCAGGCTGGCCGAACGCAAGGTGTTCGACCTGCTCCTCGACTCGGACGACTCCGGAAGTGGCGCGGTCTGACTGGCCCGAGAGAGCGGGGTGTGGCCAGCGCTGGCGGCCTTCCTGTCGTATCCGAGGCCACGCCGTTTCGACGGCGGCCTCCGACCGGGGCTATCAGTATAGCTGTGACACCCTCTCGCAGACTACGCACGTTGCGGACACCTTCCAGTTGCTATGGCCCAGAGTACGAGATGCGATGGTCCCGCCACTCACGAACGAATGCCCCCATGGTGTCGAAGCCACCCGTGACGGACTGGCCGACGTCGACACCTCGACGACCGGCTCCGTGCGCCGCCCTGTACGAAGCCATCCCGACCGCAGAGGTGCTCCCCATGTCGAGTAGTACGCAGCTCCATCGCGACGCTGGCACGTCGAACCAGACGCAGGAACACGAGGCCACCGCAGTCGCCGACACGACCGGTGCTCCCACCGACTCCCACCGCGAACTGGTCGTGACGGCCGACGGTGACCAGGCCAGCCCGATGGACCTGCTCGACCTGCTCGACGACGACTACGCCAGTCGCATCCTCCAGGCCCTGTCGGTCGAGTCCCGACCCGCCCGTGACCTCGTCGAGGCCTGTGAGGCATCACGGTCCACCATCTACCGACGGCTGAACCGTCTGGAGTCCTACGGCCTCGTCGCCACCGACGTGGAACTCCACGAAGACGGCCACCATCGAAAGGTGTTCGAATCGACCTTCGAGCGAGCGACGTTCGAGTTCGAGGACGGCACACCCCAGGTCAGGCTGGTCGTCACCGAACCAGAGCAGGTGAGTGCTACGCCATCGACCCCTACCCGTCCGTCAGACTGAATCCGACGCTGGCTGTTCGTGCATCGAAGCAGTCCCCTCCGCTCCCGTCCATGGTGGTATTCCCCACCGCCACCGCCCACCCGCTGACGTCAGCCCTCCCCGTCGTCAGCAGCCTTCTGTCTCTCTCACTGTCACCCCAAGTCCAGACGGAATCGCGCGGTCCACCACGACCATGGAGACAGGCACCCGCCCCGGACTGGCCAACAGACAACCAGAAAATTTCAATTCTTGACATAGTCTCGAGTCCTGCCCAGCGACCGGAGCGCGGTGTCTCACGGTTGCCTGGCGGCGCGGTGGGCACAGATATAAATTGAACGTTCGGCCACTATTTCTCCGGATTATCGCGCATTTCGGGCGCCTATTTATAGATATAGAGCACTGACCGGTACCGTATGGGATTGGTACCAGTGACCACGACCGGACTGCTGCTCCAGACGACCCAGGCCGACGTCCTGTCCGAGATACGGAACGACGCGTTGCTGAGTTCGTCGTTGTGGGTCAACATCGCGCTGGCGGGTCTGTCGATACTACTGTTCGTCTACATGGGCCGCAACGTGTCGACCCCACGTGCCCGGTTCATCTGGGCAGCCACGCTGCTGATACCGCTGGTGTCGATATCGAGTTACCTCGGCCTGGCCTCCGGCCTGACCGCGGGGTACATCCAGATGCCGGCCGGCCACCCGCTGGCCGGCGAGGAGGTGCTCAGCCAGTGGGGTCGCTATCTCACCTGGACCCTCTCGACGCCGATGATACTGCTCGCCCTCGGCCTCCTCGCGGACGTCGACCGCGGGAGCCTCTTCACCGTCATCGCCGCCGACATCGCGATGTGTGTGACCGGACTCGCGGCGGCGCTGGTCACGTCCTCGCTGCTGTTCCGGTGGCTGTTCTACGTGGTGAGCTGTGCGTTCTTCCTCGTCGTCCTCTACGGGCTGGTCGTCGAGTGGCCGAAGTCGGCCGCCAGGGCAGGCACCAGTGACATCTTCGGCACGCTCAGAGCCCTGACCATCGTGCTGTGGCTCGGCTACCCGATCGTCTGGGCCGTGGGCGTCGAGGGCCTCGCGCTCGTCCAGTCGGTGGGCCTCACCTCGTGGGGGTACTCCGGCCTCGACATCGTCGCGAAGTACGTCTTCGCGTTCCTGCTCCTGCGGTGGGTCGCCGCCAACGAGGAGACCGTCGCCACGGCCGGGAGCGGGACGGCCACCGCGGCAGCACCGTCCGACGATTGACCGGGAGGCCACCGAGAGGCGGCCACCGACTCGGTCGGGACTTCCTGGCCGTGTCCGGGATGGCTCGCATTCGGTCCCACCTGAAGGGATTATCCCGCTCGACCACCGAGAGACGGATATGCAGTGCTGTGGCCGGTTTCCGATGATCTCAGAGAGCGAGAGTGAGAGCACCCGCGACCGAAGCCGGTCAGAGGTGGCACCGTGACCGAGGAGGTCCTCCCGGCAGAGCCCCTCTCGCCACTCGCCGGTCTCGTCGACAAGGTACTCGCCGCCGTCGGCTACGACGTGGCGGCCGCCATCGACGCCATCGACGACGCCGTCCCCGGCTTCGGTGGGCTGTTCGACCCCGGGACCAGCCCGACCGAACTCCGTCGCGCACTCGAGAACCTGCAGACGTCGGAACTCGCCCGGCCGCCGGTCCAGGAAGCGACGGGCGACGACTTCATCCTCTACGTCGACGGCAGTTCACGCGGCAACCCCGGGCCCGCCGGCGCGGGCGCCGTCATCATGGACGCCGACGAGAACGAACTCGCCCGTCTCGGCCGACCCGTGGGCTCCAACTCGGGAAACAACACCGCCGAGTACGTCGCCCTCCAGCTCGGCCTCGCCGAACTTCTAACCCGCTACGAACCACGCAAACTTGAGGTGCGCATCGACTCGATGACGGTCATCCGGGACGTCTGGGGCGGCGATACCCCGACTGAACCGGGGGTCGATTCCTACAGCGGGGCCATCGCTACCGCGCTGTCACGTATCCCGGAGCACCACTACACGCATCTCGCCGACAGCGACCCGAACCCGGCCGACGCGCTCGCGACGGTCGGTGCGGATATCGCGGCGCTCGGGCCATGACGGTCGGGCGACCCTGGTTGAGGTCCGGTCTGATCGTGAGGGTACTGCTCTCGAGGTGCGATTAGTCGTCCCACCGAGGGGGTAGTCGCAGGTCAGTAGTGGACGTCGGCGGGGACGACCCAGAGGTCGTCGGTGTCGAGAACGGCGTCGAGTTTACGGCGGTGACGGATGCCGCAGGCGTGTTGATCGTACAGTGCGATGGTCGGGCCCTGGTAGCGGCCGACGTTGTAGAAGGCGTGCCTGACGAGGTCGGTGTCTTCCATGATTTCGTCGGTGGAGTAGTTGGCAAGCGCGTCGTGGGCGATGTCGAGGTTGCGTTCGAATTCGTTGCGGGTGGCACGCCAGCCACGCTCGATGAGTTCGGCGCCGGCGGGTGCGTGGGCTGAGACTGCGACGGGGAGGTCGCCCCAGCGGGCGGGCCCGGCGAGGGACGCTTCGTGGTCGTCGAAGGTGACGTAGTAGTCGAACACGGGGCACGTGTCTGGGTGAGCGCCGACCAGGTGGTCGAAGACGGAGCGGGCGTTCGCGAGGGCGTGTTCGGTGGACGATGCCTGAACGAGTGCGTAGATGAGTTTGTGCATTGTATTGAGTAGGGTTCAGCTAAGTCGGTGATAGCGGGCAGCGTGAGCGGTCAGTCGTCGAAGTTGCGTTTGCCGTCGCGGTAGCACGGCCAGCATGGACTGTCGTCGGGAAGGGTGTCGCAGTCGCAGTCGGGGTCAGGTGCAGACCTGGTCTCTGAGTTGGGTTCGACTGGTCGAGCACCGCCGTCGGCGACGAGCTGGTTCTCAGTTGCAGAGTCGAGAACGGGCCGTCGAATCGCGACCGCGATGCGGTGCTTGCAGGCTCCTTCGTAGTTCGCGTCGGCAGGACAGGTGCACGCGGTCGGGACCCCGTCGTTGACGGTGACGAGGTACTCGTGCTTGCCCGGATTCGCGTGGCTGCAGTTGCGGACGCGAACGCCTGTCGAGGTCAGTTCGAATTCGAAGGCTTCGTACTGTGCTCGCTTTCCGACGCGGGTCAGGTATTGGAGTTTCGAGAGTGGATTTTCCGACATTGGAATCGACGAGAGGCTATCGTGCCCCCGCACCCCTCAGGGGGCGATAAAATTCCTCCACTTAGGAACCCGATTTCGCCAGCATGAAGGAGAATATTCGAGGACTGAATCGTCTCCCAGACCCTGCTTTATATACGATTCTCGGGGCGAAATTCGTGATTAGTCATACTTTTTGAATATCGGCTGAAGTCCCCCTTCCCTCGCGCGCGCGAACTTGCGCGAGCGCGCTCACGAGCGCGTGAACCGCGCCCGCAATAGAAGGGCAGAATAACAAAAATAATATATTTGAAAATTGTTCTTTGGGGCGAATTTGCGCTTCAGGCCTTCTATGTGGTGTTTAATTGGTTTTAACCCCTCTCTGGACAAGGTATGAGTGTAGACATGACTTGCCCACCGAACGAAGGAAAGTCGAACCGAACCGTACTCAATACGATTCCAGTTGCCGTCTCGGGTGACTGGTGGACCGGACTCGTCCGCGACCGTGACGACAAGACCGAAGAGGAGCGGCTCCGGATGGAGCGCTGGGTCGCGAACAAGCATGGGTACTCAAACCCACACACGTGGCGTGTGCGTCCGGACTATTGGTCTGCTGAGCTAAACGCCGTGACCCAGCTCGAGCGACGAAAGGGTCAGTCACCGCCGGGGAACCTTCCTCTCGATTCTCGTCTGACTCCGCTTGAGTACGTACTCGTCCGCAGAGACGAAACTCGCTGGGTTGCGGTAGTCCGTCTGGACCGTCCGTACAAGGGTGAATGTCTCAGACTCTATCACTGGAATCCTGCTGACGGTTCTGTCCGTCAAAAGTGGACCGTCGGCCGGGACTGGTCGCAGTTGACGGACCTGGCTACGCGTCATCTCAAGAATCGGGTGTAGAAGTCAACCTGGCGTCAGCGTGTCGCAACGCGCTCTACAACAGAGGAGAATCATGGTATACAGAATCACATTCACGGCTGACGGCGCCGCTACGATGGAATCACTTGGACAGGTTGAGAAAGAGTATGTCCACAAGAAGCTCCACAGGATCGCCCACAACCAGTTTCGCAGCCCGCGGGACTGGGATTATCGAGAAATGGCCGGTCATCCTGATGGTCGGCTGCGAATCGGGGACAGCCTTCGGGCCTTCGTGGATATCGATGACGCCGCAGAAGTGATCCGGATACATCGGGTTGGGCGTCGGGAGAACCTGTATTCATAGGTGCCCCTCGACGTCTCATAAACGGAAATCTCTCTTTTTCTTGCTGTAGCCTGGTCTTTTCGTTCGAAAATTTCTGAAGAAGTCCCTGGTTCAGGCCTAGTAAATAGATGTTCAGAAACGCTCTATCAGCAGTGTTCTCGAACCTCTTCGCGGCGATTCCGAATCGTGGGCGGGGATACACCGGCTTCGGTCGCCAGTTCTTTCTGCAGGATGCGTTCCCCGGTTTGCTGGCCAGCTTCGTAGAGACATGCAGCGGCGACGCCGGCGGGATGTCTCCCGATTACGTCGCCTGCATCTTCCAGCCGTCGTGCGAGAACGAACGCCTCACGACGGGTGGTATCAGAGATATCGAATTCGCTTGCAAGCCGTGGGAGGAACGCACTGGGTGATGGGGCGGTCACTTCAAGGCCGAGCTCGACGTTCATGACGCGGTAGGCGTTCCGGAGGGCGGAGCGGTCACACCGAGCGACGCTCTCAACCTCCTGCAGTGTCCGTGGCAAGTCGAAGCACCGACATGCGGCGTACACACTCCCGGCGGTGAAGGAATGGACTGAGCGGCCTGGCAGGAGCCCTCGGGACTGCGACTCTCGAAACAGGGACGCTGCCCGGTCACGGACGCTCGTTGGAAGCCCGAGCGCGCTCGTGACACGCCGCACGTCGATGAGCCCTCTGACAGTGTTTCGTGACCGCCTCGTCGGCTGGCGGGCCTGGCTGTGGTGTCGCCTGAGCCTGCTGAAGCGTCGCCTCGTCCGCCCGGAAAGTCGGTTGCCCATCCCGTCTCGTTGTTCCCCGATTTCTGAGGAGAGTCCCTTGTCGTGTCTGGCGGGCGTCAGAGGTGAGCCGACGTGCTTGTTCGACTCCTGGTTCTGGTAGTCGAACCAGTCTGGCCCGTGGTCGATCTCGTACTCCCGAATAACTAGCCCGCACTCGGTACAGTAGGTCTGTCGTTGGTCGCGTTCGAGGCTGCCACTGCACTCGGGACACGGGAGGTCGATTGGAAGTCGTTCAGATTCGTCGAAGCCAGTTGCGTAGATGTGTTTGGTCGCCATTATCGAAATCACTGCTCTGCAGGGCGCTCACGAGCACTGCCCCGCACCCTTCAGGGGGCGAAAAAATGCCGTTGAGGAGCAGAATACCTGATCCCCTTCGAGTTAACCAACAACCGGACTTTCCTCCCGATCTTGTTGGTTAAGTCGCGGTCTCCGTTTACTCCGATAAATCCTCAACGCTCACAGCAGCACACTCTGGTATGTGGCTCGGATAGTCTGTGATCGAGACACCACACCACTTGCAGTTCTCCTGTTCTGCGACGATTGTCTCCTTCGTGAAGGCTTGTCGACAGTGGATACAGTGGTCCTTCTCGCGCGGCGTTCGCTGATGGCACCGGGGGCACTCAATCGGGGCTGTTGGCTCGGGTTCGTCTTCGTCATCGACCTCGAGTCCGTGGATGCGAGCAACTTCTCGGGCTGAGTCGTCAGCGAAGACGGACACGTATCTGGAGGCGACGTCGCTGCCACGCGTCCAGCCGTGATGGTCTTCGATGTGCGCCTGGTTCATGCCACGTGAGGCGAGATGCGAGGCGCTGCTCTTTCGGAAGTTGGTGAACGTCACCGGCTTCGTAATGCCGGCGCGTTCAGCGGCATTCTTCAAGATATTCGCCAGAGCGTTGTAACTCGGCTTCTCGGGTGTGTTCAGTTTGCTCCAGAGTGGGTCATCGGGGTGGCCACCAGGATGTGCTTCGAGCCAGCGCTGGAGGAATGGAACGCTTGGGATGAGGCCGATTGAGCGTTGGCCCATCTTCCCCTGGACCGTGATCTGGTAGCCGTGAGTGTAGTCGGTGACGTCACCGAGTCTCAAACTCCGGAGTTCTCCTGAGCGAGCACCTGCATCCCAGGCGACAGCGATGAGAGCGGCGTCGCGAGGATTGAGCGTTGCCTCGATCATCGGTAGGACGTCTGCCTTCCACTTCAGCATGTTACTCGGCTCAGGAGCTGGATCGTACGTGCTCGACGTGTTCGATGGGATCCACTCCATCGATTTGGGTGGCCTGTTGCCGTTCTCGTCCGTGACCCGCCGTCCGAACTGCTTCAACGCGACCCGGTAGTCCCGGTTCGTCTCTTCGTTGTCGTAGTTCCGATGAATCCATCGGACGATATCCTTGGCCGCCTCTTCATCCTCCAGCGCGTTGACGAGGGAACCAGCATGCTCAGCCATTCTGACGTTGTGCCTGAGGAGTTTGAGGTGGCGAAGGTGACCCACCTGGCTGGGGATGAGGAACAGCTCGTCACTGAATCTCAGGAGGGCCTCGCAGTCAGCATCATTCACATCGCGTTCTCGATTCTCGAGTTTCTGTCGTAAGACGTCGATCTGGTGTTCAGGGTCTGAAGTCATACCCAGATTACCAATTCCAGCTGATTTTTGTTCAGTTCCCAATTCTTCGTCAATGCCACAACGGTCGCTGTGTAAATATGGTCGGTCGACATTATCGCAATCACTGTTCTGCAGGGTATTTTCGAGAGGTTCCCTGCACCCTTCGGGGGACGAAATAATGCTGTGCGTCGTGGATGCAGGACCGAAGTCGATTAACCAACAGACCACCATCGTGACCAACAGGCGTTGGTTAACCTCTGTCCGAGTTCACTGCTGCCCGTGAACTCGAAGATGCAGGTCGAAACCCTAACAGCGGAAGTAGTGGGGTCCTTGGTCAGGAAACAGAAACTAACGGAGGGAATAAGCGACGCTGCTGCCTGAGGTCACGTATGCGAAAGACGCGGTCCTGGGGGACAGTCCTCGTCGTCTGCCTGGTCGTGCTGGCAGGCTGCGCAGGCGGACCAGGGACCACTGACGGGACAACCACCGGACCAGGTGAAGTACCGGAGACTGACGGCACAGCGACGCAAACACAAGCGACCGCGAACGGAACGCTGAGTGTCCACTACATTAACGTCGGGCAGTCCACGAGTATCCTGCTCGTTGGACCGAGCAATGAGACGATGCTCATCGACACTGGGGACTGGCGGAACCATGGGGAGTACGTCATCAACTATCTGGAGGCGAAGGGAATCACTCGAATCGACCATCTGGTCACGTCCCACGCTGATGCGGACCACATCGGCGGGCACGCAGCTGTCATCGAGACGTTCGAGACGAAGTACGATGGCGTCGGGGCTATCTACGACCCCGGTATCGCCTCGTCGTCGAACACGTACGGCCGATACCTCGATGCTGTCGAGAAGTACGACGTCCCGCTCTACCGGGCAGGTGCTGGTGATCGAATCCCATTCGAGGGCGTCGATGTCTCCGTCATCGCTCCACCTGAGGGGTATATCGCGAACGAGGCTCGCAACGAGAACAGTCTCTCGCTCCGGGTCCAGCATGGCGGTGTCTCGTTCCTGTTCACCGGCGATGGCGAAGAGGCACTTGAGGAGTACCTGCTCGCAAACCAGCGTGATCAGCTCGACGTGACCGTCCTGAAGACGGGCCACCACGGAAGTCGGTCGAGTAACAGTGCGGCGCTGCTCGACGCGGCCTCACCGCGGGTCGCAATCATCTCCAGTGCATACGACTCCCAGTACGGCCACCCACACGAGGAGGTCCTTCAGCGACTCGCTGACCGGTCCGTGCCGACGTACTGGACGGCGACCCACGGGTCGATAGAGATAGTCACCGACGGCCAAACCCTGTCCATCGCGACGCAACAACAGGCACCGACTGTGGCAACCAGTGTTCGGGATGGGTCGGCAACCGCCCCTGAGACTACGGGGTCGCTCACCGTCCGGGACACGATTGCAGCTGACGGTTCGTCGGGGCAATCTAGTGGGGCTACCAGGACACCTGAACAGTACACGGCAACGCCGGTCGCGACTGACGGTGGCATCACGGTCGATAACGTCCACGCCGATGCGGAGGGGACCGAATCGGAGAACCTCAACGACGAGTACGTGGTCTTCAGCAACGACGGCGATGCAGCGGTCGACATGTCGGGGTGGACGGTCACCGACGCCGCTGGGAACAGCTACACGGTCCCTGATGGGTTCACACTGGAGGCTGGCGCATCCGTGACGCTGCATACTGGGAGTGGCGAGGACACTGATACCGACCTCTACTGGGGCAGCGGGTCTCCCATCTGGAACAACGACGGGGACACGGTCATCGTGCAAACAGATAACGGCGAGACAGTCCTAGAGGAAGCATACTGATGACCGAGAAGACGTACACTGCGGTACTCGACCGTTTCGAGGAGGAGGAGGCAGTCTTGCTCTGTGAGGAAGGGGGCGAGGTCGTCGAGGAGCTCGTCATTCCAAAAGCGTTCCTCCCGGTGGAGGGCCGACACCAGGACGCGATCTTCACGCTTCGAGTTGGTGAGGATGACCAGACCGTCCTTGCCTACCAGCCAGTCGAGACAGAAGAACGGAAGAAGAAGGCGCAAAGTCGATTCGATAGTTTGTCGCAGTCGCTTTCGGATCGTAATCCAGACGACGGGAAGTGAATGAATCAGGGGGCTCGTTTTGACGCGTAGAACATGTGTGAGGGGCAAATTTTGAGTAGAACACTTCTGAGGTAGATGTAGAACGTTCGAGAGGTGACTGACGTTAGTCTATCTATCGTTTCTCATCAACAGTATTATTGACACCATCAACGCTATTTGTGCAACCATCGCCATGGCACCAAGCAATCCTACCTTGGTTTGTGCTGACCCAGTGAGAGCGGGCAGGCTTACGAACCGGGTGACTACCCAGATGGCAGTGAGCAGAAGGTTGAACGAAATGCCTAGGCGTAGTGTCCATCTCCCGGGCCTGAACAGTAGACGTACAGCAAGTACCCCCTGGAAAATCCCTACGAAGAGGAAGAACAAGCCGGGTAAGAGTGTAACAACGAATGCTTCGGGGAGTATCCACAGGTGAATCGCTTGTGAAATGAAAGCAAGTACTGCCCCGAAGTAGCGAAGGGCTACATCGCCAGAAGATCCTAGCTCGTTTGACTCCCTCTCCAGAACGCTCATTCAGACCACCTCGAAGTTGGCCATCATCATCATGTCCTCGTGTTCGAGATTGTGGCAGTGGAAGACGTACTTACCCCGGTAAGGAGTGAACTTAGCAACCACCCGCACGGTCCCACCGTCGAGGAACACAGTGTCTTTCCAGCCCGCATCATACGGTCCGGGGGGACCACCGTTACGCGAAATCACCTTGAAGTGAACGAGGTGCATGTGTATCGGATGCGCTGGATCGGCATCGAATTCCCATATCTCAGTAGCGCCGAGGCGAGGTTTCGCATCGATACGCTCGGGGTCGTACCCTTTGTTGTTTATCGTCGACATTCCACCGAGCATCCCCGCGATGAAAAAGAAGCGTCGCGTCGTCTCCGCTTCACCAGGACTCGGGAAGTCGAGTTGTGGAGCGAGTTGCGCTGGAATTTCACTCTCGTCCTCCTCTTCTCGGACGACCTCGAACCGCATCACATCCGACACACGTCCTTCTCCGCGACGGTTTACGAGTGTGATCTCGGAGCCGACTGGGTACTGCGAGAAGTCGATAACCACGTCGAAGCGCTCGGCAGGAGATACGCGAAGCTCGTCATGACGAATCGGTTCCGAAAGGAGGCCGCCATCGCTGCCGATCTGGACGAATGAGTTCCCTTCCGATGGCGACGGCTCGAGTGCGAGTTCGTAGGCCCGTGCATTGGAGGCGTTCAAAACCCGAAAACGGTACTTCGTGTTCGAGACCTCCATACGCGGCCACGGTGCCCCGTTGACAAGAATCGTGTCTCCAAAGACACCGGTATGCGGCCCGAAACTCGTTGAGGCAAGCACTCCGTGGTCACCCAACAGCGATGGGTCGACCGATGGATAGTACATCTCACCGTCATCGGTGAACGTTCGATCTGCGATCATGAGAGGTACTTCCTTCTCTCCATCTGGAAGCGGTAGCTCGTCCTCGATGTCATCGCGGATGAGATAGAACCCTGCCAGTCCCTTGTACACCTGTGGACCGGTGAAATCCATCCTGTGGTCGTGATACCAGAGGGTTGCTGCTCGTTGCTCGTTTGGATACCTGTACGTTTTCGAGCCGTGTGAAACACCGGCGACGGTTCCAGAGATATGCCCTGGTAAATCGTCTACCGACAAATCAGGTGGCAGGATGAGGTCCGTTGGAAACCCATCGCTCTCAGGGGGTGTCACCCCACCGTGGAGATGCGTTGAGACCGGCACAGGGAGTTCGTTCCGCTGTTCGATGACTACCTCTCGTCCCCTTTTAGCTTCGATAGTAGGCCCTGGAAAGATTCCATTGTATCCCCAGATTGTAGTATCGTATCCTGGGAGGATTTCGACTGTTCCCTTCTGCTGTGTAATCTCATAATAGTCGGTCGTTTCGTCTGAGCTTGTTGGTTCTAGAACTGGAGGGACAGGTAGTGGAACTTCGAACTTCTCGACACGGGGACTCGTTATGTTCATCGATTCTACCAGGCGCTCTACTGGCCCAGCGACCCTCCCGAGAGGGGCACCAAGTCCTACACCAGTCAGCAAGCCGAGTTTTACAGACTCCCTTCGAGTGAACTTCATCTCTCGCATCGAGGTGGGCGCTCTCCAGCGGTCAATATTCAGGTAAACATGTTGGCTTCAGCGCCTCCCTGTCTCGGAGTCTGTAGACAGCAGAGTGGTGGAGTGAAACACTACGACAATTGAGGCGGTGAACATGTAGACCTCAATCCTGATTCCTTGTTCCGGTCTTCACCCAGTCGATGACGACAGTCTCGGACTTACAGTGGAAACAAATCGTCGTTGGTGGTATCGTCCCGCACGTCATTTCGACCGGGCTTCTAATCGCGTGGCTTGTAGCCTACACCTTCCTCCTTGCATTCCAAACGGGGGGAGAGCCAGACGGTGGTGCCTTACAGCAGTTCAGTACCATCTCTGGCACCTTGATATTCCCATTGCTAACGATTCTGTTGACTGTAGTCGCAGCGGGATGGGTCGCGCAGCGAGTTGACTCTGATACAGTAACTATCCACGGTGTTGCAGTGGGTGTTCTTGCTGGCCTAGTCGGGTTCGCGTTCGGAGCTCTGGACGTGATGATGTTGATTCGGTTTGGTCTCACTGTTGGGGCAGGAGTGCTTGGCGCAAAACTTGCACCGGCCCTCTTGCGAGGCTAGCGGTACGATGAGCGAGTTCTCTGAGGCGACCGATTGTGATATCGGATTCGTACTGGTCCATGGCGCTGGATTCGATGTATGGATTTGGGAAGAGTTGGTCTCGCTCGTTGACGCTCCGATGTTACCAGTCAGGTTTCCGGCCCGAGCAGCCGAGCAGCCGGTACGAGACAACCTCCAGTTGGTGGACTACGTGGAAGCCATCGTGAAACAGATTGAGGAGTGGGATGTTTCCACTGTCATTCTCGTTGGTCATTCAATAGGGGGTTCAATTTGCGTGGAAGTCGCAGACCGTCTTTCTGACTGCACCGCAGGGTTTGTCGGTCTGTGTGCAGCCATCCCAGAGTGCGGTCAGTCGTTCATGTCTTGTCTCCCATTCCACGAACAGGTAGTCCAGAGGTTCATAATGCGACTTGTGGGAACGAAGCCACCGGAGCGAATCATCAAGCGGTCTCTCTGTGCAGAGCTGACTGACGAGCAGGCAGACGATGTGATTTCTCGGTTCGTCCCAGAATCACGCCATCTCTATACCGACCCAGTGAACGGCAGTATTCCGAACGTTCTCCGGATGTACATTCAAACTCAAAATGATGAGTCTATCCACCCTGATCAACAGGTAACCAGCGCGGAAACCTTGGGGACTAACGAGGTTATTACGCTCAATTCAGGGCATCTGCCGATGCTTAGCTGCCCAAGAGAGTTAGCGTCTATCTTGCTCCAATTTCGAGATCAGATGGGAACACGGTGATACCGTGTTGTGAATATCTGTGACATCCTCTCCGCCGTGGATGGCGGGGCTTCCCGTACCGCAGGTGGGACATTTGCTGGTCTACAGAGGAAACAAGGCGAGTGCCTCGGGGCTTGACCCCCGGGGCGGTTCACATTATCAACCAGGTTCGTTCCCCGCGGTGAAATCTCTGTGGTGAAAGGACGTGGTTGACCCAGTCATGGTCTCCTGTGGTCGAAGGGAAGCATCGAGACTTCCTCATCAACATGTTCATCTGAATGCTGATGCGAAACCGACTGCAGTTACTTTCTGATGGTCGAAAGATCAGTACCCGATAGCAGAACAGTGCCTGAAGGCGTTGATTTCGAAGCACGGAGAATCGAATCCAGTCTCTCTCGGTGGTCACGATGACCCAGTCAAACGAAGATCGGAAAGCCCTGATAATTGGCTGTGGCGTGGCTGGCCCGGTTCTCGCAATGTATCTCCAACGAGTCGGCATCACGCCAATCATCTACGAGGGACGGTCAGAACCCAGAGATGAGGAGGGTTTCTTCCTCAATCTTGCAAAGAATGGAACGGATGTTCTGGAAACTCTCGGCATCGAAGACGAGGTCCTCGAAAACGGCCACCAGTCGAATCGCCTGGTTTTCCAGAATCACAAACAGAAAAGACTCGGTGAGAATCCCTCGGAAACGGTTGTGATTAAACGCGGGCTCTTGACCAAGGCCCTTCGGGAAGCAGCCACCGAGCGTGGCATCACGGTGGAGTTCGGAAAGCGTTTGGTAGACGTTCAGGTGCCACACGATGACATGGCGATTGCTTACTTCGAGGACGGTACAGAAGCGCACGGAGACTTCCTCGTCGGCTGTGACGGAATCCATTCACAGACCCGACGCTCGATGTTCCCTAATGCCCCTGAACCAGAGTATACGGGAATAATCGATTCCGGGGCGTTCACGCACAACGATTCGATTCCACAGTCGGATGGCGTGATGAGGATGACGTTTGGCGTGGACGGTTTCTTTGGGTATCAAAAGGTTCCAACGGGAGAGATTTTCTGGTTCGAGAATCACGAGCGGAAGCAGGCTCCTGATCGAGCAGAACTGGAGACCATTCCGCAAGCAGAGTGGAAAGAGAAATTGCTTCATCTTCACAAGGACGACCACGAGGAAGTCACCGAAATCATCCGCTCGACCGACGGTGAAATCGGGAAGTGGCCAGTATACGATCTGCCCGCGCTTCCAACCTGGCATACAAAGACAGTTTGTCTCATCGGTGACGCTGCCCATGCAACGTCTCCCCACGTTGGACAGGGGGCGTCGCTCGCCATGGAAGACGCAATCGTTCTGGCAAAGTGTGTACGGGACCTCGAAAACGCCCAGGACGCGTTCGAGAGGTTCGAATCGTTGCGACGAGACCGGGTCGAAGAGATTGTTGAGATATCTCGAGAGACAGGCAATCAGAAAGCACCGTCAAACATCGTCGCTCGAAAAATACGGGATCTTATTCTTCCATTCTTCCTGAAGCGGGGAGTGGAGAACTTCGAAAAAATCTATTCCTACAGAGTTGACTGGGCCGAGCCGGTGTGACATGAACATGTAGACGTGAATTCTGATTCCCCCACAGAAACACCTTACAGTGAATGACGAAAATGAGAGACCTTCACTGGAAACGAATCGTCGCCGGTGGCGTTGTAACTCACGTGATATCCATGGGAGTTTTGGTCGCGGTAATCGTCGGGTATTCGCTCGTCGGAACCGCAGGGTCAGGAGGCAAGCCCGATCAACTGGCAATCCAGCAATTCTCTATGGTGTCCGGCGCACTGCTCTTTCCCGCTCTGACGATTCTGATAACAGGGGTTTCGGCTGCATGGGTCGCCCGAGAGGTAAAATCTAGGACAGCGACGAGTCACGGAGCAGGAGTCGGTATTGTCGTCGGAACTCTTGGCCTCGCGTTCGGCGCCCTTGATTTGACCATGTTGGTTCGATTTGTGACTACCGTCGTCGCTGGGGTCCTTGGTGCGAAAGTCCATCTGGCTCTCTCAGTAGAATAAGAAGTTACGATACTGGCTTTTGTTGGAATGGTCAAGGGATGAGTGAAACAGTATGTGATATCGAGAGGATGGATGCAGCAGCTAGAGTCCCGTAGACGCCATCACAGCTTGCCTTCGCATCCAGGGGTCCCGATCTCGTGTTGGCGGTACAATTATTCTAAAAGCTCTTCTGTATTCGAATATGGGCATCAAGGAGTCGATACTGGAACTGGAGCGGCAGTTGTGGAACGCTGACAAGGAGTTCTATCAGGACGCACTCTCGGAGGATGCTGTGATGGTATTTCCCGAACCGACTGGTATACTAGAGCGGTCGGCGGTGCTGGAGTCTCTTGGAGGGGCCGACAGATGGCAGCGTATCGAATTCGACGAGGAGCGACTGGTCGAAGTCGATGACGACGTCGTCCAGGTGGTCTACCGAGCAGTTGCAGAACGCAGTGAGGATGGATCTGAGTACACCGCTCTCGTCACCACGACGTACGTCGAAGCCAACGGGTCGTGGCAACTGCGCACTCACCAACAGACCCCTGTCGGCGAGTAACCTGTATTCTGCCATCGCTTCCTGACACACGTCCTGTATATAGCACAGCGTCGTTGAACTGTCCGTGCCCGAGAATCTCGATAGAGCCACAATTTCACAAATCAACGCTTGTGTAGGGGCCCCGATCAGGGCGACCATGGGAGAGAAACGCCTCGGGCCCGTCAAGAGCAATCGCCCACGACCAGAGCGTCTCCACATCCGTCGATTCATCCGGTGTCGAACAAGCACAGACACCAGTTTCAGTGTCTGAGAGCGTTTGTTTCAGGTCGCTGAGTGAGAGAGGAGAACCCGCTGATTCTACCCATTCAGTGATCGACGCCTGCCGCTCTTTACTACTCGAGCGACTACCGTCTTCCTGTTCGTACTTAGTCATCGAGTCTGATTGGAAGTGGTTGGTCACTACACCGAACCCTTGGGGATATGATGTAGTAACTGTCTCAGGACTTGCCTCGACGACCGCTATCGCCCCAGACCCATCAGCCAACAAAAAGTTCGTGTTTCGTGCATGTGTTACATCTTCAAGGAACGCCACCGCTTCGCCAACAGATTGGCACGTTTCCAGCACGGTCCGAGCCGCAAGAGAGAACATCAGCCCCGGTTTCAACCCCCTATGAGGAACGAAACTGTGGCCGATAGCAAGACCGGCTTCGTTGACGCCGTCGTGTCGCCCAGTCCAGTGGTCTGAACACCCGACGTGGGAAAACCCCCTCGCAGGTTGAGTCCGAAACATGGTGGCGAAATCGGCGAATTCCGTCGAGAAATCGTAGTTCCGTCCGAATAGCTGTCGACCATCGGCACAGTGTTCTCCAGATAGTGAGACGACAGTACACCCATGGTCCCAGCCGAGCGCAATTGGTATTGCTCTGATCCGTTCGAGATTCCAGTCTCCTGCGTCGGCGATGCCACGGAGCTCATCAAGAATACCAGGTGCAGCCCTCTCGACGTACGGTAGACAATCTATAACGAACTGTCTCTGAGTGGGTGTGACTTCTGGTGGCTCGAACCCATGTTCTCTGAGGATAGTCCCGTATTGGTGCCCGATTTCGAACGCAGTACCAGAAAGGGTGACTTCATCCATGGATATCATCCGGAACAGATAGTCACACCAACAATAACGTCTCTGGTGAACGTGTTCATCATAGGTATCTGGATATGGGAACATCTGGCTCTGTTGAAACCCTCAGAAATTGATAGAAACTGCGTGCTAAATAGAGAGGATGGGCCTTGTTTAGACGCTCAAACTTTAACAGCGTAGAGTCAATCGACCTCGTATCGCTGTGCTAGTAGCTCCGGAGAAATACCAAATCTACTAGGAAGTGAAGCGGGACGGGTTCGTTGTGCACACGAAGACCTCCCGCTTCACAGAGATGGTTGTATCGCTCGCTCAAAAAGCCGTCGTTGGCCCGCCAGCTCCAGCCTACCGTCCGGGTGAAGAAGGCTACGCTGACTGGGTGATCCTCGCCGTTCAGGGGCTCAAAGAGTATCTCGGCCATCCGTACCGGAAGCTGATGGACGTCCTCCGCGAGATGCCAAGAGTGGCGAATTTGCTCGACTTGACGCCTGAGACGGTTCCGCACTTCTCGACGGTGTGTACGCGAAAGCAGTCGATTCCGATGAAGCGGTGGCGGGCGATCCTCGATCAGTCTGTCGAGTTGTACGAGCTCGGTGATGTTCAGGCAATCGACGCAACCGGCGTGGATCGCGTCCAAGCCAGCCAGCACTACGCCAAACGCACCGACTACACGTTCGAGGCCGTGAAGACCACGCTGTTGATCGATTGCGAGACCAGCGCGATTCTAGATATACACTGTTCGATGAAACAACCACACGACACACAGGTTGGCTGGCAGGTGCTAACCCGGAATTTAGATAAGCTGGCGGCTGTAGCAGCCGATAAGGGCTACGACTGGGAGCAGATTCGCACACGGTTGCGAGCGGAAGCTGTCACACCGCTGATTCCGCAGCGAGATCCCGGGTTCCGGGGGTGGGCACGAAATTTTCTCATCCGTGATCGGGCGTATAATCAACGCTCAAACGCTGAATCGGTGTTTTTCGGCTCCGGTGCAGATACGGTGACACGCTCTGGGCGAGAACCTGGTTCGGTCAATTCCGTGAAATTGTCATGAAATCCGCGGTCCGCAACATCGAACGCGCCATCGAGGACTCACACCCGTGAAATCATGCGTTCAAACAAGGCCGAGAGGATGTATCCATCACGGCGAACCATCGAGCAGGACTCGATACGGTGACGACAACCCGCCCATTTCTGCGGGCACATTTCTATTGCCGAAGGAGACAGGCACAGAGAATACTGCTATCTACGAGTACAGCGTATAGGGTCCATGGCCGTTAAATCATCAACTGAGCAGAACAAGGCCGTCGTTACTCGTTTTGTCGAGGAGGTCTGGGAGAACGGTAACGTCGATGCGATCGACACCCTGTTCACCGAGGACTCGGTTCTCCACGACCCGACCGGGGATGTTCGCGGCCGGGAGGCCTTCAAGACGTACAACGAACGGTACCTGGCCGCGTTTCCCGATCTTCAATACGACATCGAGGATATGATCGCGGAAGGTGACAGAGTAGTCTTCCGTGCTCGAATGCGGGGTACTCACGAGGGGGAGTTCATGGGCTTCGAACCGACCGGGCAACGCTTCGATGCGGAAGGGATCATCATCGCCCGTCTCGAGGACGGGATGATCGCTGAACGATGGGCGAGTTACGATGCACTCGGCATGATGAGACAACTCGGCATCCTCCCGGATGCCCCGTGACCGATACGCACTCTGTATTCAGCACGGCCTCAACATGCTATCAGTGGCCGAAGATTTCGACAGAGCCGCACATCTGATTGTGAGGAGGGTAGGAGCAGCGAAATTCCTGGATTATCCAACGACAACATGTATACGTGAATCTTGATTCGGGTTTCCCCGCTTGTCGGAACTGATGAGAGATTCCGTTATGGACATAGAGGCGGTTACTTGGGTGGCTACTGAACAGGGGAGGAGTCAATGGTATTGATCCCAGACAAGTTCCGAAATCGTGGCAAGCGCGTCGCGAATGGGCTCAACCAAGTCACTGTCGCGGTCTGGGACGATTCAAGCCTTGTCGTGAAAATTGGAATCCTGATCCTGCTGATTGGTACCGGTACCGCGGTTCCGTTGATTCCGGTCGCCCTGGTCGCACGATATCTCGCTGTATCGAGTGCGGGGTATCAGATTTGAGTTACTGGGAGTATGAAACTGTTCGCTACATCTGTGAGTCGGAGCCAGCGTATCGCGCTACTAACGACCATCCTCGGAGTTACGGCCATTGCAGGGTATCTTACTCATCAATACTCATCGGCGATTCTGGATCCAACGTACCTTCGTGAATGGATTGGTGGTTTTGGATATTTTGCCCCACTTGTATTCGTGCTCGTTCAGGTGCTTCAGGTTATCATCGCACCGATTCCCGGGCACATAATGGTACTGCTCGGAGGGTATCTCTTCGGTCCTGTCTGGGGGACAATCTACAGTATGATCGGGGTGACCATCGGGAGCGGACTTACGTTTCTGATTACGAAGCGATACGGTCGGCCCTTCGTAGAGCGCGTACTCCACGAGAACATTGTTTCAAGACTAGATGCATTCGTCAGTAAGGCTGGCGCGCCTGGATTGTTGGTATTCTTCGCAATCCCGGGTACGCCGGACGACGCTGCCTCATTTCTCGCTGGACTCACGAAAATTCGGATTACCACGTTTCTGGTGGTTGTTGTGGTCGGGAGACTCCCAGCCTACGTCCTGACGAGTTTCGCTGGTGAGAGCTTTGCCGCAGGTCGTCACTTCGAAGCGGTGGTCATCCTTGGATTGATTGCAGGGGTTTCGGCACTTGCTTACTGGTTCCGCGGCGATATCAAGCGCAGACTCGTTCAAGAATGATAGTGGCCCAGAATAAAGGCAGTCGGCGGCGGGATTGATTTGACCTGAGAGGAATTCTTAGGTGCGACGATTGTACCGTTATGCCTCCTTGAACCTGAATTTCCATACCACGCTGTGCTCCCCAACAGCTAACGTGTCGGTGACTTTAGTGGTTTATTTTTTAGTGACTTCTTCGAAGAGGAGCAATTGGTTTTGCTCGTTGTCTTCGAGAACCGCTTCTACCCCATTACTCGTTTCTTCGGGTTCGCTGGAGAAATTCACGCCTCGTGCTGTGAGCTCATCGTACGCTTTACGACAATCTTCGACTTTGAGACCAAGCATCGGATTGTGACCGATCAATCCCGAATACCGTTGCTCATCGACTCCCCCGAACCAGTCTGGTGAGCGAAGAATCAGACGTGGCTGCGCTTCGCCAGACGGAGCAACGGTGAGCCACCGGTCGTCCCCCATCGGGATATCTTCTATTTTTTCAAAGCCCAATTTTTCAGTGTAGAACTGGAGAGACTCTTCTTGGTCACCAACTATCAGTGTGCAATGACTTATCGTGGAAACGCCAATCTCAGCTGTGTGTTCCATCGAATTGTTTCACCAATTCGAATGAGTCCAGAAGAGACGAAAGCCGTTCAGGTGAACATGTTTACCTCTGCCCCCATTACGTTGGAGAACCAAAGAGGACCATGCCGCGAGTGCGTCTCAAGGTTGGACCGCTGCCGGATATGGAAGCAGTCGCCAAGTATTTCCCTGACACAATTATCCGGTTTTTAGCCAATTACCCAACGGACGACGGAGTATGTAGCGTGATAGAGATTCGAACTGATGAACCAGACCGTTTCGTCCAAGAAGCATTGACGCACTGGGATGCACAGACTCTTGAGATCCTGCACAAGGACGAGGATACAATCGTCGTTACGTTCGAAGGACAGCCACCAGAGGGGTACTTTGTCT
Organism: Haloarchaeobius amylolyticus; assembly: GCF_026616195.1. NCBI lineage: Archaea > Methanobacteriati > Methanobacteriota > Halobacteria > Halobacteriales > Halorubellaceae > Haloarchaeobius > Haloarchaeobius amylolyticus. Next base: position 411,379 of record NZ_JANHDH010000003.1, read on the forward strand.
CTCAAGATATCGGCTACCATCCGACTACTCCTGTCGTTGCCCGTGATGGATATCTCTTCATCGAGTTCGTGATGCCTGAATCGAAAATGGCTGCAATGTGGGAATCACTTGATGAACGTGGTATCACGTATGATGTTCTCTCCATCACCGATGGGTACGATGTCCTCGATTCACTCACGGCCAGGCAACGTGAGATTCTCACTGCCGCGATTAAACGTGGGTACTATGACACCCCCCGAGAATGTTCGTTAACCGATATTGCTGAGGAACTGGAAGTCAATAAGTCGGTAATCAGTGGGGTCCTTCATCGAGCTGAAGGTGAGATAATCAAAGACGCCATCGGCGATCCCCGAGACCATTAGAGAGAGGATTTCTCAGAAGACGAGGGTTCTATTTGGCACGAGTAAGCCCCGTGGTCGGTCATCTCGCATCAACTCTGTTCACTGGATAGCCTGCTTGAGAACTCTGATGTCTCGACGCACCGTTCGCTACTCAGTGAGGTCGCCCCATCGCTCGTGGATTACCTCGTGGTCCACGGTAGCATCGTCAGGTACGACCACAATGTCCGGTCCTTGTGCACTGTCTTTTCATTGAACACCTAGTCTTGGTTGATTAGTTCGTCGACTCTGTCTTTGACCTCGTTTATGGGGTTCTTGTTGGATATCGAGCCAATCCTACCACTCGTCTCCGATCTCCTTCCGAATCTGTCGATACTCGCGGCTCGTCTGCCAGGACCGTCCGGTTGCGACGTGAGTAACGTGATATGGACTGTTGCATGACCCACATCGTCGCTGTTCTGGCTGGCTTACGGCTTTCGATGCCCGGTACCGTCGCGCTTCCCAGTCACAATTCTGGTCCTCACACTCCAGTAGCAACCGCGCCTCAACGAACTTGGGACAGTGGACGTCGACGTCCAGTTCGCTGGCCTTCCGCTTGAACCGCCTCCCGTGGGTGGACTCGCCGAAATGCTGGAACTCCCAGGCATGGATGAGCTCGTGCCGGATGACCCGGGTGAACTCCTCCCAGCCGAACTTCTGGTACGCTGCCCAGGTGAGTCGAATCGTAATCTCGCCGGTGTGCGATTTGTAGCGACAGGCACCAGCACGGCGTTTCGCTTGCGTCGACACCTCCCACGATATCCGCGAGAGGTCGACGTCCAGGTCAACGGTTCGTGCGTACTCGGCCGCACGCTCACAGAGTTCGACTTTCGTCGCTGGCGGATTTCGCGGGCTCGGTCGTTCGATGAACAGTGCGCTATCGAGGGTGGTCTGTCTGCCAGTCATGGAGAACACAGGCACTCTGAGTGAGCGACTCACCCCTGAGGCGCAGAAAAACAGGATCGAGAAGGCTGGGAATTCTCTCCGGTGAATCGAACGGTAATTGAAAGAGTTTCCTAGCCCGTGCAATCGTTACAGCCACACAGTATCGGCAAAGTTTCGGAAACCGGATAGGGTCCCGAGAACGGGCACATGAGTCCGCAATTAGCAGGTTCTGACTTTTTTGGCAATATCGGAAACACCCCGGTTTCGCTTACATGGCTCACTCGTCTTCGGTTTATTGAGGAAGAACCACCCATGTCACAGCATGATTCGGCCTCCGACGTTCGAGACCACCAGACACCCATGTCCCCACCGCAGGGTCGTCGCGTGTACTGCCCGTTTTGCAACACGCGGTTCGAGTTCGAGGGACAGAAAGAATGTCCAACGTGCACTGAGCGACTGACCGATGCGGAGGTCAGCGATGAATGAGCAGATCACACGCAAGGAGGTGCTGTCGGCGCTTCGGGTAGTGTACGATCCACAGTGCGACCAGGAGATGGGCGTCCAGTACGTCGCTGTTGCAGACCTGCTGGGGGCCGACCACTCGCGAGTCTACCATCCTCTTGAGTCGCTCGCCGACGATGGCCTGATCGAGAAGGTCACCAAGTGCCGGAGCGGCGTCATCGAGAAAGGATTCCGACCGGCTTCGAAGAACACCTGAACCTGTATTTGAAGTGAAACCGGTCTCAACAACAGACTACATGACGCGAGGATTACGACCGACGGAATCGATCGATAATCGAATCACGGTCGTAGTTCTCAGCGACGCCACTGGACGAGACCAGATCGCCTGTAATTCCTACATTGAAGCAATCTCGGTCACGAAAAACAGGTCGACTCCGAGACAGTGGTGAAAATCGAGAACCGAGATGACGATATCGTCTTCAACTCCGAAGAGATGGACATCGAGGCCTGGGAGATCGAATGGAAAAACGCCAAGCGACGGCTCTCGGTCGATATTCCCGACCACGATTGTCCATACGACGAGATCAGCTGTTTCGCGGACGACCTCTGTACGCAGTGCCAGATTGACAAGGTCCAGGACCAGTATTGAAATCTGGAGCGCTACGCTGGTGACCGTCTTTATCCAATATTGGTCTCCTTATCTTTGTTTCTTGCTCTTGTTCTGGGGTCGTCTCCGTCGGAGTCCATCCCGATCCAGTCGCCGAGTTCGACCTCGTTGGTGACCGAGATACAGACCGCGCCAGCGATGATGAGCGAGGCGGCCCAGCTGATGGTATGGCTACCGAGCGAGAACGCGGTGTCTGAAAGGCTGAATCTGTACACGCTGATGGTACCGATCTGCGTGAGGCCGATTGCATGAGCACGATGGCGGCGAAACCGGGTGCGTCTTCTGAGTCGAATTCTCCGGAGGTCTGGTAGTAGACTCCAGATAGCCGTCGCTGTACCTCGCTTAAATAACCTGTAATCGAACTAGTGCGTTATTGGAGGTTGTTGGTTCTCGGTTTCCCACCAGAACTAATAGTACAATTAACGAACATATCCTATATGCGTAACCAGCGTCTCGTCTCTCTCCTGATTATACTACTCTTGCTCGCAGGGTGTAGTGCAATAACTGATTCAGGCTCGGAGACGACAACTACTCCAGGCGCGACTTCGGTTGATGAAACTAGTTCACCCACCATTGTGTCTAGCTCTGAATCGACGGAAACGGGTACAACTACTCCAACTCAGACTACGACTGAGGCTCCTCGAATCAACCCCTTCGATTCGAGGTCGATCACAGTTGGAGTTTCAGCGCCTCCGAATCAGACAGTTAACCTCACTGAGATATCCAGAGAAGCGGTTGCGTATTGGCAGGACAACCGTGAAGCGGCGTCACAGTACAGGGAGAACCCCGTCGAATTGGTTTTCAAACCCGAGGCGGCCGATCCTGATGTCCTGATTGAGTACAAATCGACCATAGCGAACTGTGACGGCGGGTATAGTCCGGATACATTCCTATTCTGTAGTGAGTGGGTGACGACCGGCCAAGTCGTCGAGGACCAGATTACAATCGAAGTCGCAAATCGGTACACCAGGAACGATACTGAGCTGCTTACAAGAGAAGCACTCTCTGGAATCTTCGGATACTCTTCCGAAGACTACAATAGCGGGAGTATAGACGAACCAGCTCTCCGAGACCCATGGCCGTCGAAGGACACGGTGATTGTTGGAGTCACGGACGGTACAGGGTCAGATCGCAATATCGAACCGCTCGTCAAGGAATCACTCGAGTACTGGGAAAACTCGACTTACGGGGACTATGACATCAACTGGGTGTTGAAACCGGATGCGGCCAGCCCTGACGTCGAGGTCCACCTCGTCGACTCAATCGAGACGTGTGGACACACACCGTCTGACAAAGAAACGCTAGGTTGTGCTCCAAACCTTGAGCGAACAGAACCAGCTGGAGATGACGTCCTCGTCAGAATTGCTGACGGATATACCGATGAATCAATCACAGAAACAATAAAACACGAATTCGGCCATGTTCTGGGTCTCTCTCACGGAGAGGAACCGATGCCGTTGATGAACGAGTCAAAAGTCGCCGACACGCTACCCGCGACAGACGTTCAGAACCGGTCGATCGGCTGGGAATCTCCCGAGATAACTGTCGGAGTCACTGAGTCGGCGAGTGCGGAAATGGAGGAACAGACGAGAGCAGTGGTGGAATACCTGAATAGCCGCGAGAGTCAGCCCGATGAACTCAGTCTCAAATACGTTGGAGTCGACGCAGAAGCCGACATTGTGGTTCAAGAGGATCCGGAAGACGTCTGCAATCTCCATGCTGGTAGCTGTCCTCGCGCTTTCGGCCGTTCTCCAGATACGGACGACGCGTTGGAGTACTACACTGAGGTCACGATCTACGTGGAGGACTTAGACGGTGATACACTGGGATGGCATATCGGTTACTGGATCGACCGTGTGGCCTCCCCGACGATGACTGATGAAGCCTGGGACGAAGATGACGACGACCGTGATGGCTGGCGCTGACGCGCTCGGATTGCTCTAAATCGGTTCCTCCACCTCACTTGGGAGACGGAACTAAATATTGGTGTGGGCTGACTGAACCTCTGGCTCTCGTCTCACATGACGAACTAGGAGCAGTGCCACGTAGGTAGGCAAGTTGACTGTCGTGACGACTGTCGTAGACCACCTATCGGTGCTAGGGATTCGGCTTCATTGAAACGGGGGACCGGACTTCAATCTTCGAGAGGAGCCTGGTTTAGAGCCTGACAGCTAACACCCGTTACTCAATCTGTTTTTATTCAATAGGATATACTCAGGTTTCGCTAAAACGCCCTTATAACGCTTCGAAGGTGGCGTACACAAGCGACCCCATTACAATCGAGAGTATAGCAGCAGCTCCAATCAACAAGAAAATCCCATGCCCACCAGCCAGCCAGATTCCGATGAACATCGGAATTGAAGACACCAGTAAGATCTGTGCTGGTTTGCCAGAAGTCGACAATTCCTCACTGCTCGTCGCTTTCTTAATACCCCGCATGATTTCGAGTAGGATTCCAGAGAGAGCGAACGTGATTGCGAGGAACCCGAAAGCAATTCTCACAAGAATGTGAGTGAATGCGTCTCCCAACTTGTCTAAGAAGCTCGGCCCAGAGTCCATCTCGTTCGGGGAGTCTACTTCGACGACCATCGGTTCAGTTGTCGTCTTGGCTGCCCTCTTCGCGGATTGGGTTTGTTCTTGCTGCTCCTGAGTTTTGGTCGTTGCAGTGCTCTGCTTCCGCTCGGCGTTCTGCTTCTGGTTAGGGGTAGAGCTTCCCCACTGCGCGGGCTTTTCCTGAGCCTGTTTCGTTATTGCAGAAGTGACGTTCTCCCGAATCTGGTTGGAGAGCTGCTCGGCTTTCTGCTTCGCGTCTCCGGTAATAGTCAGATCACCAGTTCGGTCCATATCGTAGGCGACGATTACGGCGGGGGAGGTCGTGTTAAAAGACACCTGTTCCGAACTGACGACCCGGCCGCGAATCACGTACTCCCCAGTCTCGGGGTTAGCGACACCATCGATCTTCTTGTTCGATAGGCCCACCACCGGGATATCGGTATCTTCGCCCATTAGGATGCCAGTGTGGACTGTTGTGTCCGTGACGAGCGGGAAACACCCCGTGACGGGGTTCGCTATCGAATCCGGTGCACACCTGAGCGAGTTGACTAGGACCTGCTTAGTGCTCACCTGTCCACCGACGTAGTTCCCGGAGACCTCGACAACCTTGCCAGAGAGTTCGCCCGAATTGGATACCGTCGTTTCTTGGGCTACTGGGGTAGCATCGAGGGCCACATATACTCGTTCTCCGCCCATCTCAGGAAGAACGAGGACTTGGACGGTGGCCTCGCTGCTCATCCACATCGTATCATCGAGGCTGAGAGGCGCAATGGAGTCTCCAAAAACAGGGGGGAGCATTTCAGAACTCATTGACTCGAACGCAGTAGAGCCCCCCAAGTCAGATGAGGACGTGTTCAGTACCCCTGCGACAGCTCCTACAGTTGGTTTTCTGAATACCCTGTCCACTGGTCGACGAGCGGTAGAAAGATATCCACCAGACACGGTCGACCCGATATCACCTGGACTCTCGGACTCAACCGCAATCTGGCTGAAGTTCCCAGTAACGGAAACCACCTGTGCCTCGTACTTATTCGGCGAATTGATGAGAGTCGACAATTCGACTGTGTCGCCTGACCTCGACAATTCGATGTTGTCTGCGAAAATGACGCCCCCGTCGTTTGGTGTCTCACTCGGTGTGAACGTCCTTCCGGTCACTGTCGCCCTCCCAGCAAGGTCATCCGAGTTATGGAAGACAAGGTACGAACGTCCATCAGGCTGCATCAGGAGAGAGGTGTTCGACCGGACCTCGAGACCAAACATCGAGGCGAAATCTTCCTGAACACTCTGGTACTCGGCTTCCATCTCCGGTGACAGAGGCATAAGTGCGCCACTGGTCGTCTCAGCCTCAATCTGGCTGGAACTGGCCTTATCTGAGTGACTCGGTGTTGCTGTGGCCACTGACGCAAAAGAGACTACAACAAGGATTAGCAAACAGACATGCTTCAAACTCATTACCGCCAACATGTTCTCAGTCAGTTATAAATTGACTAGATAACCTCACGTCCAAGGCTGGCGGTATCTATTGTCTATAGGGTTTTTGTGACAGCAAGTCAGACACCCAAATATAGGTTCCTGCAGATCTCAATACGCATCCAGAGATACATCCCGATACTCGTCCAGATACCGCTCAATCGCGCCTTCACGCCAGCCCAGTGGGGAGAGCACACTCTCTGCCGCTCGAAGTAACTGCGTCCGATAGAACCCGTCGTCGTACTCTTCGAGCGATTCGTGGGCCAGTCGAACGCGCTCAGGAGACTTCTTGTCGTCGTCGACGACCACGTACTGGACTGACTGGCCAGGGTGGCGTGGAATCCCGAGGTGCTTCGCTCGCTCTAGCGCGGCAACGTTCCGGGTGTACTGGCTGTACTCTGACAGCGACTTCGAGACGCGGTTCTTCACGAGCAACTCGTCGGGCGAAACATCACCCCGACTGAGCTTCCCCAACCACGTCTTCAGGCGTTCGACCACTGCCTCGGCATCCCTAGTTTCGGCGAGCGTCTCGATGAGGTCCTTTTGGGCATCTTCGATGAACTGGGGCGTGCTCCGCTGGCGGCATTCGATTCCGCGGAACTTGTACTCGTCAACGCCTGCCTCCTTCCCGAAGTACTTCGTCAGCGCGCCGGCGTCGCTGTTGCGCATGGGGACGAACGCGATCCAGTCGTAGGCGGCCTCGTACTCCAGTCGGATACCCACGTCAGCAGTAATCTCGTCGACCAGCTCTTCCAGCGGCGTCTGCTCCTCTCCTTCGATGGCGGTCACCCAGATGGAGTCGACGATGCCATGGATGACACGCCAACCGTTCGCCTCGAAGGTGTCCTTGGCGTCGAGCAGTATCTCACGAGCGTAGGCGTTGATTGCCTCGTGGCATTCGATGCGCCCGAACTTCGCGTTCGAGAAGCCCTGGTAGCCGAAGCACGACACCAGAATCCACTTGATGGCGCTCGACTGCCCCTCCAGTGCCTCGATTCGCTCGGGGTCCTCGGCCTCTTTGAGTTCGGCCTTGATGTCGTCCCGGTCGCTGACGAGTGGCTCTAGCACGTCGGGGAGGAACCCGCGTTCGTCACAGATGGAGTAGCCAAGCCCGGGCACATCCTCCCGATTGCTATGGCAGTCACAGCGAATCTTGTCTGGGCTCACGTTACGCGTGACGATGATATTGGGATACAACGAGGAGAAGTCGAGTTCGTGGACGTCCTCGTGGAACCCGGCGTCGGGGGCGAACGTGAACCCGCCGCGGTCGGCGTCGTGGAGCTGGCGCATCGTCTTCGGGAACTCATGCCGCCAGGAGTGCCACGGCACGAGTACCCCACGACTCCGTGCTTCTCGAATCTGGATGGCGGTGAGAATGGAGCCGATGGAGGACCGGGCGAGTTCTTGCAGCGGCTTGTGAGAGCGACTCACGAGGTCGAGACAGCTGTTCAGGTTCGTCTGGTTCCACGTGAACGTGTTCGACCGGTTGACGATGGCACGACCGGGAACGTTGTAGCGGGCTGGCGAGTGTCCGACCCGACCGTAGCTCGTGTACGTCGACCGTCCGGCGAGTTGCTGGTAGCGCTCACCAGGCAGCCGCCCAAGTTCGAAGTCGTCGAACCCGACCGATTGCGCTTGCGTGAACAGCGCTGGAATCACGTCGCTGGTGTTCACCAGCAACACGTCCGGGTTCACCTCGTCCACCCGAGACTGCAGCGTCGTAAGAACGCCTTCGCGGTCGCCTGTTAGCGTCTCACCGTCGACGGTGAGACTCGTGATGTGCTCGTTTGCGAGGGCCTGATCGTCGACATCAAGCCGGAGCACAGAAAGGTCGCTGGCAGGCGTCGGGTCGATACCCTCCTCCAGACAGTAGCGGTACTCTCGGGAGAGGTCGACGTTGTACAGTCGGTAGACGCCTGGGTCCGCCCAGGCCGCGACCTCCCGGGCGATTCGCTTCACTGCGTCGATGTTCGAGGCGTCTACACGGAGGACTCGGGACGGTTCGTGGCGGAAGCTGATTCGCTCCTCGACGTAGCGGGTGTGTTCGACCTGTGGGTGTTCCGAGAACGTCGGCTCAATCTCGGTGAGGCTTCTGCCTTTGTGCGCGGAGACGTACAGCGTCGGCGTGTAGGACTCGTCGACTTCATAGGTCGCACCGTCCTCGGTGGTAGTCCACTGGTACACCTTGCCGTTGATGAAGTCGAACTTGTACGGCACGAGACTCACCTCGGGTGGGTTGCCTGTTCGTGCGGTTCCTCAACTGCTGCTTCGAGTTCCGTGATGCGCTTCTCCTGTTCGAGGACGATGGACATGAGTACGGGAACCGACGTGGAGCGATGATTGAGGTAGCCAGCGGTGTCGGCGTGTGCTCGCGCGTGCTCGAACAGTGCGTCGAAGTGTTCCTAATCGTGGCGGCGGAGTGCGCGCCGGTAGTCGCTCCAGGAGTTCTCCATCGCTCGCAGCGAGTCTCTGAAGGTCGGGTTAGTACGTCCCACTGAGACTCACCTCCGGTTGCGGGCTCTCGGCGAGCGCGGCGTGTCTGTCCTGCAGAACGCGAGCGTGGTCTGGACGTCCCCGTTCTCGAGCGGGTAGACGAGCGTCTCGAACTCGCCGCCGGAGAAGCGTGGCCCGAACTGGGTGCGTTCGCACTCCAGTACCTCGCCGGCGAGGTCCCGCATGGGCTGGCTGAACGAGTCCACGCGCTTGCGGGTGAGGAGTATCGGCAACTCGTGCTCGTCGGCGAGTGCCTCGACGATGTCGGGGCCTGCCTCACGCATCGCGTCGCCTTCCCCCCGACGGAGGTCGTCATCGCCATAGAAGGCGTCGAAGGCGGGCAGGACCAGCAATGTGGTGTCGTCGTCGATGAACTCGGGCGTGTCGAACAGCAGGCTCTGGTGCTGCCAGGGGGTAAACGCTCGGGCGACCTCGATTCGGTCGAGGGCGCGCATGCTCGGGGCGAGCTGGGCCATCGGCTTGGTCGTGGCGTGGCCGTGAGCATCGAGCCACGTTGCAGTCCCGCTTTCGAGGAGGACATGGTCGAGGACCAGCGATTGCAGTGCACCCGTGACACGCTCGTCGGCTTCGAGCAGGGTCACGCCCGGGTTGAGCGTCGGCAGCTCTGGCGTGTTCGTCTGGGTCGGTGGTTCGGTCATGGCTATCTGAACGTAGCCACGTCCCACACTTAGGCTCGACAGGGCCGTTACCGATACTGCCGATAGTAGATTCAGACCGCATTCGTGGAATGACCATGCGCAACTGTCCGGATAGACGAATCAGGCGGGCATAGGTGGCTGGTCTGGTCTATGAACCGTTTAGGAATTACTCACGTCTCGTTTTGTGACCGACCGTACTTTCGGCAAAGCTGGTCGTTTCGAAATTTCCGTTACCTGGACCTATTCACTCTGGTATCTCAGCAGGCGTGGCTAGCAAAACTCACTCCGGCGTCTCATCGAAGCTATTCTCGTAGACAAGGAAGCTTGGCAGTTACGACAAACTTAGCGGAAGAGCCGAATGTGCCTAAACTACTCTTCCGCTTCGCTTCCACCTTCAGAACGACGCTATCCTGCCGCCTTCTGCGGATTCAGCAGAGCAGGTTGTACGGCTGTTGTACGTCGTGGTGAGCTTGCTGTTACAGAACACCTGGCGGTATCTGCACTGGGAGTACGTGGCGACGCCCCGCCGTGACGGGCGTCGCCTCTGGAAGTGGTCGTTCAAGGAGTTCATCAACATGATTCGACGGGCAGCGTGGACGGCTCTCGCAACGCGTCGGGCCGTCCCCGCGAGCCGATCACCGGACGACCAGTTTCACCGGTAGACTTCGACCGGGCTGGCCTATGGTGTGAGTGGCGGCTCTGTCGCGTCGGGGGCAATCGCCCCCGACAGCAACGGCTCTCTATCGATTCGTCCATGATTCTCTCGACGAGATCGTTAGTGCAACTGCTCCGACACAGAACTCAGGTTTCAGAAACAGTTAGCCGAGAACGCTTTGTGAGGTACTGAATCTAAGTGAGAAGGAAGAGTACTGGGTAATCTAGCCGAATATCTTGGCTAACCAGCCAATTAACCCAGAGTGACCGGTGTCTGAACTCGAGCTGCTGCTCGTATTCGAAGAGCTGGTGTCGGAATCTGGTGATTTGGAATCGAATCCCTTGTGTGATCCGCTGTACCAATCTGGGCCGTCACTCGGATCACCTGTCTTACGCGAGCCCTCTAGCTGTAAGTCCGAAGCCTCGAGCGACTCGGGCACCCCTTCAACCACTTCTGGTTTGAACACCAGCCGATAATCACCCGAATTGTCTCCAGCGGGAACCTTTTCAAAGAGGTCTGAATAATCAGGTGGTGATGACACTTGGTCCTCGCCAATCAGTGGTGCAGAATGGTTAATCGGGTCATCCGGGATGGACGAAACCGTATCGAGTGAATTGGTCGAATCCCCGATCCCTCCTGACCCGCTCACATCTAACGAGCTACCGAAGAGCTCACTCTCCTCTTTCCACTCTTGATGAGCCTCCCACATGGCCCGGTCATGCTCACGGCGTTGGAGTTCATCTCGAGCGGCTTCCCGGAATTGACCCGCAAAATCAGGGTCGTTCAGAATATCCTGATACCCGGTCCGAGGGGCCACGCCATATCGGTCAACTTGGTTGAGTTCGTAGTTACTGAACGTCTGGAGATCTGGGCCATAGTTTGGTGCACCATAAGTCATGTTACATAGTGACGTGGACCTACAGAATAAGTGTTACCCCAGTGCCACAACGAGTCAAGTAGTCGGTCAAATTTCTCGCCAGAGGTTGAAACCAGTGGCCGATACGTACTTCAGATATATCGAATAAAGGAGAGTGGCCTATGCGATACTGTACGTCCGCCCACGCTTCTCACCGTGGCTCGTAATCAGGCCGTAGCGGTCGAGCTTCTTGAGGTGGTAGCGCACCGTTTGTTTCGCCTTAGGTTCCTCAAAGCGTTCGACGTATATTTCGTAGAGTTTACCTGACCCGATCTCCCCTTCTTCATCGATGATGTCGTAGATGGCGTGCTGGTGCTCGGTGAGTTTCTCCAGCGTGTTCTGACGGACTTCCTCCTTCCCAGCGGGGACGGCCTCTTCGATGATGCTCCGGGTAATCTCGTCTGCGCTCTGCTGGTCTGCCCGGCGAGCGGCCGACCGGAGGATGCCGATGCCGACCCGAGCGTCACCTGCCGCACTATCGGCAATCAATCTGAGTTCCTGTTTGCCGATACTGTCCTCGGTGAGTCCCCCAGCGCGCCCTGGCTTCGAGAATCGCAACCAGTTCCTTGAGGTGGTACTTGTCGAACTGGATGCGAACGCAGCTATGGAGCCGGCTCATGAGAGGGTCTTCGAGCTGTGAGAACAGTTCTTCCTCGCGGTTGGCGATGAGGACCATCGTGATCTTCGGCGCCTAGTAGAGGTCGTACAGGACCTTCGAGTCTTGGAGCTGGTCGACCTCGTCAAGGATGATGACGTACTGTGGCCCCTCGTAATCCCGTAGTCGGGTCGAGAGCTCGTCCTTTGGGGTGGACTGGCGCTGGATATCGACGGTCTGGTTGATACCCTCCAGGATACGGTAGAGGACGCGGTATCGGGAATAGTCCTGCCAGCAGTTGACGTACTGGGTGTTGATGTCCAGCACGTTCTCGCGGAGTTTCTCGACGGTGTACTGGGCGATACAGGTCTTCCCAGCGCCACTGGGCCCGTACAGGAGTGCAGTCTCGCCCGATTGCCCGTCCATGATGGGCCGGAGCGCGTTCGAGAGGTGGTTCATCCTTGGGATTACGGTGCTCGACCTCCTGTGGGATGAACTCGGGCTGGAGGACGCGGGCGTCGGCGATCATCAGATAGGTCTGTGCTGGGGAGGACAATAAACGGCACCGTGGGGTTGCCGTTATTGCCGATACTCGATTCTCGGGGTGGTTCGATAGTCGGTGAGTCTATTGCTGGACTACTCAGCTAATGACTCAGCGAGACCACGGAAATGGGAGGCGAGGATTTGGCGTTCTTCGTCTGTGATGTCTTGACGAACTCGGACGCGTGCGAGGACGTGTTCTTCGTCGATTTCATCGACGAGTTCAGCAAGGTCAAGGTCAGCGGTGTGCCACGATTTCTCTGTCATAATCTGTTTGGAGTCGGTATCGTACTAAAACAACGGTTCGAGTGACGGATGAGCAAGTGACGGACCGTGAATTCGCACGAGAACAGCCGCTCACTGGATAGCAGGAGAGCCGGTTTGGAAGCACGGAAAACGAACCGGTCAGTCGGTAATCCGAATCTCTGAGTTCACGCGATAGATGTACCCACGCATCTCCAGTACTTCGAGTGCTTCGCGAGCGTCCGCTCGTGTGAAGCCCTCTTTCATGAGTAGGCTTTCGGCATTGGCTTCGTCGATGCCGGGTTCAGGCGGTGAAACCGTCCCGGAAAGGAGGTCGAGGCAATCCTCAGCAAAGGGTGGAATCGGCGTTGATTCGCCGTGCATGGGTTCAGTCCGTCTACGGATATTCGTTCAGGCTCAATAGACCTATCCCCTGTATGGTTCAGGGATTTTGTCGCTCCACAGCGCCGATAACTTCCTTCGCGGTCTTCACAATACGCTGGAGCCGCTCACGAATCGCTTCGGCTGGGTCACCGTCCCAGGCAGCGACGTACAGCGCGCTGTTTGAGGCATCCAGCCCGAAGTACTGGGAGACGACGTAGACCACACTCTCGGCTTCCACCTCGCGTTTCTTCCGTTCCCCGTGGTCGTCGACGTCGAAGTGCAGGAGAGCGTGTGCGTACTCGTGAGCAAGCACACTCGCGACCTGTGCTTCGTTCTCTACGTCTTTCACCTCGACGAGCAGCGAGCAGTCGTAGGCACTTCGGTCGGTACAGATTCCATCAGCAGTTCCATGTTCCCAGTCGTCAGTAGGAACGATGTTTGCACGGACACCGAGGCTCGTTGCGGCGTTGAGTAGAGCGTCAAGGAGTTCCTCCTCGTCTCCGTCACCCCTTGCTTCAGTATCGAGTTCAGGGAGTGGTTCACCGTCTGTCTGGGAGACGTCGAACACGGGAACGGGCCTGAACCCCACTAGACCATCGTCCCACTCGTCTGCCGGCGTTTCGTCGTACTCACAGTCGCTACTGTCGTGGTATGACGCTGAATTTCCACAGGCGGGGCACTTGCTCGTGATGATGGGCGCCCAGATCCAGATAGCGGACTCGCCTTCCTGGACGTAGCGGTCGAACTCTTTCACCCAGGTGTTGTAGCCAGCGACCTTCGTCGCGTGGGGACACTGGTGCTTGATGAGCAGCGTGTTCCGGTAGGAGTAGTCGTGGAAGTGCGATTGGACGTCCAACCACTCCTGCAGTTCCGCACTTGCTCGTGCTTCGTCCGAGAGTTCGGCGAACTGTTCGACCCACGCTTCCAGCGAGCCGTGCATCTCGTCGCGACGGGTGTCGGACTCGCCGAACTGCCTGTGGGTGGTCTCTTGGTCTTCGGTGCTGCCGCCACTAGCCTCTGTTTGGTAGGAATCTATCGACATCGAGCATCTCCGAGGAGAACTCGAAGTCCCCCTCACCCGTCAGGGGGAGATAAAATGGCTCAGTCATCGAGATCCTTGGCTGAACAGAATATAAAGTATAAGTATTCTAGTGTGCTACTATGCCCTATGCGGAGTAATAGTTCGGCAGAAGAGGCCGACGGTCAGTCGGATGTGGGAGGGTCTATCGAGCTTGGACTCCCGATTCGAGATGCTGAGCTCTTCAAACATGGGGCGACGACGTATATCCTCCACTTCCTCAGTGACAACCCAGACATCAACGTCTCTATCCGGCAGCTGTCAAAGGTAACGCCCTTCAGTGAGCGCGCAACGCGGGAGGCCGTCAACGTTCTTGAGCCGAATGGGCTCGTCGAAACCTTCCATAAGGGGAACGCACGTCGCGTTCAGATTAACAGGGAGCGACTTTCCAAACCGAGTGACCCAATCCGTAGTATCCCGCAGACAGAGTACCACACGCCCGTTCGAATTGCTAAGCAGTACATCGTCGATGAGCTTGCGGATGTTCAGGGTCTCATTCTGTTCGGGAGCGTTGCCCGTGGAGAGGCTGACCGTCAGTCGGATATCGATCTCTGGGTGCTCGTCGGTGGTGACCACATGCAGCAACGGCATGCCGCGAACAAACTTGCAAAACACTTGGAGGGCCTACAGATTCCCCCAACGATTGCTGTCGCGGATGCGATGAACGCTGACCTTGAGAGTGCGTGGAACGAGGTCAAAGAGACACTGGAGTCCGATGAGCAGAACTGGGCGTCCGCACAACGGCATTCGTTCGAGATACTCGTCGAAACCCCACAATCGATTCTCAACCAGTCTGACCGAGTCGATGCAGAGAAACTGTTTGGCGAAGGGATTACACTGCTTTCGTCGGAGACGCTTGACCGAGTGAAAATAGAGGTGCTCTCCGATGAGTGATCCCCGGGAGATTCTGGACGGCCTCGCGGAAGCTGAAGATGCGTTCGGACACGCGTATGGACAGCCAACGTTCGAACCCGGATTGAACGCCAGCACTGATGCTGGTGAAGGTGAGGTACAGCTTCAGAAAGCGTGCCGCCTTCTCGAATTGACGCACCGACTTGATGAACTCGGCGAGTACTATGGAGCGATACTGGAACACTCGTTTATTGTCATCGAACACACGTTCCAGGGATACCTGCTGGCGATGACGGGGACTGACCCGCGAGAGCTACGAAACCACACGTCACCGTACGAGTTTGCGAAAGGGCAGGTACCACTGGAGGCAGACACCATCGAGACGTTGAAAACTCTGTACGACGCCCGCCGGACCGAACACTACTACGGAACCACTGTCACAACAGAGGGACAGGCAGACGCGATGCGTAGCGTCGCCACGGCCGTCCACGAGCACATCGTATCGTTCGACCCAGAGCTTCACCGATTCTGCAACTGTTCGTCGACGAGGGAGTAGGAGACGCGCTTCTAACTGTTCCTGTCTTCGTCGCGTTTGAGACGGAGTAGTGCCTGTCTCGCATCGCGAATCCGGCGGCGGAGTGTCTGGAGTTCGCTCAACTGGTCGTACCGCTCTTCGAGCTCATCGAAGGGAACGTCAGCGAGGATACTGTCATCGACCTCAGTCGCATCAAGTTCGGTTTCGAGTTCGTCTACGCGCGTCTCGTACTCTTCGACGAGCGATTCGAGTTCAGTCCTACTATACTCTCTCGTGAGGCGTTCGATTCTGAGGAAGTCGAAGTACGCCTCGTTGCGCCTGTAGAGTACCGGGTCGCTGGCGGTCTGTTCGACGACTCCCATCGCATCGAGCCACTGCAGGTTCGTTCGTGCACCACCAGGAGAACAGTCTGCGAGTCCTGCAATCTCAGAGACTGGGGTTGGATCCGTGAGTCCTGTGACGACCTCGTAGACGCGCTCCTTCGTTGATCTGTCTGCGACGCTCTTGCCCCACGGCTCGGCGAATGACCCGACATCCTCGGGGGCGTCATCCGAGGAATTACGGTCTGCCATCGTGTCCCTCAGTAAGAAATCTCCTCAGAATATACTTTGGGTGGGCAAAGGCAGACCTACATGGTGGTGTTCAACGTCGCTCAGCTGTCGACACCGGCTAGCCAACCGCGATGGAAGTACGCGAGACAGATACAGGAGCGGAATATCTCTCCAGTCGGGCGGTGCCTGAACTGCTTCGATTCTGGATTGGGGGCGACGATGCCGGCGTCGACGAGGTCGGTGACGATGTGGCGGGCGTCCTCCTCTGCAATTTGGAGTGCACTGGTGTGGTCACGGTCTTGGGCGAGCTGGCGTCGTTCGAACTGTTCGTGGCTGTCGGATTCGTATGGGTCTGGTGTCATGGCTAGTGAGAAGGGGATTATTCGTTCGTGTCGATGCTCGGGTCGAACGCTCGTGCGGCTTCGGCGAGACGGCACAGCTTCGAGAAAAGCACGTCGACGTCGGCTTTCGCCTGCTCGACGGTCGGTGCTTTGACCTTCCCTTCGAGACGCTCCTGGTCACGAGTGCCCGTCCCCCGGGTTATCGTAATTTTGATTGAGGCCCCTGTGTCGGTTCGAGTGACGTGCTCGGTCGTCTCGAAGTCGTCTGGAAGTCTCCGCTCGTCGTCGTTAGTTGGGTCTGTGTCTGTCGACATCTGAGGATTCTCCCTCACCCCTGAGGGAGTGATAAAATGCTATGCAGAAGAGTTCCACCCTGATGTTCTGAAAACAAGGCGAGTGCCTCGGGGTCAAGCCCTGAGGTGGTTCACTCGGTGTCGACGCCCCAGACGTCGTGGTCGGTAGCCACATCGGTTTCTGTGTCTCCGTCGTAGCCGTGGAAGTCATCGAGGGTTCCAGTGTGACCCTTGACGACCCGGACGCGGATGGTCCCGTCGTCGTCGATGTGCCAGCGAAGAATATCACCATTGTCGATGCCGAGTTCCCGGCGAATCCGCGCAGGGATTGTGGCCATATTCCCCGTGACCTTACTTTCTGCGTCGGCACAGTCACTGCTCATACTCGTTTAGTAGGTTTCCAATATGAATAGAGTAGTGTGTAGCTACCAGAATATCGTTGCAACGCTCCTCTTGATAGTTGATGCACCGGAGAACGAGTCAGAAATCGTCCGGAAGTACGTCGGTGATTGTGTCTACGGGAGCAAAGTACCGGCCCTCGGTTGTCCACGTCGCAAGCCATTGGTCTGCCTCAGTGACCGTGAGCTGATCAGTTGTCACACCGTAGGCGAGGATTCCGAGCGAGCCGGTTACTGGAACATCGTATTCAGCTGCGAGGGCTCGACCTGCTGAATCATCAGTGGCGAGTATGCAGTTTCGGTTCTGTTCGCATGCGGCAGCAATTGCTTCGGCTTCGCCACGGTCTACACGCGAACGGATCTCCGTATATTTTGCTGGAGTGTTGTCGGTGCAGTTTCGACGAGTTCGATATCACTAGAGAGGATTGCGTCGACTGCCGGTTGCAGGCTGTCGTAGCCGTGGTCGATGCCGCGGATGAGTTCATCGCGGACGGCTGGAACAGTCTGCGGCGCTGTCAGCGTCTCAGTCATCCACGAAATAGACTCAGAGATGCTGAAGTTGCTGAGGACTGTTGCATCAAGAATAACCGCAGTTTCCTCGAGGCCTGTCATTCACTGTCCGTGTCGAGGTTGAGCGCGACGTCGACTTCACTGTCGAGTTCTTCACGGGATTTCGGACCGTAGCGAGCGTCGATGCCGAGGTCGTCGAGGAGGTCTTCCATCTCCCATCGGGTGATGCCGACACGTTCGGCCGCTTTCCCTAGACTGATCTCACCGAGGATGTACAACCCAATCGCTGTCGCGAGCTTACCCGTCTCCTGGGGGCCGTCGTTCCGGTGGTCGATCGCCATTCGATTCGAACAGAAGTCACGTATCCCCATGAATGTTGCACCTCATTGAACTTCACCTCTCCTGAGTTCGAGAGATGCTGGTCGTGCGCTCTTCCGACGTTCGTCCATAACCGATAATTGCCACTCTGATGTTAAGGTCGTGGCTGCGCGCGCAGCGCAGCGAGCACGGAGCGGTGGGTGGGGAGGTGGGTGTCGGGTGGTGGAGTCGACAAAAAAGAAAGGACCGCCGGCGTCGACTACTGTTCCCACCATCGGTCGCGCTCGGGGAAGGTCACCCGCGACCAGCCCGTCACGGCCACCGAGACGCGCCCCTGGTACCAGTTCTTCGCGACGTTCCGCAGCCGCACGAGCTCGCCTTCTCGAACCACAGGCGCCCCTGACCGCTTCCAGGACGTGAACTTAGTGACGCCCGTCTCGTCCTCGATGAGCCCGACCTGAGCTATCTTCGGATGGCTCGACTCCCACAATTGGGTTACACGACCTTGGATACACACCTCACGCCGCTGCACGTCTTCCAGGCTGGCGATAGGGACGATGGTACCGGGCCGGTCTCGCTCGGCTTCACTCACGGCGATAACCGCACTAAGGATGCTCCCACCGTCTGCGACGCGCTCTGCCAGCTGCCTCGCGATGGCCGCTCTCGAACTGCCGTGTTCGATGCGACTGTGGATCTTTGCCGCCTTCTCGTTCACCGTCCCCAGCTCCTCACGACTGAGTCTCTCTCTCGGGTCGGGTTCGGGCTTCCAGACGCCCTCCAGCGTCGCTGCCTGCGCTTCCACGTCATTTCGACACCGTTCCTCTCGGGTTGACTCCTGTGCCCGGTCCCACCGCTCTCGCGTCCGCCCGATCTCCAGCTCACGCGCTACCATCCGTTCCTCCGCTTCGAGGGTCAACGCCTCCCGGTTCACGTCAGGGTGATTGCTGTCCACTTTCGCCTGGATCTCCAGTTCAACCGTCGCTTCGAGCGTCGGCGTCTCCTCGACCACGTACGCGTCCGTGGGGTCTCTGTATCGTTCTGGAACCGAAACTTCATCACTGAGCTTGTTGCTATTATACATTGGTATCTTACCTGGTACCGCACGAAGGCGCTCACTCGGCGTCTTTTTCCGACCACCATGACTCTCCAGCCCTGGCTCTCGTCGACGACCAACTCATCCATCGCGCGCTCTCGCTTGCGCCTTCGCTCGCGTCCCCTGGGGCGCGAGCGAGAGCGCGCCAGAAGAGAACAAGTTACCAGAACCGCGCGTCCGACCCGCCCGTAGCGAGCGTCCAGCGGGATAAGCCCGCTCTCGGTCCGGCCCGAACTGCGGGACCGTGTTCAGGGCGACTGTCGGTGCGCTCGCCGAGTCGGGGCGGTCGTGACTCGGCGAGCGCGCCGGCACCAAGCGCTGGAACGCGAAAGCCCGCGAGGGGCGCAACCGACGGGCTTACCCGCTGGCGCCGAAGGCACATGAGCGACCGCAGGGAGCGAGCCTGGCCCGGAACGGGCGCTCGCGGTGCGGAGAGCGCCCGCATGCCCGGAATGGTCGGTCGCGAGCGATGCGGAGGTCCCGTGAACGCAGTGAGCGGGACGCCGGTGAGCTTGCTCACCGGAAGGCGGCAGCGGCGAGCGGGGCGTGCCGTCGAAGACGGGCTAGCGAACACTGGACTCCGATGCCGGGGCTTGGCGTTCGCGTTCGAGTTGGTATACTGGAAGCGACAGTGTTCAACTAGTCACTCGGGTGGGGCTGAAAGGGGCCGTGCGCTCGACAGTCGAGACGACGGAAGCACCGCAGGAACGAGGAGCGCAGCGAGTCGCAGACGGCGAGCGTGCGGGGGCTTTCGAGGTGTTCTACTTCCGGCCTGATCAAGATACAGTGACAGACCGAGAGGTGCGAGTGAGCCACGAGATTTCCTGACGAGCCGCTGATGTGTTCTGTGACTCCTGCTGAATACAGGGCGCGAATCGGGATTCGACCACTGGTCATCTGGGGATCGGCTGGTTCGGTTGAGTCAGTAGGTGAGTGTGGCAGAACGAACAGGTTCTATGGACAAACGACGGCCTGAATGCCTGTGTTGCAGAGGATGCGAATCGGACGTAATCAAGCCTGGATGTCAACTTCGGGGCCGGGATTAACTATCACGTCGATGGTGACGGTGTCTGACGTGTAGGTTGGGGTGACTACTTTATCAAAAAGTTTGGTTGTGGATTGCTCTGAGATGAAGACTGTTACTTCGAGCTCGGATGCACGGTCTTTCGGCACCTTCGTTCGATATCTGATGGCGGAACCATCGTCCCATCCTACACCGTTTCTACCGAATACCTTGGTCTTGTGTTGGTCTAAGACAACGATATCGGCCTGATAATATTCGCCGGCATTGTTTTCGACTGCTATCTCTACCTCGACGTTTGCAGTTTCAGTTGATTGCTCCGAGGAGACACATCCGGTGAGTGTGGGGAGAGCAGCACCGCTGAGTTGGAGGACCTTCCTTCGGGGATAATCGACCATATTACAAATTTGTCTCCGTACCGTCCTAAATGTTGGAACAGTGCCGGTGAATGCTTTTCCCTGTCTACTGAATCGAGGAACCGAGACGAATGATGAGTTCTTCTGCCCGAGATGCGCCTCTCGGTCCGTCGGCGTATTCAGCGAACAAGTGCTGAAACAAACGAACCTCGCGTGCTGACTGCATCCTCTCTATTCAGCACGGCACATCTGACAGGGTTGATTCAGAACACTGGGTGAAGCGACAGACCAAGCCCTCTGAGTCTGTCGAACCACTCTAAGTCTATTCCAGACGGCCTACTCGCTCCACAGCGTCGTGATTCGTTCTTCGATGTCATCGAGAACGAGCGTCAGAACATCACGGTAATCTGATGGCCACGAAGCATCCTCACCAGGGGTAGGAGCTGTTGGCGGCGGATGGAAATGATCGCGGGTGTTGTGTGGGTTCGGGTGGCGGTCCCAGCGACACTCCCAGGAGGTTCCATCGAGAACGTCTCGATAGTGGATTTTGAAGTCGTCGTTCGTGTACCAGCGAACAGCGAGGCTCGCGTCCTCTACTTCGGACGGATAGTACGGGGACGCGAGTGTAACAGCGAGTTCGAGGTGGCCGTTGTCGTCCGTGATGGTCGCCTGTTCGACCTGGTTCGTCGACGCGAGTCTGGTCTGGATGAATTCAAGGATTGGTCGGTCGATGGGGGCAGGACTCCCTCCATCGCCAGCGGGTGGAGCCATCGTTAGCCAGACGCCTGTTCCCGTTCGTTCGTGCTGGCGTGTTGCTGGCGGGCTCGTTCGTATTGTTCACGCTCTTGGCGGGCAGTCGCCCAGTCCGTGAGGTCGGCGTAGACGTCGTCGATCGATACGTCAGTGGAGGCTTCGGCTACCGCGACCGCATCGACCGCTGCCGGACTGGGAGTCTCGTAGTTGTCTTCATAGCTCGAGATCTTCGCTGTCAGCTCCTGGACGCGCCGTTGGAGTTCTTCGGTTGTATGTTCGGCGGCGAGTTGGTTGATTCGTCGCCACTCGAAGTACGCGTCGTTCCGCTCGTAGGTCGTCGGATGGCCATCGTGACGGGTGACGATTCCGAGGTTGGCGAACCACCCGAGGTATTTTCGGGCTGTCTTCGGGTCACAGTCAACCTGGTCTGCGATTGCCCGTGCCGTCGTTGGACTCCGCGTCTGCAGGATGGTTCCGTAGACGCGCTGCTCGACGTCGTCACCGCTGAAGGCATCGTCGAACGGCGGCGGACCGTCTGTTGAGTCGGATTCAGCCATGGTTGTTGTCTGGTCGTGGAAAGACATAATTCTTGCTTCAAGGAATTATTTCCTGCTTTCTCATCTACAGGCGAAGCAGGCCGAGTGCCTCGGGGCTTGACCCCGAGGCGGTTCACGCCCGCTCTTGAGTCCGATACAAAGTACGCTGTGTTAACCAACAGAATCAGACTTCGTTGCTAGTGTTGGTTAAATATACGGAGGATAGTCGCGGCGAAGCTGCCTAACCGGCTTCACGCAGAAGGTATCGTACACGCCCACTGTCTCCCCATCCGGCGGAATCGTACTCTGTGGATTCGGCCGGGTAAGCCTGTCCACCAGTTCTTCCCGCAGTTCTTGGCGGCTGATAGTCGTCTCGTACCAGCCGACCCGTTTGTCATAGCACCGTTTTTCGAACGTCTCTCCGGTCTCGTCTGCGATGAACTGTGTCCGATTGTTTCCCCAGAGACGCGACGCTACGTACTCTGCCCCAACGTCTTCGTGGGTGAGTTCGACGAGGACGCACTCAACGAAGGTGACGATGGACATGTCGTTCCGCTCGTTCGGTACCGAAATAGAGAGCTGCGCCCAGGGGCGAGGTGTTTCGTCTGTTTGGTCTGGTGTGCTGTCGGTGCCACGGTTCAGCCGCCGCTGTCGATTGGTTTGCATGGTCGTTCTCGGGGAATCTCAGGGTCCCCGTCACCCCTGACGGGGCGAAAAAATCTCAGCGGCGAAGATGCCTTCCAATCCAGAGAAAGTTAGAATTCTCTCGTCTTTCGTAGCTCTTCGGGGAGCCTGTCGAGACAGGTTTCGAGGAAGCTCAGAGGGGCTTCCACTTCGATATGCCCTGGCTCATGAATCTCTTCGCCATCGCCTTCGCGCTGGAAGTGTGTCGTCCCGAGGTCTTGATGGTCGTCGTCCTTGTGCCATCCCAAGCTGACAGCCTCGTCCGCCCAGTGGACACGCTGGACGTCTGTTCCCTCACGAGGTCGCCAGAGGACCTCCACCTTTGCCGTCTGGCGTGGGAACGATTCGCCGAGGAACATCTCTATCTGTACGTCTGCCACGACAGTCCGGGGCCGGATTCGAGACGGTTCGTAGCGAACATCAGTGAATCCCGGAACGTTCTCCATTCGTTCTTTGAGCCGACGAAGTCCTTCACGCCGGGTGAAGCCCCGGCCTCCTGCAAGAAAGATCACCATTCGTTCGACTACCCTTCCTGTGGGAGCGTTTCCGACGGTCCGTTGCCGAGCGAGTCAGCACCGAGTGTCGTCAGGGAACTCTTGAGGCTGATTGCGAGTTGAACCGACTCCCGAACCTCGATGTTGTACTCCCATTCCTCGATGACATCGAGGCGCTCGCGGCGCTCTTCTCCGGAGAGGTCCTCATCTCCGATGCTCTGGCGCAGGGCTGGGAGCGATTCGACGTCGTACGTCTCTTTCCACGAGTCGATTTCGTCCCCGATGGCGCTGAGCTCTTGGGTCAGTTCGTCGAGCGTGTGCGATTCGGCAAGCTGCCGGACTTCTTTGAGGAACTGCGTGACTGTATCTGGCCTGTAGCTCGTTCCATCGCCGGTTTCGAGTTTCTTCAGGTCGCCCTGGTCGACCATTCGGTTGAGGTACTTCACAGCTGTGTCGCGAGAGACATCCGCTTCTTCGGCGATCCATCCGGCATTCCGTGCTTCGGTCCGTGTGAGTGCGACGTGCCGGACACGTTCTGCCGCGTCCATCTCGTCAGGCCACATTGGTTCTTTCTCGGTCATTAGTGGAGACTTGGTCATGTGTGTACTAATAATTTCGTGCTAGTGCTAACTATTTGGTTTACTGTGCTGGGGTGATTTCCCACCAACACGCTTGGCATGGGGGCAGGGTTCTCCGAACGCAGTTCTCTGACCAGCAGTCGGCTACGTTTCGTCCGGACTGAAATCGACACGCTCGCGTGTCAGCAAGGGGTCCTCACCATCACGCAGCGGCGGCTCACCGAGGGCTTCTGGATCGAGGGACGGGGCACTCAAGAACTCCTCTAGCGCGCTGGTCCCGTCTTCGTTATCTGCCGTCATCGGTGTCCACCCTTGATGAGAGAGTAGTGGTTCGCCTGGATTAATTCCTCCGTCGTAATTTTGGTGTACTACACCCGCTGCAGTGTGGAAAACTGGCTCTGTTAAAATGTTCAGTCGCGGGTAATTTTTGGGGGCCGTGCTGAATACAGGGCGCGAATCGGGTACCGACCACTGGCCAACCAGAGGACGGCTGATCCGGTTGATTCAGAGGGCTGGGTCTGTCACTCGTCATCGAGTGGGAGAGAATCACCGTGATTCTGGCACAAAGGCTTTGCCATCAGTTCATAAATAGGACACATATGGGTTCTGGAATGTGTCGGCGTCACTTTCTTGTTGGTCTCTCTGTGAGCCTCACCATGCTTGGCGGATGTGGCGAATTTACGGGGACACAACGGTACAGCGTGCGGATTCGAAACGAGACCGAACGTCCTGTTGACGGGTTTCTGAAAATTGTGTCTACTGATGGTGGGGATGTCGTTCTCGACGAGTCTCTGAATGTGGGGTCGGGCGAACAAGTAGAGTACTGGGTAGAGGAAGGCAAATATAATCTGGTGGTTACGTATAACGGAAACGAGTCCACACACATCTGGATTGCCGACGAATTAGGGTTGGACGTAGTCATACACGAAGATGGGGTCAGTTACCCTGAATGAGCAACTCGCAGTCTCGGTCTGTCGGCGTATTCAGTGAACAGGTGGTGAAACAAACGAACGTCGGGTGCTGACTGCATCCTCTGTATCTTGCACGGACTTTCTGCCAAGGTCTGAGGAGCTCTATCGAGTCGAGAAACTCTATTTTCTCGCTGCTACTTAGCCATCGTCACGACCAAGCAGTCGTTTCGTTCGCGAGACCAGGGACGTGGCTGGGTCCTGCCCATCGGTCTGATCGCATTCCTCGTGTTCACAGACCTCTGGTTCGTTTTCTCTGCCTTCGAGTTCTGCCTGTAGCCGCTCCACCTGGGTTTCGAGCGATTCAATCCGCTCGTCCTTCTCTTCGAGCGTTGCTTCGAGCGCTGCCACACGATCGGCCAACAGCTGGTTCTTCTCGGATAGGTACGCGTTCTCCTTGCCCGTATCCACGGTGTCCGTCGCAGCTGGTAGCTCGGTAGTCTCGACTGATCTTCCACCCTTGCCCGGGTCGTAATACTCCGATGTCCTCGAAATCGCGCGTTCGACGGTTTTCTCGCCGTACGTCGACCCGTCGGCGTAGTGGACTTCATCCCATTTCTCACGGAGCAGCCCGGACTGGCGGAACAACTGGTCCATCTGGGCACGGTCGCCGCCGGTCCAGAACGCCAGCATGCAACACAGCGCCATGTCCGCTTCGGACTGACTGTCGTAGCCGAGGATGTTCCCGTTCCAGAGTCGCTCGAACTTTTCACCGTTCGAGGCGTTCTTGGCCTTCCGAAGAAGCTCGTTGTCGTCGAGGTCAACGTCTGGTGTAGATGTGGTGTCCGTTCTGTCCTCTGTAGTAGCGCCCTGGCCGGTTTCTTGGTCCGGTTCGTCTTCCTGCACGTATTCGCGGTGAATCGCCACGAGCGCGTCCTGACGACGTGCTACCTGTGTCGGCGTTTCTTCGACGTGGTCCCCGGTCACGGTGAAGAATCGAGCCTTGTCGTAGAGTTCCACGCTCCCACGCCGGTTCCGCCCGTCGGGGAGTTCGCCTTTGATGAGCACGTGGTAGCCCGTCCCCGAAGGCGAAACCTCGGTGAATGAGTCCAACCGGTCGATGATGTTCCGTGCGTCTTCCTCTGCCTCACCGGTGTCCGGGTCACGGCACTTGTCCAGGTCGATCCCGACGAACTCGTCCTCCTCGGTGAACACGAACCCGATACCATCCGCCCGCCCCTTCTGCACGAACGCGAGTGCCGTTCTGAAATCAGCCCACGTTTCGGCGTCAGTCGACGACGCGAATGACCCCGTTCCGGGCGTGACCGGAATCTTCGTCAACCTCCCATCGCGCCGTTCTTCCTTCCAGCACACCCACTGTTCTACCTGCCGAAGCACGGTTGGGATTGCACTCGCATTGACGATCGAGTCTCCACTCATCTAGTCTCACCTGACATGACTTCCACCTCTGTAGAGTCGCGACAAACTGGCCTGCTTCGCGCAGGCCGATCCAAATCCTTGGTCCCAACGGGGACCCCCCATCCATTATTGGTTGGTTTTTGCGTTAACGGCCCCTCGGAACAAGCAGTAGAACCGGTGAGATTCCGCCGTAATGCATTGAAGACAAAATCCTTCACTGCATCGTCTGTTAACGCATTCGGTCGAATGCTGTAACAGGGTGCAGTCTTGCGGTTTTCCAAATTCCTCTGGTGCGGATTGACTGTGATTTGTCGCAGTCGCTGGAAATGCTGTACACTGGTTTGAGCGCGTCCGAGATGGATGGATTCGCTATTCATCACTAACCTCCGTTCGACGGAGTCTCAGCCCTTCGTAGCACCGCACCTGTGACCCGTCTTGTCGTATTGTTGCCGGTTCGAAATCGACGTGTTTCTTCAAACGTCGACCGAACCAGCCCTTGGAATCTGGCTCCAGATTATGTGACTTCACCCACTCCTCGTACAACTCGTACACCACTGGAGAAGTGACTGATTCGCCCTCGTCTTCAACGAGATATTCCGAAGCGAACCGCCCGGTTACAGCATCCGCGTCGTCCTTCCAATCATCGTCTGCAGATGGAAGCGCTGGGGTCGTCTGAGTCTGCTCCTGGACCGCCATCCCAAAGCTATCTTCACGCTGGCCGACGGCGAACGACGTATCCAGAAGTGTTTGGATCGGCACCGTCGTCCCGGAGTCGTAGACCACTGATTCACCTCCCTCAGGAAGGATCACGATTCCATACGCGTCGGTCCCGAACTCCGGATTCGGAAGCTCCTCAGCAGGGATGAACGGCGCGTTGATTCGGGCCCAGTCAGCTTCGAAGTCTGCTTTCGACTCGTAGGTGTGCGTCTCACCCGGTTCATGAACGAGGTACTCGGCACTGGCGTGGTCATAGCTGTATATCGCCGGTACTCGGTTTTTCGTAACAGCATCGAAGGAATCGACTCGGAGATGCTCCGTGCCCGCTCCATCACGGAGAACGAGGGAACCGTCGTCCTGAACCCAGACACTACGATTCGTGTCGCTGCTCTCGGTCCTCGGACGAACAGCTGTCACGCCGCCTTCTTTTGTTGCGCCACCGTTGAACGTGAGAGTCGAATCAGTCGTGTAGAACTGGATGCTGCCATCGTCGAGTTCACGGACGGGAGGATTGAGAATCCCGTCAACACGCTTGGCCCAGTCCGTCTTCTCGTTCCCAGTTCGAACAACAAACAGCGGTACTTCCTCTGCTTCCTGTGCCTTCCGGAAGTTCGTGAGAACCTTCACCGGGTATTCGGGCGTCGTCGTTTCGACCTCGATGGCGAACGTCTCTTCTAGGTCGGGATGGGTAGCCTGTGCGTCGGATTTCTCGCTCCCGTCCTGTGAGAGAATCGTGACGGTGAACCCAAGCGAGGTGAGTTCTTCTTCAATCTCCAGAAGGGCGGCGTCGTGGTCACTGCCACCGGCGGCTCTGACATCTCCTGTGTCGGGTTCTGCAATCTTTTCGCCTGCCTCCGTGAGTCGAATCACGATCTCGTCGGCGTCGATGTTCACAGTGTTCTCGAGGAACCTCGACCGTTGGCGTATGGTAGTTAATTCGTCGTACGACGGCACATCTGTGTCGACGTCATCGAATAAGTTCCGAAGGTCGTCGTCAACTGTTTCGACCGACACCCAGCCGTTCTCTTCGCGAACACCCTCCCGAAGCTGGACACTCCGAACGATTTTCGCGATGGCAACGTCCAGTTCGTCGGTATCGATGTCAAGAACCTCGTGCAACTCTTCCGGTGTCTGCGTTGTGGGGGCTGCATCGTCTGGCACGCCGTACTCGTCGGTGGCGCGCTCGTGGATGTCCGAGAGTGTCTCAGAGAACAGCTGTTCCTCACGTTTGGTGAGTGGGGCGTCGCTTTCAGGGTGGCCTGCAGGAATCGGGAGCGGGTCGAGACTGAACGGATACGGGCCAGTTTCACCGAAGGTCGGGCTCGGTAGACTGGCGATCCATTCACCACGGGGGAGCGACCGGATGCGGTTCGCGAAGTCCTCCGGGCTCATCTCCTCGTGGGCCATTGCCCGGGCGAGTTCCCTGTCGACATTGATTTTCCCGACGAGCAGTGTCCCGATGTTGTTCAGCGTGTTCAGGTACATCTTCCGCCCACCTGCGGCCTCCATCTGCTCGGGGAACTGCATCGACAGTCCAACGGAGAGTCGGAAGCTGCGGCCTCGTTCGAGGAGGTTGTTCATGATGTCCGAAACCACGACGGAGGCTGCCTCGTCGATAATCAGGTTCACGACGTAATCATCGGGGTACATCGGGATCTCGTGGCTTTGCTCTCGAATCGCATCCTCGAGGTTAGTGAGAATGAGCCCTGTCATGAGGCGGGCTGCCTCGTCTCGGAGGTCGCCGAGGTCGAACAGGATGACCGTGTTCTCGTCAAGGTGGTCACGGAAGTCGAAGTTATTCTCGGTATTGTTGAAGACGGGACGCAGCCGGTCGTCAAGGGAGATTGGGTCGAGTCGATTCGAAACCCCGTTCATCATGATCGTGAACGACTGCTGGTCCTGCTGAAGCTGGCGGCGAATCGTCCGGGTGACCGCCTCGTTGCTCGACTTCGGGGCTTCACTGAGGTCGACCTGTGGTGGGCCAGCCTCCCTGAGTTGGTCAATTACCTGGTGGAGGTGCCGGAACTCGAAGTAGTCCGTCGACTCCCGATAGTGGCCGTGCTCACGGCCGTATTCCTCGTCGAACAGCAGCTTGACGAGCATCTTGATGAGCGTGGGGGCGACCTTCGCGCTGTCGTAGGCGTCGGGACCCATCGCGAGGCGGAGAATCTCCTCGGTGTGGTCGGCTTTGCGTTGGACAGCATCGGTTCGATTTCGACCGTTCTCCAACGCGGGTTCGAGGTCGAAGAAGGAGAACCCGGGGAGCGTATTGGGAACCCGAAAGTGGATGACGTTCTCTTCGAGGTCGGTCATGCCGAAGCGCCGGGCGTGCGCTCGCATATAGTTCTCAGCCATCCCGTCGCCTTTGCGGTCGATCAGGATGACCGGTCCGTCCGTGTTGGCATAGGCCGAAAGCTTGTCGTTGATCGTCGCGACTGACTTCCCTGCACCAGTAGTCCCGAACCGACCGTAGTGCGTCGGTAGGAGCCCGGGTGGGACCGTCGTCGGAACGTCTTCTGGCTTGCTGTTCTCGTCGAGAGCGTAGCCGATAGCCATCCCATCCCGGAGTTCTTGCATGATATCCTGGTGGGGGCGTGGCAGTGGGTTGCGACTCTGCTGTTCAGCACGAGTCCCTCTCGCGCCTTCGATGCTGAGTTGCTCAGCCGGCGGAATGAGGATGAAGTTCGCGAGTTCGTCGCCGTTCAATACGAGGTCTGGTCGCCTCTTGCCCGTGTCTGTGACGAGCTCTCGATTCAGGAGACGTTCCAGTTCCGTTCTGGCGTTCTTCTGCTTCGTCTTTTGTCGCCACCCTGAATCTCGGAGACTCTTCCCAACGATGCTGTAGTAGGACCCAGCAACCTTCCCGAAGGCAGCCTGGAGTGAATTGAGCCGTGACTCCAATCGCTTCAAATCGCCGTCGTCAGCTGGAACGGTGACTGCCCGGAGGTTCACGTGGAACGTCCGGTTCGGGGTCTTGTCTCGGATGCGGCTGACGCGTTTTTTCGCACTTTCGCTCATCAGTCGGTCGGGAGCCTCACTGGATTCCTCGTAGAGTGTCAGGCTGTCACCGACCCATCTCTGAAATGTCGTGTCCATCCCGCTCTCGAGGTCTTCCATTCGCGTTTCTGCGCTCCCCGTCCAGTCACCGCGACGCTCGAAGACAACCTGGAACGCGATTGGGTGCTCGGTATCGTTCAGGTGGTCGATGACCGTTGCCAGCGGCAGGTCAGTGACTTCCCCCTCGTCGTCGTTTCCGGATGCTTCCGAGAACGGAGTAATCGTCGTCATCCAGTCTTTCTTCCTGGTGGCCGTGCCGAACCACCGGACACCCAACGGGTGAAGTAAACCAACGTCTGGGCGAGCCAGTATGGTCCCATCAGTAGTCAGCGTCGGTCGGTCGACCACGGTCTGTGTCCCAGGCTCCAAACGCGAGACTGGAGAACCAACCTGAACCAGTGTGTCGCCCACTTCGACCCATGTTTGCTCACTGGCGTCCTCTCCGACGGACGTCCCGTCGACGGAGGAGTCCACCTCCTTCGTCTGTCGCTCGTCAGTACCGAACTCGTACAGCAGTTGGTCGTTCTCGACTGCCTCGGTAAATTCCTCGCGGCTGTACTCAGCTGGGGGAATCAGTTTGGTCGTTGGGTCGATTTCGACGTGTTCAATGTCGAACGACGACGGGTAGATAGAGCGAAGCCGAGCTTCGAGCGTGTCGAGGTGCTCGTCAGTCCCGTAGTAGAACTCGACTGGGTCTTCTGGCCCTTCGCTGATGATGAGGAACTCGAATCGCGGTGGGAGAGTTGAATGGAGTGGGTTAAGCTTTTGCAACAACCCTGGTTGCTCACTCGACCGCAGTGTGTGGAGACTTGCAATCGCCTTCGGAATCCCGGTCGCAGTGAGTTCTCCCGAGGTCGGTGTGACACGGAGGTATTCACGCATCGTCGATCAACTCGCTCCCCCGACCGCCAGTTTCTGCGGAAACGGTGGTGTCTCCCTTCTCCTGTGATGCCTGTTCGAGTTCCTCGCGAAACATCGCTACGTCCGTTGTTTCAGTGACACGATTCGCACCCGGCAGTGACTCCGTTTTGTCTTCATTCGCGTCGAAGTCGATGACTGCCTTCTCCTTGGGCATGGCTTCGACCTTGATGCCACGCCATTCCCCGTCAACGCCGACCAGTGCCTCGGAGAACCCAGATTCTTCGTTCCCGGGGACCGCGTCCTGCACGTAGCGCATCTGGGCGTAGTTCAGGCCGAACTCGTCGGCCCACTGGTCGTCCATTCCGTCCAGCCGATGGAACTGCTTGACTGCACACTGGTCGAGGATGGCCTCGGATTCGGTGTGCTCGAAGAACTCGTCGACGGTCTGCGTGACGAGACGAATCGAGAGGTCGTGGTGGCGGTGATGTCGGAACACCGTTTCGAGGAACGATAGACTCGCGGCGTCCTGCATGATGTAGCGCGCCTCGTCGATGACGAACACGACCTCCTTGTCCGTCTCCTTCGCCCGTTCGTACACGAGCGAGATGAGCAACTGCATCGTCAGCGCCGTGCTGCTGTCGACGCTGCCCTCCTGTTGTGCAAGGTCGAGATAGATGACTTTCTCGTCGCGGATGTCGAACTCTGAAGACTTCCCGAGGTTGGCGTGGCGACCCTCTGCCTCGAACGGACGAAGCTGGTCCAGGAGCCACGTCGCGTCCTCGCGGATTTTCCCGGCCTCCTCGTCGGAACGGACCACGAACGACTCGGGGTCGTCGACCATGTCCTCGAAGACGTCCATCATGTCTCGGATGGTCGGGCTCGGGTTGCTGTGCGTCGAAATATCGTCGGTGATGTCGTTGCGCTTGTAGGCGCGCTTGAGGCCGACTTCGAGCGTCGTCCGACGGTCACCGAGCGAGATGCCCCGAAGGGCGAAGAAGTTCGTGAGGAAGCTCATGGCGTCGTCGAGCTTCTCGTTGAACGGGCTCGCGTCCTCACCCATCGCCCGCTGGACGTGGTCGGGCGTCTGGCGAATCTCCAGGGGATTCAGCCCGAGCGTCCCACCGACGGTGATGCGTTTCGCTCCGAGTGCTTCGGAGACGCCTGCCCAGTTGTTGAGCGGTTCGAGGATGATGCCGATGCGGTCCTTACTCTGCTCGATAGAGCGGATGAAGTTCTGTTTCGAGCCGAACGACTTCCCAGACCCAGTATCGCCGACGGTGAACATCGCATACCCGTTGTCACGTGCGAATGGGTCGATGACGACGGGACTCTGGTTGTCCTTGTGGATACCGAACTCGACCCCGCCCTCTTCGAGGATAGTCGCGTTATGTGGTGACGAGAGGAGGGCACCAACGGCCCCACCAAGGGCGATAGACTCTCGCCCGAAGACGTTGTCTCCGATGGGAGCAGCAGACTGCAGTGCGAGGTCCTGTCGACAGATCGCGGTCTTCGGCGTGAGATTCGCAGGGTCGTCACGAAGCGCACTCTTGACCTTCTGAACCGAGTCTTTGAGACCATCCCTGTCGTCGGCGCGAACCGTCACGAACATCCCCTGGTCGAAGACGTTCGCGCCGCTCTCGACGGCCTTGTACGTCGCAGCAGCTTCGTTCGCTCGCTCCTGGAGGTATGCACTGCGGACACTCTGTTCCAGATCGGCGTCGACCTGGAGGTCGTCAGCAATGTCCTGTAGTTCGTTCCGTGCTCGCTGCTGGTTCTTCGGGGTGATGTGCGCTGTGAGGTCGAACTCGACGTCGGTCAACTCGAAGAGGTCGCTCAGATAGCCGTCGTTCGGGTAGTCGGCGTAGTCCGCGATGTAGAGCGTCGTCGTCCACTGCTCGCCAACGCGTGCGGCTCGTGTCTCCCATTCGATGGCTGCCGGCGCGGTCACCGTCTTGTGGGACTCGGAGATGTCGTCGAGGAGCTGGCCCTCTGCGTGACCTTCTTCGAGTGTCTCCTCGTCGAGGACATCTGAGAAGTCGACTTCGGGTTCTTCGTCAGCGGTGTGCCGGTCCCAGAGGAGTTTACCGACGACTCCGAGGACGACAACCAGTATGGCGTACATCGCTGCACCTTCGGGTGACGTGGGGTTCAGGAGCCACTCTGTCAGCTGGGCGAGTGACCCACCGCTCGCCTGCAAGATGGCGTTACGCATCGGTCTCATCCTCCCGGCGCGAGTGGCCGATAATCGGTTGCTCGCGAATGACGTATGCTGCGTCGTCGTAGTCGTGCTCCCGTCCGTTCCAGAAGTCCATGTTCAGGACGAACAGTTCGACCGTGCTGAGCCGGCGAGCTGACCACCCCGATGCTTGTTGGATGAACTCGGATCGGACGTCGTTGATGCGGTTATCGAGTTTTTCGAACATCTGGACCCGCCGTTCGACAGCGGTGAAGTCCTCGCGCCTCGTCACGAAGGGGTTGAACAGGAACCCGAGGACTGGGAACTGGGTCAATTTCTCCGCAGGCGTTCCTTCGTCTCGATATCGGTCGTAGACTTCCAGCGGAGTCACCTCGACGCCCATGTAGTAGCGAACCTGTTGGATGCCGCGGTCACGCATCTCCCGGGGGCGTGTCTCGCGGTACTCCTCAAGGAGTTCCCGGAAGATTGCATTCGCTGCGACATCTTCATCCGTCAGTCGGTCTTCGATGGTCTCCGTGATTTTGTTCACCGGGAATGAGCGGGTCGTTGCGTGAAGTTTGAGCTTCGAATCGAGTTCCTTGTTCGCGAATTCTTCGCCCACGTTCTGGAGTTGGGCCCAGTCGTTGGACATCGCGAAGTCCATGTTCCCAGGAGCGATCTCGATGAACGCCTCCATCGTTCCGTCCGTCCGCTGTATTGCGCCTGCCCCTGGCCACGCCCGCTCAACGTTGGTAAGGTCCTGGGTTCGTTCATCGGGCTTGAATGGCGTGTAGTTCACTAGTCCGCCCTCGTTTCGGTCTGTCTCGTTCGTGCCGCTATCCGCCTCTGCAGGAGCACTGAACGTGACTCGCGGGCGCTTGGCGTACCGATAGACGTCTTTGGTCCACGTCCACGCATTCAGGTGGTCGGGAGAGACGTAGATTACTGCAGCACCGAATCCGAGCCCGCCGGCCACAAGCGGGAGTGCGAGCGATTCCACTCCGGTCAGGCTCGCGACGAAGAGCCCGATAATCGGGAAGATGATGAGTACGCCGATATCACCCTCCTCGATATTGAGGTAGGGAATCCGGCTCTCCTCGCCAAACTGGTTCATGATACGCCGTGCTGCTGCGTCTGGATCTGTAGACATTAGTGGATACCTCGGTCGTACTCCATCCCGCGTTTCTCACTCGATGCGTCTGCCGTAGGGCCGCTTGGGTCGTTCTCGGTCCGACGGTACGACGGGCCTCCGTCCTCACCATGGCCACCCCGAGCAGCAGCTTTCTGTGCGACTACCTGGCCGGCTGCCGCTTTCGGTCCCCACCGCGCTGCGTTCGTCGCGACCCCAGCGCCACCGACATACGCACCGGCTGCGACACCGCCGATGAGGGCCGCTCCTCTCGTCGTTCCTCCTACGACTCTGGCGGTCAGTGGAGTGGCGTACTTGAACGTCTTCCAAGTGAGATAGACCGCAATCAGGGGTAGGGATGAAGCGATCAAATACTTCAAAAATGGACTGTTTGGGGTGAGTGCGCCTTCTGAGTACAGTAGATCATATCCTTTGAATACAACCGCTGCTGGGAGTGGAAGGACCACAAGTGGTACGAATCGCTTTGAAAAACCCATAGCGATGTCAGAGAGAACCGGGATATTTCCGTAAGCTAAGGCGAACGCAATCGGCATTCCATACACATACACATAGAGCAGAACCTCTCGAACGTAGTAGAGGGCCTCAAGAGCCCACATCGAGAGACCTCCCATAACCGCAAATAGTAGACTGAGCCCCGGGTTGGTCAGCGACTCCTTTAGGAAATTCAGCATCGCATCTCCCAGTGAGCTTAGACTCGGCATCAGAGCGATTGTAAAACCATCAACTAAGTACAGTCCTAGGACGCTCACCCAGTACCAACTGATGATAAGAAACGCTCCAACCCAAGCTGTCTTTTTTGTCCGCCTTGCCTCATAGGCGCTTCCAATATTGAAGATACGAACCGTGTGTCGAGCCTGTACGGACATCACTAGCAAAAGCAATGAAATCAACATAATCTCACCACCAACTAGCGCATCACGAATTGCTGGCCATGGCCCATTCGTTGGTGCACCGAAAACAAACGCTCCGTCTGTCTTGGGAGTGGGCGTTCCAAACATCTCCGAAGAGAGGGTATCATATCCCGTGTTCAGCCCCTCCATGAAGAGACTGATCACCCAGTCGACAACCTCTTTGAATCCCTCTAATACAACATCTATTAAATCAACCATAGCTACGTCTCGCTAATCGAAATTTCACAGTTATCGAACTCTTCTGATGCGGAGTACTGGATGCTGTACGTCTTAGAAATCTCTTCAGCTCGGACTCGTGTCTCTAAGATGAGCTCAAACTCACTAGTCTGTTCTTCGCTCTTGCACGATGTTCCCTCTCCCCGAATGAAAGCAAACGGAGACCGGTAACTGTACAGTGTAATCTGCTCTCCAGGCTCCACGACTACAGATTCGACTTCTGTATCCGATTCTGGATCGTAGATGCCGCTTACGTCGTCATTGTCGGCGTAGTTTGTTCCCTCTTCATCTGATGGGTACGGAACATCCCCGATGAAGAGAAGCTTAGTTACTGCATCCGGGCCACTGCCTCGGTTTTCAACAGTTACGAATGCCTCTTTGGATATTTTATCGCTCGAACCTACCCACATCTTCTCGGGCTGGTTCCTTCCAATACCCATCTCTACGATGCTGAGGCTCGGCTGTATGGGGAGAGAGGTCTCCACCACACTCCCCTCGCCTTTCAGAGCGACCACGCGGTATTCACCAGGCTCGTAAGCGGTTCCAATCTCGAACGAGACCTGCCGAGCCCCTGCAGCCACGTCACGCTTCCCGAACAGCTCTCCATTCGGCTGGATGAGGTTGACCTGGTCGACGTTGGCTTCTGCCGAGAGTTCGACGACGAGTGTCGTCTCCTCGATAGCGACACGCGTGAGCGGGCCGTCTGTATCTGAGGGAGTCGTCTCGTCCCCGGGCGTCCCGGAGCTGCCACCGTTGTTCAGACAGCCAGCTACGCTCGCGAGCGTAGCACCTGCGAGTGTTCGGAGGACGTTTCGTCTACTGAGGTGTGGGGTGTTTCTTGTCATGGGTTTCGTTGGAAGAGGTCTTCTGGACCGAGCATTCTGAGGAGACGATGTCCAGCGTAGAACGCCACGAAGAACGGGATGAACTGCCAGAAA
Organism: Haloarchaeobius amylolyticus; assembly: GCF_026616195.1. Taxonomy (NCBI): domain Archaea; kingdom Methanobacteriati; phylum Methanobacteriota; class Halobacteria; order Halobacteriales; family Halorubellaceae; genus Haloarchaeobius; species Haloarchaeobius amylolyticus. The sequence continues at coordinate 447,022 of NZ_JANHDH010000003.1, forward strand.
ATCTCGAAGACGAAAGCGAACCAGCCGTCGATGGTTCCGAGTGGGTGCCACCGAGCAGTCGCCGTCTCACTCACATAGGCCGGGTTGTGGCCGAGCCACGACCCCGGGTGATAGCGTGCTGTGTAGATACCGGGTTGAGCGACTGTCACGATGGCAACGCCTGAAGCGTTGGTCTCGACCTCCTGATTGGCGATGGTGATGTAGCCATCACGCGTGCTCCCCCCGATAGGGAAGCGACGGGCGCTGTCATTGAGGATTATCGGTGCGCCAGTCTGGTTGTCACGCAGTTCGATTCGGAGCGTGGCCTGCGACTGGTTCTGCTGGATGACCTCGACCGTCAGATTGCTGCGTCGGAGCTGCCGCTCGGAACCAGCATCAGGCTCAATGATAGATGCGTTCACGCCGCGAACGATTCCGGAAACGTGTAGCGCCTCTCTGTCGACGTTTTCGGCACGAACTGCGACACCGTACGTCGTCTCGTAGGACTGGTTTACGACTTCGATGTTGACGTTCTCGCCGATGGTCCCGAGCGGCGATGGACGCTCGATGCCCCACGTTTCGATGATCTCTGGACCGTCACCGACCGGTTCAGCACGTGGTCCAATCCTGGAAGGATAGGCGTGGACGTACACAGGGATGGCGTCGGATTGAACTTCCGTGCTGCCGTTCCGGTCGGACCTGACGAGCCTGTCCCAGTTGGTGTCGCGGGCAGTGTAGAACCGCCAGACACCACGCACGCTCGCGTTCCCGTCGTCGGTGAGCGTGTACCCCTGCCACGGCCGAGACTGGAAGATGGCTACGCCAGCGTCACCGTTGGGATACTCGGCGTAGTAAGGGTACGCAGAGAGGTCGTAAATCTCGACGTCAATCGAGTCCGAGACGTTTCGCGTCTCCTCACGATAGGTGACGTTCACGCCGGTTCCATTGCCCAGGTTGGTCCGGTTGGTCTTCTTCAGCCGGACATTGATCTCTGCTTCGAGCGTGAGGGTTGCACTCCAGTCGTCGTCTTCAATCTGGTAGTCGATGGCCGGCGTGTGCGACCCGTCGGTCCTCGAGATGGTTTCTCCGTCTTTCTGTAGTCGAGCTTCCTCGATTTCGTGGTAGGCGAGCGACCACTCGACGGTCCTGTTCCCCGAGGCGTTGTCGTTTGGGACACGGACGCGGTAGTCGATGAACCCGCGAATCATCCCATTCGGTGCGATGTACAGTGGGGTCTCACCGGACTCCAAATGGCCCCGGGTCGACGGCTGAACCGCGAATACGGTCGCGTGAGCCTCCTCGATGAACACACCGTCTTCGAGCGACGCGTGCGGCGGATGGACGGATGTGTTCGAATCACCGGGCTCGAGGTCCTCGAAATCGTTCTGAGTCCACGTTGCGGCAGTCTCGGGCGGCCGCTTGAACGTGATGTCTGTCCCGTTCGCGAGCTGGTGGATGGCTGTCCGCCCCTCACCGTAGCGCTGGCGGTACTCTTCTTCAGTGATGTAGTTGTCCGCATCGCGAGACCAGAGTGTTGCAGACTCGTTCTCAGTGAGTCCATTTCCTTCCGTCCCTGGTCGTGGTGGACCTGCCGAGACGATACCCGTGACTACACTAGTCACGCAGAGGACTGTGATGAGCACGGAAATTTCTCGGTGTGTTAGGGGTCTCACGATGTGAGCAGTGAGTTTACCAGGGGACGAGGTCGACACACTGCGCCAGCGGAAGGCCCATCATCGATCCGGCAACCGTGTACAACGGTCCGAGGATAACGAGGACCACAGCGGACTTCATCGCCGAGCGCTTGTGGCGCTTGAGTCCCTTCTTCTGGTCCGGGTTGAGCGTGAACATCTCGATGAGGGAGTCAGCCTGCCAGACGACAGCCAGACCAACAATCCCCAGCCCAGTTGTCAACTGGAAGAAGCCCTCAATCATCTCAGGGAGGTTGTCAGCACCACAAATACCGCTCTGTGCCGTCTGTTGAGCGAGTACTGGCTCAACCGCCGCGAGTGAGAGGACTGCGAGAGCGAGTGGGAATTTCAGACTAAGAGCGCCCAGGGCAGTTGTTTTCGGCTTTTCTTGCGGAGAGTCGGGATTTGTTCCGTGCATACGTTTCTGTGTTCAGCTGTCCCATCGTCCGAGAGAGTACGTGCTCGCAGCGGATGCGTGGAATCAGCGTTCAGTTCTAGCACTATTCGACTGAGTATTTGAATCTGAACATTCGTTCGTATTCTTGAAAATGCGTCTGTATCTCAGGGCAGTTGATAAGATGTCTGAGAAACGCATCGAGTGATATATACATCGCACTGGATGACAGTGCGAATAATCAAATGTATCGGGAAGTCGATTGGGCAGTACCTGCGGACCCATACATTCTCGAAGAACTGGGGAAGTACGAGGGGTGGCACACAGCAAAGAATCTCGAGATTAATACTGAATTCAGCCGGCAGTGGATCTCCCAACGCTGTCCAGTATTTGTCGATTACGAACTTGCCGAGCGCCACAAGGAGGAACCAGCCTACCGTATCACTGACTTTGGTAGAGGCGTTCTCAACGGTGAAGTCGGATATGAAGAGCTCAACGAGGAGAATGAATGAACATGGGACGGCCCGAAATCCTTCTGCCTACCCAGTACCGGTTTGATCAGTAGAGGGACTCCCGCCCGTAGATGAGTCAAGCAGGACCTTGACGAATCGAAACCTGTTGACGGAAGTGACCGAATCGTCGTGTCACGTGTTCGTGCGAGAATCTGTCGTTGTCGGTGGTCGCTCGCGCGAGTCGTGTCGCTGCTAGTGCGACAGGTCCGACGCTTCGAGCGGCCGCGACGCCTCCCAGTACGCCTCGAACCGGTCGATGGCCCACGACTGGACGGCCTCGGCGTCGGTGTCGATGGAGCCCTGCAGGATGCCGCGGTCGTCGCGCAACAGCAGGTGGACCACGTCGTCCGCGACGGTCACGGCGAGGGGGACCTCGCCGTCGTAGACCCGGACGTGGGCGTCCTCGGCCTCCACGAGCGACCTGAGCAGGTGGCACAGCTCAGACTCGGCGGTGAGCGCGTCGATGGCCGAGTTCGAGAAGACGCCGGAGAAGACGAGGTCGCCGTCTGCGACCTGCTGTTCGACGGTGGCGAGGCTCTGGTTGTTGAAGGCGTGTGAGAAACTGCGGATCTCCGAGCACGCCGTCGTGAGGTCGAGCGTCCGCTGGAGCGGCGCGCTCGGTCGGGTCTGCGTCGGCTGGACGATGGTCGCGTCGGCGAGGTGGGCGAGGTCGAAGTCGAGCGCGTCGGCCGGCAGGTAGGGGACGAGTTCGCGCAGGGATTGCTCGGTCTCGACGATGGTCAGCAGGTTCGTGAAGCCGTCGGAAACGAGTTTTCCGGTCGGCGTCGCGGTGTAGGTGCCGCCGTCGCGCCGGATCCACGACCGTTCCTCGAAGTCCTCGAGGATGCGCCCGAGCGTGGCCTGGGAAGCGCCCGTCGCGTCCGCGAGGTCGGCCCGCGACTGTGGCTCTGCGGCGAGTCGCTCCAGCACCGTCACCCGGTTCGCGGAGAGCGCCAGGAACTCGATCTCCTCGAGTGCGGTTTCCATAGCGCCACTGAGTCCGTCTGGTTGAAACCACTTTCGCACTGTGAAAGGATTTCAACTCGTGAAACTGGCGTGCATCGCGTCGGTGCTTGCACGTCGTATTAGATTTTAGAAACGAGCCTAAGCCCCCGAAGGAGCTAGACAGGGACAAGATGGATACGCCTCTCTCGGTCCACGGTTCTGCGGTATCGGTTCGGCAACAGGTCGTCGCGGGTGCCCGTCGGCGCCCCGGCGCGGAGGGCAGCCCCTGATGGTCGTCGACCGGCAGACCCTGCGGTACTTCCTCACGGCAGCGGTCCTCTTCGGTGGGACCTTCGTCGCCGCGAAGGCGGGCCTCGCGTACTTCCCGCCACTGCTGTTCGTGGCGTTCCGGTTCGACATCGCGGCGCTCGTCCTCGTGGGCTACGTGCTCGCGACCCGGAGTCGCAGTGAACTGCTACCCCGGACCCGGGGCGACGTGGTCGGTATCCTCGCGACCGGCGTGTTCGCCATCGGCGCGGCGAACGCACTGCTGTTCGTCGGGCAGCAGTACACGACGAGCGCGGTCGGGGCCATCATGGCGAGCCTCAACCCCGTGCTGACGCCCGTCTTCGCCGCGCTCCTGCTCGGTGACGAGCGCGTGTCGCCGCGGGTGGTCGCCGGCCTTCTGCTCGGACTCGTCGGCGTGGGCCTCGTCGTTGGGTTCGACCCCACGAGCGTCTCCAGCCTCGGCGTCGGGAAGCTCGTCCTCTTCGCCGGTGCGGCCATCGGCGCCCTCGGGACGGTCCTCATCCGGTGGGGCGACGGCAGCCTCTCCAGTACGGTCCGGACCGCGTGGGGCCTTCCCTTCGCCGCCGCCCTCACCCACGGGCTCAGCTGGGCGACCGGCGAACAGCTCTCGGCCGTGACGGTCGCACCCGCCGGCCTGCTCACGCTCGTCTACCTGGGCGTCTTCGCCGGTGCCATCGCCTACATCGCCTACTTCGGCCTCATCGACGAGGTCGGGGCGGTGCGCGCGAACCTGGTGTTCTACGCCACGCCCATCGTGGCGACGCTCGGCGGCTGGGCGCTGCTCTCGGAGGGTATCTCCGCGAACGCGATGCTCGGCTTCGGCGTCATCTTCGCCGGGTTCGCCGTCCTCGGCAGCGACTCCATCGACCTCGGTGACGTGCTCCCCGCAGTCGGTGACACCCCGGAGGAATCGGGGTCGGCGTTGAACATCAACGGCGAGCCTCGCGGCTTCGAATCCGACTGAATCGGGTCCCGACCAGCAGCTATAAACCGGCTCCTGTCCGGATTCCTGACGAACGCGTTCCCGCACAGACCGGAGCGCAAAACGTCCTCGATGATGCCACTCCCACTCGAGCCACGGTTACAGGTCGCCGCGGGCGCACAGTCGCTCGCACAGGTTCAGGAACTGCTCGCGGCGATGGGACCGGCGTTGCTCATGCCGATCATCGTCTTCCTGCTCGGGGTCGCGGTCGGGCTTCCACTACTCGAGGCCGCCCGGTCCGGCCTCCTCGTGGGGGTGGCGTTCGTGGGTATCTTCGCGCTCCTGGATTTCGTTCTCGGGCCGATTTCGGTGACGATACAGGCGCTCGCGACCGTCTGGGGCCTGAACCTCGTCGGCCTCGACATCGGCTGGGCGCCGGTCTCGGGGTTCGCCTGGGCGATGGGCGTGACCGCACTCGTGATCCCCCTCGGCCTCGGCGTGAACCTGGCCCTGCTCGCGGTCGGCTGGACGCGGACGCTGGATGCGGACATCTGGAATTACTGGCAGTGGGCACTCAACGCGGCAATCGTGTACGTGGTCACCGGGAGCTGGGTGCTCGGACTCGCCGCCGCCATCGTCACCGAAGTCATCGTGCTCCGGCTCGCGGACTGGACCGCTGAACTCGGGCAGGCCTACTTCGAGATTCCGGGCACGAGCCTCCCGCACGCCCAGAGCGTCCTGCAGGCCCCGTTCGCGTTCGCCATCGACCGCTGTCTGCGGTCGGTGCCCGTGGTCGGGAGCGTCGAGGTGAGTCCGGAGGCCATCGAACGGCGCATCGGTGTCTTCGGCGAACCCGTCATCCTGGGGTTCCTCGTCGGGCTGTTCGTCGGCGTCCTGGCGCAGCGACCGCCGCTCGAGAGTTTCCGGACCGGGGTGTACGTCGCCGGGCTGTTGACGCTGTTGCCCGAGATCGTGGGGTTCCTCGTCGACGGCCTCGACCCCGTCGTCGACCGCGCATCGACCCGAATCGACGAGAGTGACCGCTTCGGCGGCGAGACGGTCGTCATCGGCATCGACGCCGGCGCCATCGTCTTCGCCGACACCACGTCGGTCGTCGCCGGGCTCTTGCTCATCCCCTACGCGCTGGGGCTCGCGGTCATCCCCGGCATCGTCGTGATGCCCCTGGCCGACCTCGTCGTCCTTCCCATCTTCTGCATGTGGGCCGCCGCCATCAGCCGCGGGAACCTCGTCCGGACGGTCATCGGTGGTGCGATGATGACGACCGTCGTCACCGTCGCGAGCACGCTGCTCGCACCCTACATCACGGCGATGGGGCGGTCGACCGGTGGGTTACAGACGATAGACACGAACGGGGCCGAACTCGTCTCCGCGCTGAGTGCGGGTGGCCACTGGTGGTCGCTCGGCCTGTTCGCACCACTGGGTCTCGGGAAGGAGATAGAGACCACGGTCGTCGTCGCCGGTCTCCTCTCGGCCGTGCTCGCCTACGGCTGCTACCGGTGGACCCGTGAGATGCCGGCCAGGGTAGCCGCCGCCTGCGAGACCGAGACCACGGAAGCGGTCGACCGAACGCCGAAGACGCCGGCCGTCGAGACTGACGATTGAGAAATCGAAGGGTCGCCGACTAGCGGTTGTCACCGACCGACGCTGGTCGAGAACAGTTCGCCACCGTCGGGTGCGCGGACGGTGACCGAGAGTTCGTCGCCGAACGCGGTGGTCGCGTCACTGCCGGCACCCTCGGGTGCGACCCGGAGTTCGCCGTCGCCGTCGACCCAGAGCGTCAGGGTGCCGCCGCGGAACGGCTCGACGAGCGTGGTCTCGTAGACGACGCCCCCGGATTCGAGCGTCACGGTCGAGCCGGCGGGGACCGCGTCGCCGTGGGTGTGGACCAGCGTGACGGTGCTGTCGTCGAAGGACTCCAGGTCGAGGCCGAGTTCGAGGGCGGCGCTGGCCGGGACCTCGTCGACCCAGTCGGGTCGTTCGGGCGCCGTGACGCCGAGTCGCTCGACCGTGTAGGTCGTGCGGTACGCCGTGCCGTCGCCGTACTCCACGACGGTCTCGGCGGACCGGATGACACCGCTGTCGTCGACCGCGAGGGTGACGGTCGTGTCGGTCTCGCCGTCGGACCCGACCCGGTCGAGCGCGGCCTCGAGTCTGACGGTGTCCGCGTCGGGCCCGGTGGTGACCCGGTAGGCGGTCGCAGCGGTCTGCACCTCGCGCTGGAGGCCACCGGACCAGACCATATCGCCGGGGAGCGTGACACGCTCACCGACGTCGAAGGTCGTCTCACCGGCCTCGACGTGCCGGAGGACCCGAGTCGTCTGGTTCAGCCACAGGTCGACGTCGGTGACGATCTCGGTCCCGTCCGCGTCGTACCCGGTAGACCTCGCGGTCTGGCGGACGATCTCACCGCCGGGGCCGGCGGTCGTCGTCTGGGTCAGCCGCACCTCCTCGACCCCGTCGTGCGCGACGGTGGTCGTCTGCTGGACGACGAAGCCGTCGGTGAGGAGTGCACGCTGGTGTGCCTCAAGGAGTCGGATGGGGTTGTCCAGCCCGGCCTCGGTGACCCCCGGCGCGAGTTCGCCCGGCTGGAGTTCGTCACCGGTGGTCGTGCCTACGGCTGGTCCATCTGTCACCGTCAGACAACCAGCGAGTACGACAAGCGCTACCACGGCGAGTACGAGTGTCCTGTTCATGTGATATATTCGTCCGACGGGACGATATCCCAGCCGCTGATTCTCCGGCGGCGAGAACGAGTCGTGCCGGCTCCCGACGGAAATCGGGTGCGACGTTGGAGTTCGCACCAACACTCTTGCTGTTGGAGTGCGTACCAACAGCCGTGACCGAGGAGCAGGGGGCCACGACTGGTGTCGACGACACCGAGAACACGACCGACCGCACGCTCCACGTCCGCTTCCGCGAGGGGAGCGACGACGACCTGGAGGAGGCACTCGCCGCGCTCGACCGCGGCGAGACGCCCGACCCGCAGTTCGAGGTCGTCTTCCACGACCCGGGCGACGTCCACCTCGTGACCCGGCCGAAGTCCCTCGAACTGCTCCGGGCCATCGTCCAGCACGAGCCGGCGAGCATCCGCGAGACCGCCCGGCTCGTCGACCGCGACGTGAGCCAGGTGCACCGGAACCTGACCGAACTCGAGGCGTTACACCTCGTCGAACTCGTCGACGAGGGGAACGCGAAGCGACCGGTCGTCTGGTACGACGCCATCGACATCGACCTCCCGCTCGTCAAGCCGGCGGTGGATTCCGACGAAGCGACCGTCTGAGCCGGGATGCAAACTTTTTACTCGGTGATGAAATAATACTTCAGTAATGACCGAACGGTTCGACCGACGGAGTGGTGTCTTCTTGCACGTGACCGCCCTGCCCGGCGAGGGCGGCATCGGAACACTGGGGGAACCCGCCGAGGCGTTCGTGGACTTCCTGGCCGACGCGGAGCAGTCGCTCTGGCAGGTCTGCCCGCTCGGCCCGGTCTCGGGCGCCCACGGGAACTCGCCGTACCAGTCGCCCTCGGCGTTCGCGGGCAACCCGCTGCTCGTGGACCTCGACCGGCTGGTCGAGGCGGGGTGGCTCGACGAGGCCGACCTCGACGCCGTCCCCGACCTCGGGCAGGACCAGGTCGACTTCGACGCGGTGCGAGAGTACAAACTCCCGCTGCTGCGCGAGGCGTTCGAGAACTTCGAGTCGCGGGCAGACGAAGCCGACCGCGAGGCCCTCGCAGACTTCCGTGAGGAACAGGACTGGCTCGACGACTACACCCTCTTCGTCGCGCTGAAGGACCGGTTCGACGGCGCGCTCTGGACCGAGTGGCCCGAGGAGTACCGGATGCGCGACGCGGACGCCCTCGCCGCAGCGCGCGAGGAACACGCCGAGGAGATCCGGTACCAGGCCCTCGTCCAGTACTGGTTCTACGACCAGTGGCACGACCTCCGGGCCTACGCGAACGACAACGGCGTCGAGCTACTGGGCGACCTCCCCATCTACGTCGCGCTCGACAGCGCCGACGTGTGGGCCGCCCCCGACGCCTTCCAGCTCGACGACCAGAACCGACCGACCGCGGTCGCCGGCGTCCCCCCGAACGACGGCGACGACGGCCAGAAGTGGGGCAACCCCCTCTACGACTGGGAGACGCTGGCCGACGACGACTTCGACTGGTGGGTCGACCGCCTCGGTGGCCTGCTCGACCTCGTCGACGTGGTCCGCATCGACCACGTGAAGGGCTTCGACAGCTACTACGCCATCCCGGTCGACGGCAGCCCCGCCGACGGCCACTGGGCGGACGCCCCCGGCCACGACCTGTTCGAGACGGTCGAGGACGAACTGGGCGACCTGCCCTTCGTCGCCGAGGACCTCGGCTTCCCCGACCCCGACCTGACCGCGCTGCTCGACCGCTTCGACTTCCCCGGCATGAAGGTCGCCTACTACGCCGACTGGTGCGCCGACGACCACGAACACCTCCCGCACACCTTCCCCGAGGACACCGTCGGCTACACCACCACCCACGACACCGACACCGCCGTCGGGCTCTACGACTCGCTCTCCGACGCGGACCGCGAGTGCCTGGAGCACTACCTCGAAAGCGGCCGCGAAGACGTGCAGTGGGCGCTCATCGACGCCGTCTGGCGGTCCGACGCCGTCATCGCCATCACCACCATGCAGGACGTGCTCGGCCTCGGCTCCTGGGCGCGGTTCAACACGCCCGGCACCGCCGAGGGCAACTGGGACTGGCGCACCCGGTACGAGCACCTCCACGAGGACGTATCTGGGCGGCTTGCGGACGTGACGCGGAATCGTGGACGGGTTCGGGACTGAAGCCAGCCGTCAGTACTCGAGGACCATCTCGAGGTCGGAACCGTCGTAGTTGTACGACTTGATACCGTTCGAGTCGCAGTAGTCCGCCAGCTCGGCGGGCGCCGGGACGTCGCCGTCGAGTTGTCCTTCGTACACTACGTCGACCGAGGCGTCCTCACAGCAGGCGATGACCACGGCAGGGTCCGGCTCGTCGTGCGAGGTCTTGACGACTCTATCGCCGGGAACGAGCGGGTTCGTCGCCGGTTCGAGGTTCGTGTGGTTGTACCGGTACAGTTTCACGGACTGGTCGTCGCAGTACGAGGCGAGCAGGGCCGGATGGATCTCGCGCCACTTCCCCGGGCCCTCGTCGAGCGCACTCGGGAACGCGACGTTGACCGCCTCGCCGTCCATCTGGTGGCCGAAAGCCGTCTCGTTCTTCTCCGGTGGAAGCACGTCGACGACCACGCCGACCGAGGACCCGTCCGACCCGGCCTTCTGCACCCGGTCGCCGGGACCGAAGGGGTTCTCGGGTTTCTGGTTCATGTGCGCCGTGTTCGGGCCGAGGTCGATGAGTTCGTTCATCGGACGGGCGGCCAGATGCGTGAGCTTCTCCGGCTCCTCACCGGAATACGCCGCCTGACTCTCGACCTTCGAGTGGAGCGTCGAGAGACGTTCCCAGCCGAGCAGGATGAGACTGTCTTCGGCGTCACGGTGCCAGACCATGACGACGATGTCGTCGTCCGGGTCGTTCTCGACGATGGACTTCGGCGTGAACGCGGACACGTCGCGAGACGTCTTCACGTCGACCTCGTAGCCGAACACCTCGAAATCGTACGCAGAGAAGCTCTCCGGGTTGCAGTAGCGCATCGCGTCCTCGTTCTTCCACTCCCACATCTCGACCGGCAGGTACTCGCGACAGAACTGTTCGAACGCGAGTTCACCGAGGTTCCCGATGCGCTTGACAGACACGTCGTCTGCACCTTGCTTGACAGCCTGATGGTTGGCCCGTCTCTTGTCTACGTCGTCCGGTTTGAACTCGTACACGGGATGAGAAAGTCGCATTACCAACATCAATCCAGATGCCTCCCATGTCAAGCATCCGGGCGCGCTGCCTATCTCCGACTCTCCTCGTCCTCCTCGGTACCGCTCCCGACGAACGAACCCTCACGCGCGAGGCTGTACCTGAGCAGCCGGTACAGCAGGTAGCTGAACACGGCGAACATCACGAACTCGACGAGATATATCTCCGCGACCTCCAGCAGCGTCAGTTCGTCGAGGAGGGCGCTGCGCGTCACGCTCAGGATGACGAACAGCAAGAGCAGGGTGAGGGCCGGCATGGTCACGAGCAGGATGCCGGCGACGACGAGCCAGAGCCGGTTCTCCAGCGGTCGCTCTCCGAGGGCTGCCGGACCGATTCCGGTGTCCGGCGGGTCGTCGGCGGTGCTGGCGCCGGGGACCGACGGCTTCGACTGACGGTCACCGCGCCCAGAGGGGTACCGCGGATCGGACTCCATACCAGCCATAAGTTCCAGTGATATATAAAATCTCCCAAAAATTTACCAGAATGGTCATATACTCGTGATACTTTTACCAGACTGTGAATAATGTCGGTCGTAGCGACACCCCCACACCGGCGGAGGAACCGACCATGAACCCGCAATCCGCGGCCGCGGCGACCGAGCGGCCGCGCCGGAAGGCCGCGCGGTACGGAACGGTCGCCATCGTCTCGTTCGCGTTCTACCTCGCGCTCGGTGACCCCAAGGACCCCTTCGACCTCGTCACGGGTGTCGTGAGCGCCGCGGTCGTCGCACTCGTACTCGGTCGCATCGCCACCGAACGCGCCCCGACCGCCCAGACCTTGCGCTCGTTCCTGCGCGCGGCTGTCTTCCTGCCGAAGCTCCTCTGGGCGGTCGTCCGGGCGAACCTCGCGCTCGCCGTCGTCGTCCTGCACCCGCGTCTCCCAATCGAGCCGTCGCTGGTTCGCATCCCTGCACCCGAGGGCGTCTTCGCCCGCGCGCTGCTGGCGAACAGCATCACCCTGACGCCGGGGACGGTCACGGTGGACATCGACGGTGACGAACTCGTCGTCCACACGCTGACCGCCGCCTCGCGCGCAGAGCTGCTGGAGGGCTCGCTCGTCCGTGCTGTCGCCGCCGTCACCAGTGACGGGTCGCCACACCCCGAGCAGGCCGTCCGAACCGACGGCGGGAGCGACCGGAACGCCGGAGGGAAGACCGGATGACCGACCTCGTCTCGACCGGTCTGCTCGTCGGCGCTGCCGCCCTGGTCCTGCTCGCACTCGGCCTCGCGGTCCGGGTCGTCGTCGGCCCCAGCACCGCGGACCGCGTCGTCGCGGTGAACGTCATCGGGACGGCCACCGTCGTCGTCATTGTCATGCTCGGCGCGGCACTCGACGAGCCGGGCTTCCTCGACGTCGCCCTGGTGTACGCCCTGCTGAACTTCCTGCTCTCGCTCGGGCTCTCGCGGTACTCCGTCGAGCGCGGAGGGCTGCTGTGACCCCGGTCGAGGGGCTGGTACTCGCCCTCGTCGCGGTGAGCGTGTTCTTCTCGCTCGTCGCGGTGGTCGGGTTCGCTCGGCTCCCCGACGTGTTCGCACGCGCCCACGCCGCCTCGAAGAGCGAGACGCTCGGCGCGCTCTCGGCGCTGGCCGCGGCAGCGGTCGTGTTCGGCCCCGGCGCGGAGCTGGTGAAACTCGGCCTGCTCGCGCTGTTCCTGCTCGTCACCGGCCCGACGGCCGCCCACGCCATCGTCCGGGCGGCCGCCCTCGCCGGGGCGACCCCGTGGACCCGCGAGACGGCCGACCCGGTGCCGGAGCCGGAGGTGACAGAGCGATGATGCCCGAGACCCTCGTGCTCGCCGGCCTGTTCGGTTTCGTGGCGGTCGCCGCCGTGGTGACCGCCCACGCGAAGCGCCTTCCGACCGTCCTGGTCGCCTTCGGCGCGTACAGCCTCGGGCTCGCCATGGTCTGGGTCGTCTTCCGCGCCCCCGACGTGGCACTCACCGAGGCCGCGGTCGGGGCGGGCGTGACCACCGCGCTGTTCATCCTCGTGGTGGCGCGCTCGCGAAAGCCCGCCAGCGGTGCGGCCGGTGGCAACGAGCCCGGGGGCGCCACCGTCGGCGGCGTCTCGGCGACCGGTTCGCCCACCACGACGGAGCGCCCCCGCCGGGTCCGCCCGGCGTCTGTCGCTCTCGCACTGCTCGTGACCATCGGAATCCTGGCCACGGTGCCCGCGCTCCCCGCCATCGGGGACGCCGAGGCGCCCGCCTTCGGCCCGGTCACGGAGTACTACCTCACGGACGCGGCCGACCGCGGCATCGACAACGTCGTGACGGCGGTCCTCGTCGTCTACCGCGGCTTCGACACGTTCGGCGAGATCGCCGTGGTGTTCGCGGCCGCGGTCGCCGTGCTCGCCGTACTCGGCCGGGAGGTGGTCGTATGAGCGACCGTCGTCCCGTGAACGGCCGGTCCGAGGCCGAGCAGTCGGGCGTCCGGAAGACGCCGCCGACCCCGGACAGCCCCGTCGTCACGACGACGGTCCGGGTCCTCGCGCCGTTCATCCTGACGTTCGCCCTGTTCACGCTGTTCCACGGCACCAAGTCCGTCGGTGGCGGGTTCCAGGGCGGCGTCGTGGCCGCGGCCGTCGTGGTCACGCTCGCGTTCGCCTTCGGCGTCCGCGCGACCGCCGCGTGGCTGTCGCCCGGCCGGCTCCTCGCGCTCGCAGCCACCGGCCTGGTCACCTTCGGCGTGGTCGCCCTCGCCGGCATCGCGTCGGGTGGGGCCTTCCTGCAGTTCGACGTGTTGCCCATCCCGAAGGCGTCGGTGTACGCCACCGAGGCCATCGAGCTGGGCATCGGCGCGACCGTCGGTGCGGTCGTCGTCGTGCTGTTCGTGAACCTCGCGGACTCGCTCAACGGGGGTGTCGGCCGATGAGCACCATCGAGAGCCTGCTGCTCACCCGCGGCGCGTACGTCCTGTACGCGCTGCTGGTCGGCGTCGGGCTGTTCGTCCTCGTCGACGACGACAACCTCGTGAAGAAGGTCGTCGGGTTGAACCTGTTCCAGACGGGTGTCTTCCTGTTCTTCATCGCGAGTGCCTTCCGCACCGGCGGGAGCGCCCCGCTCCTCTCCGGCGAGGGGCCGTACGTCAACCCGCTCCCGCACGTGCTCATCCTGACGGCCATCGTCGTCGGCGTGAGCGTCACGGCGGTCGCGCTCTCGCTCGTGGTCCGCCTGTACGACGAGTACGGGACGTTCGACGAGCGCGAGATTCGTGAGCTCCGCCGGCAGCAGCGCGCCGTGGCGGGCGAGACTCCCGAGGGCGCGGAGGTGCCGCGATGAACCACCTCCTCCCGCTGCTCGTGGCGGTCCCCCTGCTCGGGGCCATCGTCCCGTTCGTCCTCGGGGCGCGCTACCCGCGGCTCGCGGTCCGAGCGACCGCCGCGGTCCTGCTCGCACAGGTCGGTATCGCGGTCGCGGTCGTCGCCGCGGTCGCCGCGTCCGGCCCCCAGACCTACGTCCTCGGCGGCCTGCCCGCCGCGGTCGGCATCGGCCTGCTCGTCGACCAGGTGTCGGGCATCTTCGTGGTGCTCGTCGCGGTCGCCGGCGCGGTGCTCTACCTGACGGTCCGCGAGGACGCGACCGGCCCGGGTGACAGCCTCTGGCTGCTCCTCGTCGCCGGCCTGACCGGGGTCGTCGTCACCGCCGACGTGTTCAACCTGTACGTCTTCCTCGAGATATCGGGGCTGGCCGCCTACGGGCTGGTCGCCAGCCGGCGGGGTGGCACGGCCGCCCTGGCCGCGCTGCACTACCTGCTGGTCGGGACCGTCGGCGCGACGTTCTACCTGCTCGGCGTTGGCTACGCCTACGTCGCCACGGGGACGCTCGCGATGGCGGACCTCCAGCCCGCGCTCGCCAGTGTCGGCTACGACTCGCCGCTCGTGCTCACGTCGTTCGTCTTCGTGACGCTCGGGCTGGCGGTCAAGCTCGCGCTGTTCCCGGTCCACGCCTGGAAGCCCGACGCCTACGCCGGGAGCGCCCACGACGTGGCCGCGCTGCTGGCGACGCTCGGCTCGACCGTGGCCGGCTACGCGCTGGTCCGCGTCGTCTTCGGCGTGTTCACCGCGGAGTTCCTCGCCGCGGTCCCGCTGGTCCAGACGGCCCTGCTGGCGGCCGGCGTCGTCAGCGTCGCCGCGGGCGGGTACCTCACGCTCCGGCAGTCCAACCTGCGCCGGTTGCTGTCGTACTCCTCCATCCTCCAGTTCGGGCTGGTCCTCGTCGGCCTCTCGCTGGCCACGGCCGCCGCCGTCACCGGCGCGCTGGTCCTGCTGGTCGGCAACGCGGTGGCGAAGGGCGGCCTGTTCGTCGCCACCGGCCTGTTCGAGCGCGAGCTCGAGGCCGTGACCGTCGCCGACCTCGCCGGGAAGGCCCGCGAGGCCCCCGTGACGGCCGCCGCCGTCGCCCTGGCGTTCACCTCGCTCGTCGGCCTCCCGCCGACCGCCGGGTTCGCCGGGAAGTGGTACGTCACCCTCGCAGCCGTCGATAGCGGTCGCTGGGTCGTCGCCACCGTCGTCGTGCTGAGCACGCTGGTGTCGCTGGCCTACGCGGGCCGGGTCGTCGAGCGCCTGTACCTGGCCGACGGTGACGGCGAGGCAGGCGCTGGCCACGCGGTCGCCGACGGCGGGCAGCCTGCCGATGCACGATTCGTCCCCGGCCTCGAATCCCGCGCCGTCGCGGTCGTCGTACTCGCGGCCCTCGCCACCCTGGTCCTCGGCCTCGGGTCGACCGCGCTCGCGGACTGGGTGGCCCCGGTCGTGGAGGTGTGGCTGTGACCGACGTCTCGTCGGTGCTGCCCCTCGCGGCGGTCGCCGTACCCACGCTCGCCATCGTGTGCATCTACGCCGCGCGAACCCGGCCGAACCTCCGCGAAGCCAGCACGCTGGCCGCGGCCGTGGCGACCCTCGGGGTCGTCTGGGCCATGACGCGGGTCGCCGGGAGCGAGACGCACGTCTCGACGCTCGGGTCCATCGCGGGCATCGAGTTCGCGCTCCGGGCCGACGCCGCCGGACTGCTGTTCGCCCTGCTGGCCGCGATCCTCTGGCTCGTCACCAGCGTCTACAGCATCGGCTACGTCCGGGCGCTGGGCGAGCACGCCCAGACGCGGTACTTCGCGGCCTTCGCCGCCAGTATCGCGGCGACGATGGGCGTCGCCTTCGCCGCGAACCTGTTCACGCTGTTCGTGTCCTACGAACTGCTGACGCTCGCGACCTACCCGCTGGTCGTCCACAAGGAGTCCGCCGAGGCCCGTGCCGCCGGCCGGACCTACGTGGCGTACACCCTGGGCGGCGGCGTCCTCGTCTTCGCCGGCATCGTCATCGTCGGCGCCCTGACCGGGACGGTCGCCTTCGACGCCGGCGGCATCGCCGGCCTCGGCGGGGCCGACCCGACGCTCGCCCGCGTCGCGTTCGCCCTGCTCGTGGTCGGCTTCGGCGTCAAGACCGCCATCGTGCCCCTGCACGGCTGGCTGCCGACCGCGATGGTCGCGCCCACCCCCGTCTCGGGCCTGCTGCACGCGGTCGCCGTCGTCAAGAGCGGCGTCTTCGCCCTCTCCCGGACCGTCCTCTACGTGTTCGGCCCTGAGACCACGTGGGACCTCGGCGTGGGGCTCCCGCTGGCGGTCGCCGCGGCCGCGACGATGGTCGTCGCCGGCATCGTCGGCCTCCGGCAGGACAACCTCAAGCGCGGGCTGGCGTACTCGACCATCAGCCAGCTCTCGTACATCGCACTGGGCATCGCCATCGCGACCCCGGTCGCCGTGTTCGGGGCGTTCCTGCACGTCGTCGCCCACGCGTTCATGAAGATCACGCTGTTCTTCGCCGCGGGGGTCGTCTACGTCGAGACCGGCGAGAAGTACGTCTCGGACATCGCGGGCGTCGGCCGCCGGCTCCCCGCGACGATGACAGCGTTCGCCATCGCGGCGGCTGGGCTCGTCGGCTTCCCGTTCGTCGCCGGCTTCGTCAGCAAGTTCTACCTCGTCCTCGGGACGGGCGACAGCGTCCACCCGTGGCTCGTCGCCGCCTACCTCGTGGCCGGGCTCTTGAAGTTGCTGTACTTCTGGCCGGTCATCTACGCCGCGTTCTTCGGCGAGCGCGGCAGTGCCGACGACGCGAGCCGCCACCCGTTCGCCCCGGCGCACGCCACCGACGGCGGGTTCAGTTCCCTCGACATCGAGGACGCCAGCTACGGTGACGCGACCGACGGCGGTGTCGCGACCAGCGACGGTGTCGCTGCCGGCGCCGCGGGGGCCTACGCCCGGTCGATGACGTGGGAACGTCGCACCCTCACCACCGAGACCTCGCCGGCACTCCTCGTGCCGGTCCTCGTCACCGTCGGCTTCGCCGTCGCGCTCGGCCTCGTGCCGACCGCGTTCCCGTTCTGGGCGCTGGCCGAGGCCGTCGTCACGGAGGTGTTCGGATGAGCGACCTCCTGACGCTGGTGCCGCCCTGGGTGGCGTTCCTGCTGGCGGCCGCCATCGTCGTGCTGGCCCCGCGCCGGGTCGGCGCCGCGGCAGCCGTCGTGCTCACCGCACTGACGGTGCCGTGGGTGCTGCTCGCTCCGGCGGGGACCAGCCTCGCCGTCGCCCCGTTCGGCTTCGACCAGGTGCTGTTCCGGGTCGATTCGTTCACCCGCCCCGTCGCCGCCCTGTTCGGCTTCGTGGCGGCCCTGAACGTGCTCTACGGCTACGGGACCGGCGAGGACTCGCGCCAGACCGCCTACTCGCTGTGCTACATGGGCTCGGGCGTGGCCGCGGTGCTGGCCGGCGACTGGCTCACCATGCTCGTCGCGTGGGAGCTGCTCGCCGTCACGGCGACGGTCCTCGTCTGGCACCACGGCGGCGATTCGGTCCGGCCGGCGTTCCGGTACGCGGTGTACCATCTCGTCGGCGGGACGCTGCTGGTCGCGGCCGTGGCGCTGCACTACCTCGACGCCGGCACGTTCCTGTACGGGAGCGGTGTCGGCGGCGGCCTCGCGGCCGGCCTCCCGACGGCCCTCGCCATCCTCGGCGTCGGCATCAACCTCGGGTTCGTCGGCCTGCACGCCTGGCTGCCGGACACCTACCCGCGCCCGCACGTCGCCGCGAGTGTCGTGCTCGCCGGCTTCACGACGAAGGTCGCGGTGTACGTGCTCGCCCGTGTCGCGCCCGACGGCGACGCTATCGTCGTCTGGCTGGGTGCCGCGATGGTCCTCTACGGGGTCACGCAGGCCATCCTCCAGACCGACATGCGGCGGCTGCTGTCGTACCACATCATCTCGCAGGTGGGGTACATGGTGGTCGCCGTCGGCATCGGGACCGCGGCCGGCCTCACCGGCGCGTTCGCCCACCTGACGGCACACGTCCTCTACAAGGGCCTGCTGTTCATGGTGGCCGGCGCCATCATCGTGCGGACCGGCCAGTACTCGCTGAAGCACCTCGGCGGCCTCGGCCGCCGGATGCCCGTGACGTTCGTGGCGTTCCTCGTCGCGGCCCTGGCCATCACCGGCCTCCCCGGGTTCTCCGGGTTCGTCAGCAAGGGCCTCGTGACGAAGGCCGCCGAGAGCGCCGGCGGCGAGGCGCTCTGGTGGGTCCTGGTGCTCGGCAGCGTCGGGACCGCGCTCTCGTTCGCGAAGTTCGGCTACTACGCGTTCGTGCGCCGCGAACCCACGCCCATCACGGTCTCGCGCGCCCCGCTGGCGCTCTCGGCCGCCCTGGTGGTCGCCGCCGTCCCGTCCATCGTCTTCGGGTTGCTCCCCGGGGTCTTCCTCGGCGCGCACCCGGGCGACCCCGGGACGTTCGCACCCTACGCGACCACCGAACTCACGAAGGCGCTGGCGGCGACCGCCGCCGGCGTCGTCGGGTTCGCCGTCCTGAAGGGCCCGCTCGGGCGCATCCACCCGGTCGATGTCGACCAGGTGTTGCACCCGGTCGGTTCCTCGTTCGCCCGCGCGACCGCCGCGACCGCGGCCGGCATCGGTGCCGCCGCGAGCCGCACCGGCGCCGCGACCACCCGCCGTCTCGGGTCTCTCGTCGGCCGAGACCCGTCGACCGCCGAATCGTCCATCCACGCCGCGCTGGCCGCGCTGGCGCTTACCGCGGCGGTAGCCCTGCTACTCGCCGTCCTGGCCTGACCACACCACACAGACATCCATGACGACCAGAATCAACACCGGTACCAGCCCGAACTACGACCGCCTCGTCGCCTACCTGCGCGACCGCTTCGACGACGACCTGCGCTGGGTCGCCTCGTTCGACACCGAGAGCTACGACTACGCGGTGGAGTACATCCGACCCGACCTGCGGACGGAGCTGTCGACCCACGAGTTCGACACCGTCGTCCACCGGTCCATCGGCCTGTTCCGCCGGCCGTACGTCGAGTCTGTCTACACGCACCTCGGGCCGGCGCGGACCCTCGTGGTCGAACACGAGCGTGCGACCGCCGTCCACCTCTACCTCACGGACACCGAGGGCGTCATCATCAAGATCAAGGAGGGTAACGAGATCTGTCTGCCCGACTTCGCCGACGAGTGTCTCGCACAGCTCCTGGAGGACCACGAGCAGTGACCCGTCGCGTGAGACGACGAGGGCCCGCGGGACACGGCCACGACCGTGACCGCTGGCTCGCCGTCAGGACCGGTGGCGATCCGGCCGGAGTACCGGAGGGGATGCCGTGACGCTCGACGGGCTCGACGCGCTCGACCGGCGCATCCTCCACGGGTTGCAACAGGACGCCAGACACGTCTCCTCGCGGGACATCGCGGCGTCCATCCCCGCGTCGCCGAGCACGGTCAGGAAGCGCATCGCCAGGCTCGAAGAGAACGGTATCATCGGCGGGTACAGCGCCGACGTCGACTACGACAGGGCGGGCTACCAGCTGCACGTCCAGATCGTCTGTACCGCCCCGGTCGCCGAACGCGAGGCGATGAGCGACGCCGCGCTGTCGGTCCCCGGCGTGGTCCGGGTCCGGGAGCTGGCGACGGGCGAGCGGAACGTCGTCGTGACCGTCATCGGCGAGGACGGCGACGACCTGACCCGCATCGCGACCGACCTGAGCGACGTGGGCCTGACCGTCCTCGACGAGGAGCTGGTCCGGAGCGAGCGGACACAGCCCTTCTCCGGGTTCGACCCGGAGCGCAGCGATGCCCGAGTGCGGGCCGAGTGACCGGCAAGGGTCGCAGCCGGCCAGGGTTCAGGCGGTCGTCGCCAGCGAGTCGGCGACCTCGGCGAGCCGGTCGTACAGCTCGTCGGCCCGGTCGTCGTCGTAATCGGTGTGGTACTCCTTGGAGACGCCCGCCTTCGCGAGGTTGACGTGCTCGTCCGGCGTCACGTCGTGGTCCGCCAGACAGGTCCGGGCACATTCGAGTGGACAGCCGTCGATGACGAGCGTCGGCCGGCCGCTCGTCGCGGTGTCGACGAGTGGCGCCACGTCACCCCCGACCCCCGCGATGCAGGACATCTCGGCACGGCCCTCGCGGTCGAGCCTGACCGCGAGGTCGTTGGCCAGCTGTGCGGCGCTCGAACAGCCAGAACACGAGTACACCAGTGGCAACTCGTCGTAGTTCACGTCCATCGGCGACGACTTCTCGACGGACCCGCGAAGGTGTTGTCCCGAACGTCGTTCGGGCAGGCGACGACGCCACGAGGGGTCTGATTCTCAGCCGCGGAGCAGGTTCATCACCTCGTCCGCCACGTCTGATTCGAGGGCGACCACGTACCGGTTGCCCGGTTCCAGCACCGTCTCGGGGCCGCCGAGGCGGTTCCCCGCCGAGTCCACGACGATGAGACTCCCGCGGGGCAGGCGCACCTCCTCCAGCGTCCTCCCGGCCGCGGGCGCGTCGGCGGCGATCTCGACCTCGACCACCTCGACGTCGCCCCCGATGTCCTCCAGGGTCCGGACGCCCTCGACGATTATCTCGTTGACCGCGGCGCGGGCCCCGAGCGACTCCGGGAAGACGACCCCGTCGACGTACTCGCTGTAGAGGTCGTCCTCGCCCTCGGAGATACGCATGACGGCCCGGATGTCGGCCATGCGCTGGGCGGCCATACAGACCGCGAAGTTCGTGGCCTCGTCGTCGGTGAGCGCGGCGACCACGTCCGAGCGGTCGGGCTGGGCCTGTCGGAGGATGGAGGGTCGGGCCGCGTCCCCCTCGATGACGGTCCCGACGTACTCGTCGCTGAGACGGTCGGCCCGTACCGGGTCGGGTTCGACGAGGACGACGCTGTGGCCGCGGTCGGCGAGCAGTTCGGCGGTCCGGAGGCCGACGGTTCCGCCGCCGGCGACGATGACGCGAAGGTCTTGCGATGATGACTGTGACATGGGTTACTCCGTGGATTCGTCCGCTGGGGGGAGGGTGACGTCCTGTTCGGGGTCGGCGATCTCGGTGTCGCCCGCGCCGACCACGTCCTCGACCTCCTCGACCGAGTCGACGGCGCCCCGGCGCGACAGCAGCCAGTAGACGGCGATGCCGAGACCGAGCCACGCGAGCGCGAGCACCCACGTGACGGGGTCGATGAACAGGCCGAGCAGCAGGTTCAGGACGATGCCGAGTATCGGCGGAATCGGGTAGTACGGTATCTCGAAGGGACGGCGCAGGTCGGGCTGCTGGCGGCGCAGCCGGATGACGCTCAGGTTCACGATGACGAACCCGAGCAGCGAGAACAGGCTCGCGAGGTTCCCGACGATGCGGATGGGGACGACGAGGACGGCGAGCAGCATGACGCCGGCACTGGCGACGATTGCGACGAAGGGCGTCCCGTACCTGACGTGCAGACGCCCCAGCCGCGCGGGGAGCTGGCGTTCCCGGCCCATGGCGAACGCGACCCGGCTGGAGCCGATGACGACCGCGTTCAGCGCGCTGATGGTCGAGAAGACCGCCCCGAAGGCGATGATGGCCGCGCCGGTCCCGATGAACGGGAGCGCGGGCATGAAGCCCTCCGCGGCCTGCGCGATGGCCGTCTCGCCGGCCCCGCCGAGGCCCTCTGCCCCGAGGGTGCCGATGGCGACGAACACGACGAGCAGGTAGACCACGATGGTCACCAGCACCGAGAGCAGGATGGCTCGCGGGATGTTCTGCTGTGGGTTCTCGACCTCCTCGGTGACGGTCGCGATGAGGTCGTAGCCCTGGAACGCGATGAAGGTCAGCCCCATCGCGGGCAGCATGGCGACCGGGCCGTTGGGGAACAGCGGCTCGAAGTTCCCCAGGTCGACGAACGAGAGCCCGAACGCGACGAAGACGAGCAGGATGAGTATCTTCACGAGCGTGATGACCGTCTCTGCGCTGCCACTGGCCTCGGTCGAGACGGCGTTGAGCGTCACGAACGCGGCGACGGCCGCCAGCGCGTAGACGACCGGCGGGCCGGGGAGGCCGATGCCGTAGAGGTGGAAGAACTCGACGAAGTTCGAGGCGAACCCGAGCGCGTACAGCGCCCCGGCGATCATGTACGTGAACCAGCGCGTCCAGCCCATGACGAACGAGACCGGCGCGGAGAACACCTCGCGGACGTAGGCGTACCCGCCGCCGTTCCGGGGGATGGCCGCCGCGAGTTCGGCGTACGAGAGCGCGGTGAACGTCGTGACGCCACCGTTGAGCGCGAAGACGACGAGCGCGGCAGGCCCGGCGCCTCGCGCCGCGAGTCCCGTCAGGACGAAGATGCCCGCGCCGATCATCGCGCCGATGCCGACCATCGTGGCGTCGAGCAGCGTGAGGCTGGCGGCCGGCGACCGGTCGCCCGCGTGGCTCATGCCGGTCGCTCCCCGTGGGCGCCGCGATAGCTGTCAGCCAGGGCCATAGGAATCGGTTCGACGAGCAGGGTAATATAAACAGGGCGTCAGTTCCGCCCCGAGGGCGACCACAGGGGGCCAGGACCGTGGTCAGGGTCGGCCTCGCGGCCGATGCGGCGAAAAATCCTAAGAGGGGGCAGTCACCATACCACTGGCAGACATGTCAGCCGAGCAATCGCACGAGGCTGTGGGGGGAACGGAATCGGACGCCCGTGAGGGTATCAGGGGGACTGTGGTCGGGATGGCCGAGCAGGCCAACCCGGCGTTCGCGGTCGGGGTGGTGGTCGTCCCGCTGCTGGCGCTGGCCTACGCGGTCGAGGTGGCGCCGCTCCAGCACCACATCTACGTCCACGTGATGGCGGGCGTGATGTGGACCGGCACCGACCTGTTCTTCGGGCTGGTCCTCGGGCCGGTCATCGGCGGGCTCTCGGAGTCGGAGAAGGCCAACGTCTTCGAGCGACTGACGCCGAAGACAGGTTTCCTGTTGCCCGTCCTCGCCCTGACGACCATCTTCGGAGGCATCACGCTGGCCATCCGGGAGGGGTGGTTCCCGCACTCGAACGCGTGGTTGGCCGTCTTCACCGCGGTCAACCTCGTCCCCGCGGTGGCACTCATCGGCTGGAACTTCGACGCGCTGGGTGACTGGCGCTGGCAAGGCTGGCAGGCCGTCGTCACCGTCGGGAGTCTCGCCTGGGTCGCGACCTCCTACCAGAACCTCGGGACGATTCCCGTGCCCATCGCACTCGCGCTCGCCGTCGTCACCATCCTCTCCGTCCAGGGCTTCGGCCTGCTACTGCCCGGCGAGGTCCGCATCTACACCGAGATGCGGTCGGCGAACCCCGACCACGAGGTCGTGAGCCGCATCGGGATGCGAAACGCCAGACTCTCCGGGCTGCAGGGCTTCTTCCAGCTCTGTCTCATCGCCGTCATGGTGTGGCTCAGCGCCGGCAGTTTCCCGCTCCCGTTCTGAGCCGGGGACGGGCTGGCGGTCGCCGCAGCCACCCGGCGACTCACCGGTTCGGCTCGCCGAAGCGCGTCAGCACGTCGAGTTCGGACTCGTCCACGTCGTCGAACGCCTCGCGGGCGATGACGCGTCTGTGGACCTCGTCGGCCCCGTCGATGATGCGGAAGGCGCGGACGTCCTCGTAGAAGTCCGCGAGGGGCAGGTCCTTCCCGATGCCGTTGCCGCCGCAGAACTGGACGCAGGTGTCGATGATGTCCTGGACGGTGTTCGCGGTGAACACCTTCGCCATCGCGACGGGGATGCGCGCCTCCTCACCCGCGGCGATGCGGTCGGCCGCGTCGCGTATCATCGTCCTCGCGGCGTGGAGCTGTATCTCGGCGTCGGCGATCTCGTACCGGATGGCCTGCTTCTCCGCGAGAGGTGAGCCGAACGCCTCGCGCTCGCTGGTGTAGGCGGTGGTCACGTCGAGGGCGCGCTGGGCCATCCCGGAGAAGCGCATGCAGTGGGTGAGGCGGGCGGGACCGAGGCGCTGCTGGGCGTGCTTGAAGCCCGCGTTCTCGGTGCCGAGGAGGTTCTCCTCGGGGACCCGCACGTCCTCGTACAGTATCTCGGCGTGGCTCCCGCCGGTGACGTTCCCGCCGACGTGGGGGATGTCACGGACGATCTCGACGCCCTCGGTGTCGGCCGGGACGAGGAACAGCGAGGTGCCCCGGTAGGGGTGGGCGTCGGGGTCGGTCCGGGCCATGACGATGAGCAGGTCGGCCTCCGAGCCCTGCGTCGTCCACCACTTGTGGCCATTGATGACCCACTCGTCGCCATCTTTCTCGGCCGTCGTGCGGATCATCTTGGGGTCGGAGCCGCCGCCGTCGTGGGGTTCCGTCATCGAGAACGCCGACCGGATGTCGCCGGCCACGAGGGGGCGCAGCCACTCCTCCTTCTGGGCCTCGGTGCCGACCAGTTCGAGCGTGTGCATGTTGCCCTCGTCGGGGGCTGCGATGCGCATCGCGCTCGGGCCGAGCAGGCTGCGGCCCGCCTCTTCGAAGAGGGGCAACACGTCGCGGAAGTCGAGGCCGAGGCCACCGTACTCCTCGGGCATCTGCGGGGCGTAGACGTCGTGCTCGCGAGCCTTCGCGCGCAGGTCCGCGATGGTCGCCTCGTCCACCGGCTCGCCGCCCAGATGCTCGCGTTCGACCGGAACGACGTACTCCTCGACGAACGCCCGTGCCCGGGCCGCGAGGTCTCGTGCGGTCTCGGAATCGGTGTACTCCATGGCACCGGCAACACACTCGAGGTGTGTAAATCTTTAACATGCGGAAAGTTGCAAAGGTAGGTAGGAATGGAGGTAAACCTGTGACCGACCCACACACAGACGAGTCCTACTTCGACCGACTCGTCGACGAGGACGCCCTGGAGTCGTACCTGCGCCGGGAACTCGGTGACGCCGAATCCTTCGCCGTCGAACACCACCAGGAGGGCCACTCGAACGAGACGCTGTTCGTCACCTGGGGCGACCGCGAGCTCGTCATCCGGCGGCCGCCACCGGGCGAGACCGCCGACACCGCCCACGACGTGTTGCGGGAGTACCGCGTCATGGCGGCCCTGCAGGACACCGACGTGCCGGTTCCCGGGACCGTCCGCGCCTGCGACGACCACGACGTCCTCGGCGCGGACTTCTACGTGATGGACCGGGTCGAGGGGCACGTGCTGCGCGAGCGCGAGCCCGAGGTGTTCGCCGCGCCCGAGCACCGCCGGCGCATCGGCGAGGAACTCGTCGACACGCTCGCGAGCATCCACGCGGTCGACCCCGAAGCGGTCGGCCTCGGCGAGTTCGGTCGGGCGCCCGGGTACACCCAGCGACAGGTCGACCGCTGGCAGAAGCAACTCGGCTGGGCGTTCCAGGTCACGGCCGAGGAGCGCGAGGTCCCGACCCTCCACCGCGTCGGCGAGTGGCTCCAGGACAACGTCCCCGAGGACCACCCCGAGACGCTGGTCCACGGCGACTACAAGCTCGACAACGTCATGTTCGCGCCCGAGGCTCCGCCGGAGCTGGTGGCCGTCTTCGACTGGGAGATGAGCACCCTCGGCGACCCGCTGGCCGACTTCGGCTGGATGCTGTCGTACTGGCGCGACGCGAAGGACCCCGAGCCCGCGGTTCCCGAACTGACGGCGACGTTCATGCAGGACGAGGACTACCCGACCCGGCGGGAGCTGGTCGACCGCTACGAGGCCCAGACCGGGTTCACGTTCGAACGCGACCGGTTCTACCGGGCACTGGCGGTGTACAAGCTCGCCGGGCTCGGCGAGATGTTCTTCCGGCGCTACCTCGAGGGGAACAGCGACGACCCGATGTATCCCCTGATGGAGGACCGCGTGCCGGCGCTGGCCGACCGGGCCGAGCGCATCATCGAGGGCGACGAGCCGCTCTGAGCACGGTCGGTGCTCACCACTGGAGCCCCGTTTCGACCCGTCGAACCCCCAGATTTTCGCTGATACGCTAGATTATATCGCCTCCACCTGTAGCTAGAGCCATGGAGAGTGGGCACTACCTCGACCAGTTGCTCGACTGCTCGTCGTCGTTGCTGACGCTCGTGGACGACGACGGCGTGGTGTCGTTCGCCAGCGGGTCGAGCCAGCGCGTCCTGGGGTACGACTCGGGGACCCTCGTCGGGGACCACCTCTCGGAGTACGTCCACCCGGACGACCAGCCGCTGTTCCGGCGGATGCTGGCCGACGGGAGCGTCATGCCGGTCGACACAGTCGAGTTCCGGGTGCGCGATGCCGGCGGGGCCTGGCGCTGGTTCGAGGCGACGGCGACCGTGCTGGCCGAGGACGCGACCGAGTCGGTGGTCGTCGACCTGCGGGACGTCACCGCCCGCAAACGGGCCGAACGACAGCTCGAGACGATATTCGAGAACACGACGGACGCGGTGTACGTCAAGTCCCTCGACGGCCGGTACGAGTGGATGAACGAGGCCGGTGCCGCGTTGTTCGGCCGTGACCCGACTGAGGTCGTCGGCAAGACCGACGACGACATCTTCGACGCCGGGAGTGCCGGGAAGATAGCGACCATCGACCGCCACATCGTCGAGACGGGGACGACGGACAGACGGGAGACGGTCAGGCACATCGATGGCAGGCGCCTGGTCTTCGTCGACGAGAAGTTCCCACAGTTCAACGAGGACGGGGAGGTCTCGCGGATCATCGGTATCAGCAGGGACGTGACCGAGCGCAAGCAGCGCGAGCACGAACTCGAACGGGTCAAAGAGGAGTACCAGACCGTCTTCGAGAACTCACAGGACGCACTCTTTCTCCTCTCCGTCGACGGCGACGAGGTCCGGTTCTCGCGGTTCAACCCGACCGAGGAGTTCGTGACGGGGCTCTCATCGGAACAAGTCCACGGCAAGACGCCGGTCGAGGCGTTCGGCGAGGAACTCGGCGGCCAGATGGAGGTGAACTACCGACGGTGCCTGGAGCGACGGGCACCCATCTCCTACGAGGAGGAACTCGACCTCCCGGGCGGGTTCCGGACGTGGCACACCAAGCTCGCCCCGGTCGTCATCGACGGGGAGGTGACACAGATCGTCGGCTCGGCCTCCGACATCAGCGAAGAACGCGAGCACAGGGAACAGCTGGAGGCACTCCACGGCGCGACCCGGCGCCTCATCGACGCCGAGTCGCGCGAGGGGCTGGCCGAGGTCGTCGTCGACGCCGCCGAACAGTTGCTCGGGTACCCGTGGTCGTCGGTGTGGTACGTCTGTGACGCCGGCACCGACCTCGTCCTGTCGGCCGACTCCGGCCACTTCGTCCGTGGTGACGGCGCAGAACACGAGCATCCGGGCGGTGGCTGGCTGTGGGAACTGTTCGAGGGTGGCGAGACCGAGACGGTCGACGACGTGCCGGTGGACGCCTTCCCGGCGAACGTGCCACTGGGCAGTGCCATCGTCGCCCCGTTCGGGGCAGACGGCCTCGTTGTGTGTGCGACCGAGGAGTCCCGGGTGTTCGACGCGACCGACGTGGCGCTCGTCCAGATACTCGCCCAGAACGTCGAGACGGCACTCGCCGGCCTCGACCGCCAACGGGAACTCGAACGACAGAACGAGCGCCTCGACGAGTTCGCGGGCGTCATCAGTCACGACCTCCGGAACCCGCTGAGCGTCGCGAGCATCCGGCTCGAACTCGCCCGCGAGGAGACCGACAGCGAGCACCTCGACAGGCTCGATGGCGCACTCGACCGGATGGAAGAGCTCATCGAAGACGTGCTGACGCTGGCGCGGCAGGGTCGCGTCATCGACGAACCGAAGGCCACCGACATCAGCGCGATCTGTTACAACGCCTGGGAGAACGTCGAGACGGGCCACGCCGAGTTGACCGTGGAGACGAACGGGACGAACCCGTTCGTGCGGGCGGACCCCTCACGGGTCACGGAACTGTTCGAGAACCTGTTCCGGAACTGTATCGAACACGGCGGCGACGGCGTCTCGGTCCGGGTCGACCAGTTCGACGGCGGGTTCGCCGTCGAGGACGACGGCCCGGGTATCTCGCGGTCGGCGCGAGAGCACGTGTTCGAGTCCGGGTACACCTCCTCGGCGACCGGGACCGGGTTCGGCCTGGCCATCGTGGAGGCCATCGCCGAGGCACACGGCTGGGAGTGCTCGGTGACGGCGGGCGAGGACGGCGGCGCCCGGTTCGAGTTCTCGGGCGTCGAGTCGGTCAGGCAACCGTAGTCGCCCTTCGGATGCCAAGGCGAGACGTATCCCTCTGCCTGCCATCTCTCCCGGTAGAGGGTCGTTCGGTCGGTGGCTGACCTGTGACGACGGTCGGCACACGACGCCCACCGCGACGAGGGGCCACTCCACTCACCGATGCAGGGATTCGACCGGAACGACGCCGGAGGACAGGGACCGTCGACGACCCGGACGTGCAGTAACTGCAACCAGGCCCGGGGGCGGGAACGGGACCTCGTCTGCGGGGGTGACCGGTCGGTGCAGATAGTGCTCTGCCCGGTGTGTCTAGACGCCTACCTCGACGAGGAGTGGATACACCGGGCACAGGACTGACCCGGCTGCCGGACCGCCCGCGTCGGTCGGTTCTTGCCTGTTACGTCTGGCCTGATACTGCATGGCAAAGAGGTGTTGCGCTCGGCGTCGAAGACCTGTACAATGTCAGGGGAGACCAGCCCACCGACGCCCGGACTTGTGCACGAATGGGTAGACCAGGGCATCGAGGACCGCGACGACTGGGCACGCCGCCGCCAGAAGGGCATCCCGAACGACGAGCAACTGCTCGTCATCGCGTGCATGGACGAACGCATCCCGCTGGAGGACGCCCTCGGTATCGAACTCGGGGACGCCCACGTGTTCCGGAACGCCGGCGGGAAGGTGACCGACGACGTGATCCGCAGTGCCGCGTTGACGACCAACTTCTTCGACACCGAGGAGATAATCGTCGTGAACCACACCGATTGCGGGATGATGAGCGCCCCCGACGAGACGGTCGTCGAGGGGCTCGAACACGCCTGCGGCGGCGACATCGACCGCGTCGAACTCGACCCGTCCTTGCCCGCGTTGAACATCGGTGACGCCTCGCTGGCCGAGTGGATCCGGATGACCGACGACATCGACGACGCCTGCGAGCGACAGGTCGCCTTCCTCAAGAACCACCCCTTCATCCCGGACGACGTGACGGTCCACGGGTACGTCTACGAGGTCGAGAGCGGGGCGCTCCGGCGACCTCACGAACGCCTGTCCGAGGCGGTCAACACGCGGGAGTAGGTGCCTGCGACCGGCTCACGCCGCGAGAATCCGGTCCACGATGTCCTTCGCCTGCCTGACGTGCTCGTCGGCTTCCTCGCTGCCCGTCCCCTCGACCTGTGCGAGCAGGTGCTCGACGTGGCCGACGCGTTCGCGGACGACCGAGTCTGCCAGCTCGGAGTCCGCGAGGTCGCCCGCGACCGCCTCCGCCTCGGCGATCCAGCGGCTCGCGGTCCGTTCGATGGGGAGTTCCTCGGTCGCGTGGAGGTGCTCGTAGAGGGCCCGGAGGAGCGCGTCGGTGTCGGCATCGTCCATACCGGCCACTCAGGGCTCGGTCCCCCATGATACCTCCGTCGGCCACCATAACCGTCACCCGGACTCGTGTCGAAAACGCACGACTGCTCAACCCTGAAGGCCGGCGCCCGCCGAGGAGCGACCACGATGTCGAAAGCAGCCATCATCGTACTCGCAGGCACAGAATCCCACGCCGACCTCGGTCGCGTGTTCAACGCTCTGGAAGCCGCAACGGAGTTCGCGGAGGCCGGCGACGACCTCGAACTCATCTTCGACGGCGCCGGCACCGAGTGGATCGCCGAACTGGAGGACGAGGACCACGACGCCCACGCGCTGTACAAATCGCTGGAGGAGCACGTGCAGGTCTGTGACTTCTGCGTGAGCGCCTTCGAGCAGGACGACGCTATCGAGGACGCGGGCGTCGAGCGCGTCTCGGAGTTCGACGGGCACCCGAGCGTCAGGGAACTGGTCGACGACGGCTACGAGGTCGTGACGTACTGAGCGCCGTCTTCACCAGGAATCTGTCGCCTGGCGCGACGGGGTGTCGCGGTTCGTCGGTGCCACTGCGGCGCGAAGGCCGAACACGGCCCTGAACAGTACCACCGCAGCGACGAACCGGCCCACCCACCGCAGCTGGCCGACGGTGTTGGCCAGCACCACCTCGTACTTCCCGGGGTCGACCACGAGCAGCGAAGCGCCGAGTGACCCCACGACCACGGTGAGCGCTCCAGCGGCGACGACGACGGTCGGAACCGAGAACTCGCGTCGGAACACCACGCCGAGTGCAACGAGGAGGGCCCCGGTGGGCCCGGCGACCAGGGCGAACGACGCCCACCCGACCTTCCAGAGGTCACCGCCCAGGACCGACAGCGACGGCCAGCCGAAGACGCCGAGGAGCAACTGGACCACGGCCACCGCGACCGCCACGTACGCGATGTCACCGAGTGGCCCAGCATCGAACGGAAGGTAGCCCTCCTTCGCGGGCTCGGTGGTACTCGAGACGCCGACCCGTTCCCACAGCCCGCCGTCGCGGTCGCTGGCGAGGTCCGGCCGTCCCGCCAGACACCGTGTCAGGACGACGAAGACCCCCAGTGCCGTGACCACCGTCGGGCCGTATATCCACGCCAGCGTGGCCAGGCCAACGGTCGGGGCCGATTGCAGTGTGATGGTGATGACAGCAGCCAGCACGACGAGACTTGCCCCGACCAGGAACAGGCGGTTCGCCGGACTGGACACAGCCCCGGAGGAGGGAGGTCGGCTGAGGAGCCCACCGACGAGACAGAAGAGTGCGAGTGTCAGGACCGTGTTCGTCCCGAAGCCGGTGAAGACCATATCCGGGGACAGACCGAGGCCGAGCACGAGACTCTGGGTGACACGGGCGCCGAGCGAGCCGACGAACAGCACCAGACCAGCGAGCGCGACGCTGGGGAGGACCGGTCGATGGGCGGACGTGTTCATAATCTGCCAGTCCCACAGAGGAATGAAAGTTGTTCCGGTGCCAGTGCCGGAGGCGGGTCAGCCGTGGACGCGCTCGCCGGCCTTGAACACCGTCTCCACCACGTTCGTCCCGTACTGGTAGGGGACGTGGCGGGAGTACGGGGCGTCGAGAATCGTGATGTCGGCGGGTGCCCCCTCGCGCAGGGTCCCGTGCCTGGCGGGCAGGTCGAGGGCGGCCGCCGCGTTCGTCGTGCTCGCCCGGAGCGCCTCGGCCGGCGTCATGCCCATGCCGACGCAGGCCAGCGACTGGGCGAAGCCCATGCTGTGGCTGTGACAGTTCGGGTTGAAGTCGGTCGCGATGGCGACCGGGGCGCCACGCTCCAGCATCAGCTGGGCGTCGGCGTACTCCTCGCCGAGGCCGAAGGCGGTGCCCGGCAGCAGGACGGGGACGACCCCGGCCTCGACCAGCGCGTCCACGTCGTCCTCGGTCGAGTAGAGCAGGTGGTCGGCGCTGGTCGCGCCGATCTGGGCGGCGAGTTCGGTCCCGCCGATGTGGGCCAGCTCCTCGGCGTGGACCTTCGGCGTGAGACCGTGGTCGCGCCCGACCTTGAGGATACGCCGGGACTGTTCGACCGAGAAGACGCCCTCCTCGCAGAACACGTCACAGAACGTCGCGATGCCCTGGTCGGCGACCGCGGGAATCTGCTCCTCGCAGACCTCCTCGACGTACTCACGGGTGTCCATCCCCTGCGGGACGGCGTGGGCGCCCATGAACGTCGGAATCACGTCGACGGGGTGCTGCTCGTCGGCACGGCCGATGACCCGCAGCATCCGGAGTTCGGTCTCGGTGTCGAGGCCGTAGCCGGACTTCACCTCGACGGTGGTGGTGCCGTGCTCGAGCATCACGTCGAGGTGGGACATGAGGTTCGCGAGCAGGGTATCCTCGTCGGCCTGCCGGACCGCCTCGACGGTCCGGAGGATACCACCGCCCTCGGCGAGTATCTCCTGGTAGGTCTGCCCGCGGAGCTTGGCCTCGAACTCGTCGGAACGGTCCCCGGCGAACAGGGCGTGGGTGTGCGGGTCGACGAAGCCCGGGACCACGGCCTGTCCGGCCGCGTCGTAGCTCTCGTCCGCACTCGACGGCGGGTGCTCGCTGGTCACCGCGTCGGTGTCGCCGACGGCGACGACCTCGCCATCCGCGACCGCGACGGCCGCGTTGTGGACGAACTCCATCGGTTCGTCGGTGCCGGGCCCGACCGCCAGTTCCTCGATGTCGTAGACGACGAGGTCGGTCACGCCGACCACCCCGCGAGGAAGTGGGCGACGGCCCTGGCGGCCGCGTCGACCGTCACCCCGTTGCGGTCCAGCGGCGGCGCGGTCTCGACCACCTCGAAGCCAGCCACCCGGTCGTCGCTCGCGGCCAGCCGGAGCATGCGGTAGAGTTCGCGCGTTGTGATGCCGCCGGGGGTCGGCGCGCTCGCGCCGGGCGCGAGGGCCGCATCCAGCACGTCCACGTCGACCGAGACGTACAGGTGGTCCACGTCACCCAGCGAGTTCAGTGCCCTGTCGACGCAATCGACCGGGTCGTCGCCGACCTCCTCGGCGACGCGGACCTCGGCCTCTTTCTCGCGGACGAAGTCGTCGTAGGCACTGGAGGTCTCGAAGTGACGGGCGCCGACGCAGGCGTAGGATTCGAGCCCCTTCTCGAACAGCTGGCGGTACGGGGTGCCACTCGTCGGGCCGTCCTCGGGCACCTCGCGGCAGTCCAGATGGGCGTCGAAGTTCAGGACGCCCACGGACCCCGAGTCGAGGAGCGGGCTGGCGTTCGGGACCGTCAGGGAGTTGTCGCCGCCGAGGAACACCGGGAGCGCGTCGGTCTCGTGGACCGCCGCGGTCGTGTCGGCGAGGATGTCCTGCACCATCGCCACGCCCCCGCTCGGGATGGCCACGTCGCCCAGGTCGCCGACGCTTCCGACCGGGCCGGCGTCGAAGTGGTGCGTCTTCACGCCCGCGAGGGACTCGCGGATGGCCCTTGGACCGTCGGCTGCGCCCTTGCGGCCGATGACCGCGCCGTCGTAGGGTTCGCCGACGAGGACCGCGTCGTACTCGCTCGCGGTGTCGAGCGTGGCCGGTTCGACCACGTGCCCGAACTGCTCGTCGTTCGGGTCGCTGGACGTGCCCTGCCACGTCGGTGGGTCTGTGAAGGTCGTCATTCGTCCTCTCGCATCGGCACCCGGACGTTCGAAACTGTCGCTTCGTCCAGCGCCTCCTCGTAGCCGGCGTCGGCGTGGCGGATGACGCCCATGCCGGGGTCGGTGGTGTAGACGCGCTTCGCCTTCTCGGCGGCGAG
The DNA here is from genome assembly GCF_026616195.1 of Haloarchaeobius amylolyticus. NCBI lineage: Archaea > Methanobacteriati > Methanobacteriota > Halobacteria > Halobacteriales > Halorubellaceae > Haloarchaeobius > Haloarchaeobius amylolyticus. The sequence continues at coordinate 480,227 of NZ_JANHDH010000003.1, forward strand.
GTCCGACCCGTCGAGGACGACGTGGTTGTTCGTGTGCAGCGAGTTCCCGATGCCGACCCCGCCGCCGTCGTGGACCGACACGATGTCCGCGCCGGAGGCGGTGTTGAGCAGGGCGTTCAGGATGGGCCAGTCCGCGACCGCGTCGGAGCCGTCCTGCATGGCCTCCGTCTCGCGGTTCGGGGAGGCCACGGAGCCGGCGTCGAGGTGGTCGCGGGTGACCACGACCGGGGCCGAGATCTCGCCCTCGGCGACGAGTTCGTTGATTTTGAGGGCGAACTTCGCGCGCTCGGTCAGGCCGTCGTCGTCCGTCGAGTAGCCCAGCCAGCAGACCCGGCTCGGCAGCCCCTGGAAGTGGACCTGCTCCTGTGCGAGGTCGATCCAGCGGTGGAGGTGCTCCTTCTCGGGGAACAGTTCCTTGACTGCCTCGTCGGTCCGGTGGATGTCGGCGGGGTCACCAGAGAGCGCGGCCCAGCGGAACGGGCCCTTGCCCCGGCAGAACAGCGGCCGGATGTAGGCCGGGACGAAACCGGGGAAGTCGAAGGCATCCTCGCGGCCCTTGTACTCCTTGACCTGCCCGCGGATGTTGTTGCCGTACTCGAAGGCGATGGCGCCCGCGTCCTGCATCGCGAGGATGCCGTCGACGTGGCGCTCCATCGTGTCGATGCTCTCCGCGACGTACCTCTCGGGGTCGCGCTCGCGGAGTTCGTCGGCCTCCGCGACGGTGTAGCCCGACGGGTAGTACCCCTCCAGTTCGTCGTGGGCGGAGGTCTGGTCGGTGACCACGTCCGGGACGAACCCGCGCTCCTCCATGCCCTCGAACATGTCGGCCGCGTTCATGTGTAGGCCGATGGAGTACGGCTCGCCGTTCGCGGCGGCTTCCTGGGCCTTCTCGATGGCCTCGTCGAGGTCGTCGGTCTTCTCCATGCAGTAGCCCGTCTCGATGCGGCGGTCGATGCGGTGTTCGTCGACCTCGGCCGCGATGCAGACCCCGTGGTTCATCGTCACGGCGAGGGGCTGTGCGCCGCCCATGCCGCCGAGGCCGCCCGTGACGGTGATCTTCCCCCGCAGGCCGTCGTTGTCGGGGTAGTGCTGGCGGGCCAGTTCGGCCAGCGTCTCGTAGGTCCCCTGGATGATGCCCTGCGTGCCGATGTAGGCCCACGACCCGGCCGTCATCTGGCCGTACATGATGAGCCCCTTCGACTCGAGTTCGTGGAAGTGCTCCCAGTCGTCCCACTTCCCGACGAGGTTCGAGTTCGCGATGAGGACCCGCGGGGCGCGCTCGTGGGTCTGGAAGACGCCGACGGGCTTGCCGGACTGGACGAGCAACGTCTCGTCGTCCTCCAGGTTCCGGAGCTCGTCGAGGATGGCATCGTAGGCGTCCCAGCTCCGGGCCGCGCGGCCGGTGCCGCCGTAGACGACGAGGTCCTCGGGCTTCTCACCGACCTCGGGGTCGAGGTTGTTGTTCAGCATGCGCAGGGCGGCCTCCTGTCGCCACCCCTTGCACTCGATGTCCGTGCCTGTCGGTGCCCCCTGGTACTCCCGCCACTGCTCGGAGGGTTCGCCGACATCGTGTCGCTCCTCGGACTCGGGTTGTTGCGCCATACCATAACGATGGACCGCCAGTTGGATAGAATACCCCCTCCGTTCGGTCATACTTTTATATAGTCCGTGCGATAGGGTGGCCATGTACGAGGCCGTGTTCCGCATCGTGGGTGGCGGGGCGTACGAGGTCGCGACCGATGGGACCGACACCTCCATCGAGGTGTGGTGTAACGACCACTGCGACCTGTTGCACGTCAGTGGTTCGGGCGGCGACCGCGTGCTCGACGAGGTGGAACAGACGGTCGGTATCAGGGAGCGCCTCTCACAGGGGAACGAACAGGTTCTCATCACCGCCGACTGCCTGACCGCCCACATGGAGAACAACGTCGAGACCTACCTCGCCAGCCACGGTTGTCTCCTCGTGCCGCCGCTGAAGTACGTCGATGGCGCGAAACACGTCCGGGCACTCGCCCTGGATGCGGACTCGCTGTCGGCCGTGTATCACGACCTCACCGAGGAGTGCACCGTGTCGGTGGAGTCGAAGCGTGAGATACGGTCGGTGACGCCCGACGCGCCACTGCTCACGGTCGACGCCGTGTTACCGGAGCTGTCCTCACGCCAGCGCGAGGCCTTCCTGACCGCCCACGAACGCGGCTACTACGAACTTCCGCGGGAGACGACGACCGAGGAGATCGCCGCGGTCATCGGTGTCAAGCGCCGGACCGTCGAGGACCACCTGCGCCGTGCCGAGAAGAAGATCGCCGATTCGCTGGTCGAGTACCTGTAGCAGGACTACAGCAGCCCCAGCGCGGCGACCAGATGGGTGATGCCCGCGATGAGCGGGAGCAGGATGACCGTCCGGAGGACGAACAGCGCCAGCAGGTCCCGGAAGCGGATGGGCACGTCGCTGAACATGTCCATGATCATCGGGCCGACGCTGGAGAAGAAGATGAGCTGGGAGACCGCGAGGACGGCGACGAAGAACTTCGCCTTCACCGCCACGCCCGTCACCAGCAGGACCGGGACGTACATCTCGGTGATGCCGACGATGGTCGCGGGCGCGACTGTCTCGGCGTTCGGGATGCCGAGTGCGGCGACGACCGGCGTGAGGGGCTTCCCGAGGATGTCGAAGACTGGCGTGTTCGCGGACAGGAGCGTCGCGGCCAGCCCGACCGCGAGGATGGTCCCCAGGATGAGACTCGTCAGCTGCAGGCCATCGACGAACCCGCGCTTTGCAGCCTGCACGAACGACTCGCCCTCCTCGGCCTTGCCGACGGCCTCGCTGATGGCGAGCTTGACGTAGTCACCGGGCGACCCAGAGAACGCGAGTTCCGGGTCCGGCTCCGCGATGTACTCCGGGTCCGTGGTCGAGATGGGGGGAATCCGCACGAGGATTATCGCGGTGACGGTGACACAGAAGAAGTACGCCGCGAAGATGAGGGGGAACAGGGGGAGCATGTCCAGCGTCGCCGCGACCACACCGACGAAGCCGACGGACACCGTCGAGAAGCAGGTCGCGATGGTGAACACGTCGCGCTTGTGGTAGCCGCCCTGCTCGAAGACGTTCCGGGTGACGTAGAGGCCGACGCTGTAGGAGCCGACCCACGAGGCGAGGCTGTCCAGCGCGGCGCGCCCGGGCACCTTGAACAACGGCTTCATCACGGGACGCGCGAGGGTGCCGACGAACTCCAGCCCGCCCAGTTCGACGAAGATGGTGATGAAGATTGCGCCGATAGGGATGATGATACCGACGCTGTACACCAGCGTCCCCCACATGAGCCCACCGGTCCCGGGCGTGTGCAGCCAGCCGGGACCGAGCTTGAAGAACATGACCGGGGCGAGGACGAGACCGGACACGCGGAGCAACCAGAACACGCCCGAGGTCTCGAAGGACGAGAGGTCGAAGTCGCGGAACTCGCCGTCACCCACCATCGCGAGCGTGGTCAGCACGCCCCCGGCGACGATGATGGCCAGCGAGTAGACGCCGACCGCGTCCGGGAAGGTCTCCGTGATGGTGCTGACCGCGATGTCGAAGGGGACGGTTATCTCGCCCTGGTACGGCACCGGCAGGAGGAAGAACACCCCGCCGATGAGGAACGCCACGACGAACTTCGCGACCGGCCGCATCGCGAACTCCTGTAGGTTCACGTCCTCGATGTTCCGTGCGGACGGTTCCGTGTCGACCGTGTACGTGCCACCTGTTTCGGTAGACATTGACACACTATTTCCGATTGTGCAGGATAGTCCTGCGACCACCATCTGGTGTGGGTTTTATATATGGCTGCGGTCGACACCACCGATTTCTGAATCAGAACTCGTCGTGGCCTGCATCGGCGAAACCGAGAACCAGAACGAACCGACGTTTCGAAAGTTAGTGCTACGACGCCCGCGGCTGCACGACGACCCGGACGACCGTGTCGTCACGGACGACGTAGAACTTGTTCGCCTGGAAGCCAGCACCGTGGACCTGTCCCTTCGTCGAGCTCACGACCGCGCTCGACCCGTCTGCGAGGGCCTGGTCGACCGCGGCATCGACCGGACTCCCGTCGGGCACCTCGGACGAGTCGTAGACCTGTTCGTCGCTCATCGGGGAGTCAACGACGGTCGCCCGGAGTTCGACCGGGGCGAGTCACTGGCACCCAGCAACACGCCGAGGAGGACGACGATTCCAGCGAGAGCGACGAGGCCGACCAGTACCTTGCTGGCCGTGCTGAGGCCGCCACTCTCGGGATTGACGGGGAGGGACCAGCGGGGCATGTGCGGGGTTTCCAGCATCCGGGTGAAGTGTCTTGGGGTGGAGGGGAAGAGATCCCCGATGACAGGGTAACTCGGCAATCGCGTTCTCCGCGGTGATAGGTTCGTGTCGGCTTCCCGTCCTGGTCCTTACCCACCCAGCACCGCCTGTATCACGAACAGCGAGGCGACGCTGACGAGCACCAGTGTGGTGAGCACCAGCGCGACGGGTCGGACCCCCGTCTCTCGGAGGTCCCCCACGTCGACGCTCAGGCCCAGACCGGCGAACGCGAACAGGAACAGCCAGCGGTAGGCGTGGGTCAGCTGGGTCGTATCGGCGGACGAGACGAGCGCGGTCGAGGTGAGCACCATGACGGCGAAGAAGCCGATGACGAACTTCGGGAAAGACGACCAGAGCGTGGCTGCGGAGACAGCCGACTCGCCGGCTTCACCCCGACCTGCGTACCGGATCGAGTAGGCGGCGACGAGGCCGCCGAGCAGCAAGTTCCGTGTGAGTTTCGTGACGGTGGCCCACTGCCCGGCGGTCTCCGAGACGGCGAAGCCGGCGGCCGTGACGGGTCCCGTGCTGAACATCGTCAGCCCTGCCCAGACGCCGAAGACGCGGTCCGCGAGACCGAGCCACTCGCCGACCGCCGGGTAGACGAACAGGGTGACGACGTCGAACAGGAGGATGGTACCGGCTGCGTAGGCGATCTGCTCTTCGTTCGCGCGGATGCTGCCAGCGACGCCGACGACCGCCGAGACGCCACAGATTCCTGCACCGGCGGCCAGTAGCGAGCCGAGTTTCTGGGGGACATCGAAGACGGACACCGCGAGGAGTTCGACGAGCAGGATGGTCCCGAGGACCCCGAATGCGACCACGAGGGCCAGTTCCGCCCCAGCCTCGAGTAGCGTCTCGAGGGAGATGCGTGCACCCATCAGGACGATACCTGCCTCGAGCCAGAGCTTGTGCGTCTCGGTACCGGGTGAGAGCCGGTCGGGGACACCGACGAGGTTCCCGAGCAGTATTCCGATCGCGACCGCCGCGATGAGGGCGTTGACGTACGGGACGACCTGACTCAGAAGCCGGGCGACGAGGCCGATACAGATGAGTGCAGCGACACCGGGGAGGTACGACCACAGGCTCGCCACGAGAGTGGGAGAATCGGCCGGGCCAGCCTCACTGCGTTCTGTCACCGCTGGTCACCAGGGGACCGTCACCCCGACCTCGACCAGGAGGGTGACGACGATTCCGACGGTGATAGCTTTCCAGCCGCGGTCGATGGCCCTCCAGCGATGCAAGAGACGCTCTCTCACTGATGTAGAGTCGGTCGGTTGCATGTCGGTAGTTGTGATGGTGGGTGTGGTGAGCCGTCGTGTGGTTGGTGTCACTCCGAGATAGCGGATACTTTTTCCGCGGTCGGAGTACAGGAGGCGACGACCCCGCCGGGTCGCCCCCGCCGATGAAACCGTGGTCGTGCTCAACGGCCCTGTGCCTGTTCGAGCGTCGGTCCCGGTGGGATTAACCTTCTTCGGTCTGGGCGAGGTCCCTGGATGGGAGGAACATCCGTCTTCTAACTCTCCACAGTACCAGCAACATTTTCTGTTATTCCGGACGGGAAATTGACTGCGCTCCTGATTGGAGCGCTATCACACGACAGCCACTGTCCTGGCACCTCGCCGACTCTGCACACGGGTTTCCAACCGACTTCTACGTTTCCCACAGGACCACGACAACAGAACTCACAATCTCGTAGAACGGTGCTTCGGCGGCAGATTCCAGTGAGAGCGACTCGTGCCCGGTCGAATCGCCGCAAGACGTTTCCTGCTGCTCCTCCGATACCGAGGTGATGGCCGCCGACGCGACCGAGACGCCGCCGGACGGTGCCCCCGACGACCTCCGGGTGCTCGACCGCCGAACAGACGGCCTGCTCGTCCGTGACCTCGCCGGCGGTCCGGACTGGCGCGCGGTTCGCGCCGAGTCGGACCCGTGCGCCGCCCTGGACTCGCAACTCGGCGGCACCGTACTCGTTCGAGACAGCGAATACCCACCCGAGTTCCAGCGACAGGTCGACCGCCTCCGGCCGGGCTACCGGGTCCACGGCGGACTCCGCCGGGAACCCGACGGCTGGGGGTTCGATTCGACGGCCGATCTCACCGTCCACGAGGCCGTGACGCTCGACTACGCGACCGAGGCCAGGTGGGCGTTCGCCCCCGCAGAGGGCCTGTGGCAGGACGCGGTCGAGGCCGCAGGCGGGGAGCGACGCGTCGCCTCAGGCGCAGAGGTGCTGACCGACGATTTGGACCGGCCCATCGCCCACTGTCACGTGTTCGCGGACCCGGTGGGTGCCCCCGACCCCCCTCTCCTCGCCGAGATGCGCACCGGGCGGTCCCCACACCTCGAACTGTTCACCACGGACCCCGGCGACGACCTCGACGGCGAGGTAGTCGACGTCATCGTGGTCTCGCCAGCGGAGCGCCCCTACGTCGCGGTCCTTTCGGTCGCAACCGGTGGGGAGTGGCTCTCGCACGACGTGCGCGAGGAGGTCGGCCTGCCGGTAGTCCACGCTGGCACGACCGGTTCCAGAACCGCGGCACAGCCGGTCCGCTGGCACGACGAGTACCTCCGACACGAGCGCGTCGACGGCGAAGACAGGCTGTACGAGCGCAAGGGTGCGGCGGCCGACGGCCCAGCTGTGGGCGATACCGACCAGGGTTACATCCAGGTTTCGACCGGTGCGGTCCACGACACGTCGACCATCCACGGCAGCAGCGTCGGGACCGACCGCGTCTACACCAGCACCGCGGCTGGTGATCCGGTCGAGGTCGCCAGGGTACAACGCACCGGAGACTGACCGCTTCCAGCAGGCCGACAGATAGTCGGACAGACTTCACAGCCCGACGACGTGTCATCGTAGCGTTTTTTCCACATCGCGGGTGACCTTCGAGACGATGACCAGCGGGTGTTCGCGATGACAGGCGACGACCACCCCCACGGCCGGTTCGGGGGCTGGCCGACGGACCGCGGGACGGCCCGGCTGGTAGCCGTGGTCTGCCTCGTCGGCCTGCTGGTGGGCGGGGTCGGCCTGTTCGCGACCAGTTTCCCGACCGATGGCACGGGGAGCGCCGGGTCTGCCTCGGCCATCGACCCATCGGCGAACCTCTCGGACCTGCACGACCGGAGCATCACCGGGGAGAACGTCACGGTGGGCGTCGTCGACGTGACCGGCTTCGACACCGACCACCCGGCCATCGCGGACCGCGTCGTGGCGGCGCGCTCGTTCGCGGCGGGCGAGACCGTGGCGAACGACGGCCAGAACGCCCACGGGACGGCGGCCGCCTCGCTCGTCTCCCGGGTCGCGCCGGACGCCGACCTCTACCTCGCGTCGTTCGATACGGGGCAGGACTACCGTCGCGCGATGGCATGGATGGTCGAGCAGGACGTCGACGTGGTCGTCGCCCCCGTGACCTTCTACGGGAAGCCCGACGACGGCTCCGCCCGGGTCGACCGCGTCGCACACAAGGCGCAGTCACAGGGGACCCTCGTGGTGGCCTCCGCGGGCAACCTCGGGCAGAGCCACTGGACCGGACACTTCGACCCCGCCGACGGTGCCCACCGCTTCGACCAGCGACTCGCGGACGAGGACGCAGAGACCGAGGACCGCTTCGAGGCCGACACGCGGAACTACCTCGTCGGTGACGGCCGGCGGGAGGTCTCGGTCTGGCTCTCGTGGGAGCAGGCGCGACCCGACGCGAACCTCACCCTCGAACTCTACGCCGAGGAACAGGGTGGCTCACGCCTGGTCGCGCGCTCGCAGCCCTACCGGGCGGACGACGTGCCCAACGAGCGCATCCACGCGACGCTCGACCCCGACGAGTCCTACTACGTCACCGTCACCGGCGGCGAAACCGCGACCGGCGTCCGGTTCTCGCTCTCCTCGCCGACGCACTCGTTCGAGCACCGCGTCAGGTCCGGGAGCATCGCCGCACCCGCGACCGCGGAGGACGTGCTCGCCGTCGGCGCCTACAACGGTCGGACCGGACGGGCAGAACCGTTCAGCGGTGCCGGGCCGGTGCCCCCGTCTCGCCTCGGCATCGACCTCGTGGCGCCGGACCGGCTGTCGGCCGCGAACCACCCGAACGGCTTCGTCGGGTCGTCGGCGGCCGCCCCGTACGTCGCCGGGGTGGCCGCCCTCGTGCTGGAGGTAAATCCCGACGCGTCCCCGGCCACGGTCCAGCGCCTGCTACTCGCGACCGCGAGCGACGTCCCACCACAGGGACTCGACCCCGTGTCCGGCCACGGGACGGTCGAACCGGCGCGAGCGGTCGCAGCAGCCCAGAACGGGACCACTCAAAACCGGGTTTTAGTAATGCCGAGTTTTAGTAGTGCAGCGATAGAAACTCCCGATACCGAACATGTCTGGCCTCATCGACCGCATCCAGGACCGAACGGCGACGGCTGACGAGCGGATGCGCGTGCTCGGGATGGCCGAGGCCGACACGGACGAGGTGCTCGACGCGCTCTCCTCGGAGACCGGGCGGACAACCTTCCGGACGCTGTTCGACGAGCCCGGGACCGCCTCCGAGCTGGCCGACCGGCTCGACACCTCCGTCCAGAACGTCCACTACCACCTGACGAACCTGCAGGACGCCGACCTCGTCGAGCCCATCGACACAATCTACTCGGAGAAGGGGAACGAGATGACGGTCTACGGCCCGGCGAACGACCCCCTCGTGTTCGTGGGGGACGACGACCGCCGGTCGGTCGTGGAGACCTCGCTGACGCAGGTCGTCGGCGGCCTCGGGCTCCTCGCGGCCGGGAGTCTGCTCGTCCAGTGGGGCGCCGAGCGACTGGTCCGCGAAGGGACGGCGGGTGGGGCCACTGGCGGCCCGGCCGGCCCTGCCGGGGAAGCGGCTCCGTCACTGTTCGCCGACGGGTCGCTCGGCTACCTCGTCTTCGAGGTGTTCGAGCCGGGGTTGCTCTTCTTCGCGTCGTGTCTCATCGTGGCCGCGGTCGTCGCGGTCGGCTTCAGGGACAGCTAGGTTACGTTTCGGAAGAAGACGGATTCGAGACGAGTTCGTTCGCCTGTCGCCGATACAGCGATGAAAACGTGGGAGGGCTAGTTCGCGACCTTGAGCAGGTAGAGCACGCCCGCGATGGCGAAGACGCCACCACCGACGAGCGCGCCTGCGCCGACGAAGTCGAAGTCGTCGTCACCGGGTGAACTCGAGTCCGGGCCGGCGTTTTCGCCAGCGGTCTGGTTCGTCCCGGCGCTGGAACTCGTCGTCCCCTGCGCGGTGTCGAGGTAGAAGCCATCGCGGACCGCGAGCGTCCCCACGTCGTCGGCACCGTCGGTGTTCGTCCCGCGGTAGAGCGAGATGTCGAACATCGCGGCCGGTAGCCCGGTGTCGAGCGTCGTCTCGCTCTTTACGGTCACCGAGTCGGGACCGTCGGCCGCGGTCAGCGTCGCCTCGTCCGGGTCGCCCGCGGCGGCGGTATCGAAGCGCAACTGGACGACGCCGTCGTCGTTCCCGTCGCTGACGGTCGCCGTGAGCGCGTAGCCCGCACCGTCGCTCCCGACCGTGATGGTCGCCTGCTCGCTGGTGCCCATCGAGAGCCAGAAGCTTGATACGTCGCCCTGCTCGGTCGTGACGATGTCCTCCTGGAGACCGAACTCCCCGGCGCCGTCGGGCCAGGCCTCGTAGGAGTACTCCGTCTCCTCAGCAGACTCGTTGGCCTGGACGACCATCGAGGACACCTGCACCGCCGACTCGTCGGTGGTGCTCTGCCCCCGGTGGAGACTGAACTGGTACGACCCCGCGTCCATGATGCCCAGCGACGGCTTCCACTGCGTCTCCGAGCCGGAGTGGACTCGGAGGGAATCCCCTTCGTCGGCGACGGAGAGCGTCTCTGCAGGGTGGCCCGCGTTCACCGTATCGAAGAGGACGACGACGCGACCGTCGCCGGTTCCGTCGCTGACCGTCGCGTTGATACGGTAGTTCACCTCCTCGGACCCGATGGCGAGCGTCGCCTCGTCGGCGTCGCCGAGTGCGACGGGTATCGGGATTTCTTCGCCCTGCGCGCCGACGACCGGGTCCGGGACCGCGAGGTCCTCGCTACCGAACTCGTCGGGGTCGGTCGGGTCGAGGTTCCGGTCCTCGACGGGCATCGTCGCGGTCAGGTCGTCGCTACAGTCGCCCGAGCACTCGACGACGGTCCCGTTCTCCGTGGCGAGCGATTCGCCGTCGCTGACGGCCGAGACCTCGAACGTCACGCCGGGTTCGACGTCGGAGAAGTCGAACGTCGCCACGAACCGCCCCTGCTCGGTGACGACGACCTCCGTCGTCTTCAGGAACGGCTGGCTGGAGTCTGTCGACTGGATGCGGACGCTGACGTGCGTGCCGGCGGGCAGGTCGGACTGGCCGACGATGGCCTGGTCCTTGCCCGCGGCGACGGTGACGGTGTCGCCCTCGTGGACGAACGTCGTGCCGTCCGGGGCCTCGGACATGGAACCGGCCGCCGCGGCACTGGCCGCAGGCGCGAGTGTGCCCATCGCGAGCACTGCCACCAGTGCCAGTGCGAGCGTCGATCTGTCGGTCATGGCTGCACCTCTGGTCTCTGTGTCGGTCTGCGAGCTCTACAGCGTGGAGGGGCTGTTTCGAGCGGGTACCTGACAGTCATCGCATGTGGATAGTGTGGCTGGTGAAGGATATTGAAACCGATAGTTCAAAATCGGGTTTGAGTGGTCGGTGAAACGACAGGGCAGAGATTTCTGGAAACAGAGTAGAAGAATCCCGCAGCCTCAGGCGACCGTGTAGGTGCCGATGATGTTGCTTGAGGAACCGCTGGATGCGGACCAGACGATGTTCACCTTCTGGCCACTCGATGCCGAGATGGTGAAGGTTTCGCCAGCGGTCCACGAAGTGTCACCGCTGAATGGTGACGTCTGATCGACACCGTCAACAGTGAACGTCACCTGGCCCGTGGCAACTGACTCACCGCCATCGTGGGTGATGTCCAATCCAGTACCATTCACTGCGAACGAGAAACTCGCCTGCGGCACCTTCTCCTGGTTCCCACCGATGTTCAGCACGAACGCGCCGATGACGGCGGCGAGGATGACCGTGATGGCCACCATGAGGATGACGCCGATGACCGGCGACACTGCGCGCTTCTCCGTGAATAGCTGTGTAAGTTGCATTGTATACTCCCGGCTACCGGGTGGCAGAGCGACGAGGACGCGTGAAGAAAGTCCGCAGGTCCTGTTGCTTCGGGGGTCACCCCGTAGTCCTTGTCAGGATAAGGACTCATTAGGAGATAAGGGTTTCTCTGCTGTTATGTTGTCTTTATAATACGACCCGATATTTCTCCGCCCTTCGAAAACCAGACCGCCGACCATCCCGATAACAGGTCGTTCCCACGGTTTATCTACCAGCCCGCGGCCAGAGCCAGCGTCATGTGTACGAACGATTCGAACCGACAGGGGCGGTGACGATGGGTCACCGCGCGCTGGTGGCATACGAACGCACAGACGGCCGACTCTCGGTCCACCACTCGCAGTGGGGTGCACTCGGCTGGCAACTGCTCACGACCTGCCGGTCCAACAGTCCGTTCGGCGGGAACAACGACTGGGAAGAACGGTGTCACGAAGCCATCGTCGCAGGCGAGGACCCGGACCCGCCGGCGAACCCGGACACGCCGGTCGACCCACATCCCCGGACCGTGGTCGAGAGCCTCGACGCCCTCGTCTCGGCGTTCGACTTCCTCGAGTACGAGGCGTGCTACGTCGTCTCCCGGACGGTCGACGTCCGGGGGTTCCAGCCGCTCTGGTTCGCCCGCGCGTTCCCGGACGCCGACCCGGTGGGGTCGGGGGCGCTCGTGTCGCTCCGGCGCGACCGGGACCCCGTCGAGGACGCGGCGCGACTCACGGCGTGGTTCCGGGGCGTCGCGGACACGGTCGCCGCGATGCGAGAGCGAGGACTGCTCGCCGAGTCCGACGCGGGGGACTACCTGCGAGAGCGTATCCGAGAATGGGAGGCCGACGGCAGAGAGGTGTACGTGGGCTGAGTCGGTCCCAGGAAGTCGCTCCCCGGTCGCGGGCCGTTTTTATACGCTCGCGCCGGTAGAACGTATCGTGACACGGGAGCGAACGGCCGAAGGGGTCACGACGGTGGTCACGCCGGACCACGAGACAGCACGGGCGGTCGTCGCCGAAGGCCTCGCCAGCGGTCGGCTCGTGACGGTCTTCGGGCACTGTACCGTCGCCTACGACGGCCGGGCGAGCAGCCAGCTCGGCCCCGGGGACCGGCACGTGATGTGCAAGCCCGACGGGGCCGTCCTCGTCCACACCGACGAAGGCCAGAAGCCGGTCAACTGGCAGCCGCCGGGGTGCACCCAGGAGGCGCGCCGGTCGGAGGAGGGCTACCTCGAGGTGTTCAGTACGCGCGACTCGCCGGCCGAGGAACTGGTCGTGACCTTCGAGCGCGTGACCCAGGTGTCGACGTTCGCGATGACCGACGAGGAGCAACTCACCCTCGCCGGCTCCGAGGAGGACCTCCGACAGCGCATCCTCGACGACCCCGCCCTCGTCGAGGCCGGTTTCCAGCCGCTGGCGACCGAACGCGAGACCGCCGCCGGCGCGGTCGACATCTACGGCCGGGACACCGACGGGAACGTCGTCGTGCTGGAACTGAAGCGCAAACGCGTCGGCCCCGACGCCGCGAGCCAGTTGAACCGCTACGTGGAGGCGCTCCGACGGGACCTCCACGCCGGCGCCACGGTGAGAGGAATCCTCGTCGCGCCGTCCGTCACGGACCGGGCGCGGCGGCTACTGGCGGAGAACGGGCTGGAGTTCGTCGCGCTGGAGCCGCCGGCGCCGTAGCTCGCGGGACTGGCCGAGAGCGCGATACCAGAGAAACGGTTCGGGTCAGCTCGGCGCGCCCAGACGCAGTGTTCGCTTCCGGATCTCGCCACAGCTCGGACAGATGTGTGTATAGCGGACGCTCCCACCGTCGGTCCGGGCCTTCCAGTGCCCGTCACCGTCCTCGTGCCCGCACTTCGGGCAGACGAGGTCGAGGTCGTAGTGCGTCGTGAGGCGGTCGAACGCGCTCGCACCGCGTCTGGTATGCGCAGACATACCATGGATTACTCCGTGCGACCACAAAAAACGTCCGGTGAAACGTCTCTCGGCGAAACGATGGGCGGGTTCGCGGTCGAAACCACGATACGTCGGTCGGTTTGTCCGGCTGCTACCTCGGCTCCGGCTCGAGGGTCGCGAGGAGCCGGTCACGGAGCGTCGCCGCCGCGCCTTCGCGTTCGCGGTCGGTCGCCCCGTAGGCGTCGAACAGCCCGTCGAAGAGCACCATCGTCCGGAGCAACTGGAGCGTCGCGTAGCAGTCATAATGCGCCCGGAACTCCGTCAGGACAGCCGGCGAGCCGACTTCACGGTACCCCTCCAGGAGGCCGTCACGGACGAGCCGGCGGTAGTCCGGCGTATTTGGGAGCAGTCCCCACTGGCCACCGCTCAGCCAGAACTCGGCGAACACCATGTCGTTCGCGGCCGTCATCGACGCCACGAACTCCCAGTCGAGCAATCCCGTGATTGTTCCGGCCTCGCGGTCGAAGAGGACGTTGTCCAGCGAATGCTCGACGCGCCCGATGACCGGGTCGAACGGCTCGGTAGCCCGAAGTTCGGCGACCATCGGCTCGACGGCCTCTGCGACGTCGGGGCAGACGTCGTCGAACCGCGAATCCTCGAGTGCGTCGAGTAGCTCTTCGAACGAGGATTCGACGTGGGTGGCCCACGAGGTATCACCGTCCGGGACCCGCAGCGTTCCGGGGTCACCGGCTGGTCTGCCACCGGAGAGCGGCTCGCCCTGCTGGATGTCGACCACGCCGAAGGCGTCGACAGCATCGAGGGCGTGGAGTTCCGCGAGGTGGCGACCGGACGAGACCGCGATCTGTCGGAGGGTCTCCTCGGAGAGTGTGTCGGTCTCCGATTTGTCGACGCTCTCGCCCGGTACCTCCTCCATGAGGAAGAACGGTGCCGGGAGGTCGTCGTGCTCGTCGACGACGCCGAGGACGGTGGGCACTGGGAGGGTGGTGTTCGAGTCGAGGACCGCGAGCAACCGTGCTTCACGGCAGAACGGTTCCTCGTCGTTCGACGCCTTCAGGACCACCCGCCGGTCGCCCGACGGTGTCTCGACGTGGAGGCGGTGGGTGGCGTGCCGCCCCGACGGTTCCGGGTCGTCCGCCAGAATCGACCAGTCGGGGGCGACGAGCTGTACCATCCGTTCGAGGGTTGCGGTCGTGGTGAGTCGGTCTCTGTCTGTCATCGTGTGGTGTGTCGTGGGAGTGTCGTAGGGGTGCTGTGTCGTGGTGATCTATCGAGTGGTGGTCGGCGACCTGACGAGGTGTGAGAGGGCACTGCGCCGGCGCAGTCGCTGCCGAAGCGAGCAGGCGGCGGAGCCCGGAGTCGGAGACCAGATGGTACCGAGGGTGGGCAGGTCGCGAGACTCCGGAGTCCGGTCAGAACGCGACGTTCATCGGTCTGCCTCGTACGTGTTCGAATCAGGATAAATGCTTTCTGTGGCCACACCTGAGCGCTCGCTCCACGACAGGTGGACGAAGAAGCCGCTTTCGGCCGTCGTTCAGTCTCCGTCGGGGAGTTCGATAGTCGTCGGGAGGTGTGGAAGCCTGACCTGGTCGTCGTCCCTCTCGACGACGAGTGTCCTCGTGCCGAACACCCGGTCTGCGACGGTTCGGCGGTGCTCGCAGTCTGCGACCTGCTCGCGGGTCAGCCGGTACTGCGGCCCGAACAGCCGGTCGTAGCCGACCACGTCTCCCGCGACCCGGTACTCCATCCCCAGGTACCGTATCGTTCTGTCGAGGAGGCCGAACACGGCGAAGATGCCGAGGAGGGCCGCGACGACCTGGGCCACCAGTCCGACGACGGCCCAGTTCTGGGTCGCCAGGCCGAGCAACCCGAGCGCGAGGGAGAGGGCCACGAACACCAGACAGAGGGTCGACCGGAACCCCCGAAGGACCCCGTCGATGAGGAGCGCGAGTCTGTGCGGGCGGACCGTCTCGGTCGCGTCGTGACGGTCCGCATCGACTGCGGGCCACCCGGAGAACTCGACAGCCAGCCCGATGTCGAGGTCCGTGCGGTCGTCGAAGGCGACCAGCCGGTCGTGGTAGATGCGGCCAAGGTCGACCGCCAGTTTCATCGACAGGATGCTGGCCAGGCCGACCGGCGCTGGCGCGCCAGCGACGACGAGCCCACTCCCGACGACCATCACCCCGCCGATGCCGAGCAATGGCAGGAGTGCCGACTGGAGCGGGCTCTGGACGGGAACGTCCTCGTACTCCCTCGGCAGGAAGTACTCCGACCCGGCGTCGATGGCCCGGCCGAGGAACACGGCGACGACGCCGAACCCGGCGGAGACACGCTCCGACTCGGTGAGGCCAGTCCCGGCTGCCCACTCGCCGAGGGCCCCGATGGAGAAGACGCCGACGAGCACCCAGACCAGCCCGAAGACGAAGACGGCGACGAGGACGGCGGGCAGGTTCGCGACGCGAACCGAGAGCGGGGTCAGTGGAATCGAGAGCCCGCCACGCTTCGCCTCGAGTGCCCCCAGCACCATCGGGTCTGCGTCGTTCTCGGGCGGCAGCTGCGCGAACAGTCCCTCGAACGCGGCGAACGCGAGGTTGACGCCGAGGTCCCACCAGTAGACGACGAGCAGGGCCAGCAGCGACCAGTCGAGGGCGACGACGCCGACCAGCGGAACGACGTTGACGAGCAGGGCCAGCAGCGACCAGTCGAGGGCGACGACGCCGACCAGCGGAACGACGTTGACGAGCAGGGCCGCGAACAGCGAGTGGCGGCGGTCGAGGGCAGGTGTCGGACGCATCGGAGGGGTATCGAGGATTTGGTTGGAGAACTGATAATCGGACGGGTTTCCGTCGTCCGTTCGGGTCGGTTGCGGTCGGTTCCCGCGTCGGCACTGCTCCGCGAGTCGCGGGTGAGCCATTGCTTGAAGTACCTCGAATCGCAACCCTACACCAGATGACCCGTGGGCTGCGTCCGACCGAGACCGTCGACAACCGACTCACGGTCGTGGTACTGAGCGACAGCAGTGGGCGAACACAGCACCACTGCAACTCGTACAGTGCTGCTATCGCCACCACCAAAGAGCACCTCGCCGCGGACACCGTCGTCAAGATCGAGAACCGCGACGACGAGGTCGTCTTCACGTCCGCGGAGATGGACATCGAGGCGTGGGAGGTCGAGTGGAAGAACGCGAAGCGTCGCCTCTCGGTCGACGTGCCCGAGCACGACTGTCCGTACGACACCATCAGTTGCTTCGCGGACGACCTGTGCACGCGGTGCCAGATCGACCGGGTGCAAGAGGAATCCTGAGCGACGCCTTCCCGGCCACGACGCGGACCCTCCGGCAGGCGGCGCCGACAGACTTGCGTTTTTCAGGCCGGAGCGAGTGGGTGCCGGATATGGAACACGTCGACATCGACGACGTCGAGAGCAACTTCCTCGGAGACTCGGACCTCGACCGCCGCGGCCTCTCGGACCCCCTGGGGACGAGCGACCTCGCCATCAACTACTACGCGCTCGAACCCGGCGAGTCGTTCTCCGGCGGGATGCACACCCACATGGACCAGGAGGAGGTGTTCTACGTCGTGGAGGGGACCGCGACGTTCGAGACACCCGAGGAGAGCGTCGAGGTCGGCCCGCACGAGGCGGTCCGCTTCGGCCGCGGCGAGTACCAGCAGGGGACGAACGAGTCCGACGAGCAGGTCGTCGCGCTCGCGCTCGGCGCCCCCAAGGGAAGCGAGGACGTCCGCGTCCCGATGGAGTGTCGCGAATGCGGGGAGAGCGACTCCCTGCGGTTCATCATGGGCGAGGACGGGCAGCAGTTGCGGTGTCCGGAGTGCGGGATGACGAAGGACCTCTGAGACGGGACCCCGGTCTCAGTCGAGGTCGCGCTTGAGGTCGTCGAGGATGCGGAGCGCCTCCATCGGCGTCGTGTCCGCGACGTTCAGGGCCTCGAGACGGTCCTGGATGGCATCGAGGTCGGGCGAGCCGTCGACGGACCCGCCGTCGGCGGTGGCCGTATCCGGCTCCGACGCCCCCGCCACGTCGTTCGCGTCCGGTTCTGCGACGCCAGTCGCCGTCTCGGGGGCGTCGGCGACCGTCTCCTCCTCGAGCAGTTCGTGCGCCCGCGCCAGCACCGGGTCCGGCACGCCGGCGGCCTGGGCGACCTCGACGCCGTAGGAGGCCGTCGCCGCGCCCCGGCCCACGTCGTGGTTGAACTTGACCTCGCCGTCGACCTCGGTCGCGTCGAAGTGCAGGTTGAACACCCCGTCGAGGTCGGCGGCGACCGCCGTGAGTTCGTGGTGGTGCGTGGCGAACAGCGTGGTCGCGCCGAGTTCGTCGTGGACGTACTCGGTGACCGCCTTCGCCAGCGCGAGGCCGTCGGCGGTCGAGGTGCCGCGGCCGACCTCGTCGAGCAGCACGAGCGAGTCCTCGGTGGCGTCGCGCAGGATGTCGGCGAGTTCGGTCATCTCGACCATGAACGTCGACTGGCCGCCCGCGATGTCGTCGCTGGCGCCGACCCGGGTGAAGATGCGGTCGAGGATGCGCAGGTCGGCCGACTCTGCAGGGACGAAACAGCCCGCCTGCGCGAGCAGGCAGATGGTCGCGACCTGCCGCATGTACGTCGACTTCCCGCTCATGTTCGGGCCCGTGATGACCGCGAAGAACTCCTCGTCGTCGAAGTGGGCCGCGTTCGGGACGAACGAGTCCTGGGTCTGCTCGACCACGGGATGGCGGCCCGCCTCGATGTCGATACCGGTCCCGGAGAACTCGGGGCGGGCGTAGTCGTTCTCGGCGGCGACGGTCGCGAACGAGACGAGCACGTCGAGTGCGGCGATGCGGTCCGAGAGCCCCTGCACGCGCTCTGTCTCGGCGGCGACCGACGACCGGACCTCGCGGAAGAGGTCGTACTCGAGGTCGTCGGCGCGCTGTTCGGCCCGCAATATCTCGTCCTCGCGTTCCTTGAGTTCGGGCGTGTAGAAGCGCTCCGAGTTCTTCAGGGTCTGCCGGCGGTTGTAGTCGTCCGGCACCCGGTCGAGGTTCGGGTTCGTCACCTCGATGTAGTAGCCGTGGACCTGGTTCTTGCCGACCTTCAGCGAGTCGATGCCGGTACGCTCGCGCTCTTGCTCCTCGAGGGAATCGATCCACCGCTTGCCAGAGCGTTCGGTCTCGCGCAGGTCGTCCAGCGTCTCGTCGTACCCGGACTCGATGACGCCGCCCTCGGTCACCTCGATGGGTGGTTCCTCGCGGATTGCTCGGCCGACGAGGTCGCGCACGTCCTCCAGTTCGTCCAGCCCCTCACGGAGGGTGGCGAGCCGGTCCGTCTCGAGGTCGGCCATCGTCTCCTTGAGCTCGGGGACCACGTCGAGGGTGTCCTTCAGCGAGCGCAGGTCGCGGGCGTTCGCCCGACCGCGGGAGACACGGGTGATGAGCCGTTCCACGTCGTACACGTCCCGGAGCAGTTCGTGGAGCGTCTCGCGGGTGACGGGGTCGTGGGCGAGTTCGCCGACGGCGTCCAGCCGGCCCTCGATGCGGTCCTGGTCGACCAGTGGCCGCCGGAGCCAGTCCGTGAGTTCGCGGCGGCCCATCGCGCAGGCCGTCTCGTCCAGCACCTCGACGAGCGTCGCGCCCTCGACGCTCCTGACGGAGCGACGCTCGAACAGTTCGAGGCTGGCGATGGCCGTCGGATCGAGGACGACGTACTCCCGCGGGTCGTACCGGGTGAGGTGGTTCAGGTAGTCGAGGTAGCCCTCCTCGCCGCCGCGGGTGTACTCGGCGTAGGCCAACAGCGCGCCACACGCCCGCACCTCGGCATCGCCAGCAAGCAGGGCGTCCGGGTCGCCGAAGTACTCGGTGACCTTCTCGCGGGCCTGGCCGGCCTCGAAGGCGGTCCGGTCGTAGGGCGAGACCATGCAGTCGGCGGGGAAGGCGTCGGCGCCGGCGTCCGGCCCGACGATGGCCTCCGCGGGGTCGAACCGTCCGATCTCGTCAGCCACGGTCGGTTCGTTCGGGGGCGCGGTCGCGTAGAAGTCGCCCGTCGACACGTCCAGAACCGCGAAACCGTACTCGCCACCTTCGCCCGTCGGGTCGTCGGGGTCGCCCGACCGCGTGAGGCAGGCGACGAAGTTGTTGTCGTCGGTCGCGAGCAGTTCGGCCTCGGTCAGGGTCCCGGGCGTGACGATGCGGGTGACGGCGCGGTCGACCACGCCGCTGGCCTCCTCCGGCTCTTGCACCTGGTCCGCGACCGCGACGCGGTAGCCCGCGTCGAGCAGGGACTCGATGTAGCTCTCGGCGTTGTCGATGGGCACCCCGGCCATCGGATATCGTCCCGTCGAGTCCTCGCGCTTGGTCAGGGTCACCTCGCAGATGCGGGAGGTGGCCTCGGCGGCCGCACAGAAGGTCTCGTAGAAGTCGCCGACCTGGAAGAGGACGAGCGCGTCGTCGTAGCGCTCGGTCAGTTCGTAGTACTGGCGCATCATCGGCGTCAGCTCGTCGGCCTGCTCGGCCATCTTCTCCGGCGGTCCGAGCGCTGCGTCCATACCGGGACGGCAGGTGGGTCGTGTGGAAATATCTGCTGGATTCGGGGCCGGCGCGGGCTCGCCAGCGCCGCCCTCACCACCGCACCGGGCGAAGGAGCCGGTGGACGGCCCGGCGCCCGTTCTCGCGGACGAACGCCACCGGCCCGACCTTCGACTCGTCGAGGGCGTATCGTGGCGGGTCCGCGTCGTCGTCGACCCGGTAGACGGTGTCGCTCGTCGTCGTCGCGTCGAGTGCCGCCCGGACTCGCGACTCGGTCAGGTCACAGGCCGCGGCCAGTTCCGGGACCGTCTTCGGCCCCGTCTCCAGCGCCTCGGCGACCAGGTGGGTGTGGTTCAGGACCAGCAGCACCTCGTCGGACTCCATCTCCGCGGGCTCGGACTCGCCGGGCTGTCGCCCTTCCACGAAGTCGCGCCGGGTGTCGAGGAGCACCCAGAGGCCGGTGGCTGCGGCGAGCGCCGGGACCCAGACCGGGTCGCCGGTCCCGGCCCCGTGGAGTTCGAGGGCGAGCCAGCCCAGGCCGATGAGGAAGGCGAGTGCGCCGAGGCCGGCCTTCGCCCAGCGCCCGTCGACCCCGGGTGCCTCACGGGTCAGGGCCGCGCCTTCGAGGATCGGTACTGCTGCGAGCAGCGCGAGGACGACCGTCCTGTCGTCGACGAGAGCCGTCAGGACGACGACCGCGACCACGAACGACAGGACGTTCTTCGGGGTGTAGCGCTCGCGGGCGGCGCGGTGGAGGGAATCGCGCATACCCAACCCTGGCACCTCGCGGTACTTGAATCCAGTCGACACCTCATACGACGCACACTTTCATCACCGATGCCTGCCTCTCTCCACGTATGGTACTCCACGCTATCGAGGACCTGGGCGACGCGTACCAGGTGACGCGGTCGTTCCTGCGGTCGCTGGGCCGGTCGGACTGGCTGAAACTGGCGCTCGTCGTCCTGTTCGTCGGCGGCCCCGGCGCGAACTTCTCCTCGTTCCAGTTCAGCGCCCCGACGGATTCCGGTGGACGCGGCGGACCCGCGCCGGTCGACCCCGGCCAGCTCACGGTCCCGGAGCTGTGGATCATCGCCGCCATCGTGCTGGCGATCCTCGTCCTGGCCCTCGCCTTCCTCCTGCTCGGGTCGATACTGGAGTTCGTGTTCATCGAATCGCTCCGGGAGGAGGCCGTCGCGGTCAGGCAGTACTGGACGGAGCACTGGCGGGCCGGGCTCTCGCTCTTCTGGTTCCGGCTGGTCCTCGGGTTCCTCGTGTTCGGCGCGGTCGTGACGTTCGCGGGCCTGTTCTTCCTCTGGGCGGTCGGCACCGAGGTGGCCGTGCCCCTGGCCGCGTTCGCCGCGTTCGCGCTCCTGCTGATACCCCTGTTCGTCATCCTCGCCGTGGTCGTCGGGGTCGTCAACGGGTTCACGACCGTCTTCGTCGTCCCCATCATGCTCGTCGAGGAGGTCGGCGTCCTCGCCGGCTGGCGGCGCCTCTGGGGGACCATCCCCGCGAACTGGACACAGTACCTCGCCTACGCCGTCGCCGGGGCGCTCCTCTCGATGGTCGGTGCCGTCCTCGTCACCGTCGTGACCGGGGTCGCGGCGCTGGTGCTGCTCGTCCCCCTCGGACTGCTGTTCGGTGGCGGCCTCGTACTGTTCTCCGCCGTCGAGTCCCTCGGCATCGTCGTGATGGGACTCGCAGCACTCCTGTTCGTCGTCGGGATCATCGCGGTCGCCGCGGTCGCGCAGGTGCCCGTCCAGACGTACCTCCGGTACTACGCGATGCTGGTCCTCGGCGACATCGCGCCCGAGCTGGACCCGGTGCCCGCCCAGCGTGACCGTGTCCGGGACGACCACAGCCCGGGAGGTGATGCCGGTGACGGCGATGCGGACGAGACCAGCGATGACGGGTGGAACGGTGGCGACGATGTCAGCGAGAGCGATACTCCCCCGAGTTCGGCCGATACGGACGACAGAGAAGAGACCGACGACGGCGACCAGCGTCCCTAATTCAACTCTACTTTATCTATTTCAATCTGATTGGGAAGCACTTATCAGGGAGCGGTAGCACAGGAGAGATTGCGGCCAGAACAAGCTCCCGGCGTGCGGTCTCCCACCGAGTGACGGGCCGGTGAGAGGCATCTCTGCCGACGCCATCGGCGAGCGACGCGTCCACGCTGACGCCCGCCACGAGGGGACCGCGATGGGCCCCACCGGCCCATCCCCGGGAGAGCCAGCCGCACCGAGTCGTTCGCCACACCGCATCTATGAGCCAGCAATCTACCACGACGACCACGGACGCCCGGTCCATCCTCGACCGGGCACGCACAGGCCACGAGACCGACCTCACAGGGACCGACTGGGAGGACGTCCACACCGAGATCGAGCGCAACCTCTACGACGGCGCGAGCGTCGACGAGGTGTACCAGGCCGTCCTGCAGTCGCTGACCGCCCGGATCGAGCGCGACCCGGAACTCAAGCGGGTCGCCGCCGCGGTCTTCCGCCAGCAGTACTACCGCGAGGTCATCGGTGAGGACCTGACCGGGTTCGACCTCGACCAGGCGTACCGCGCGACGTTCGTGACGAACCTCGAACGTGGGGTCGAGGTCGGCCTCCTCGACGAGCGACTCCGCGACCGCTTCGACGTCGAAGCCCTCGCCGAGTACCTCGACCTCGACCGCGACGAGCACTTCGAGTACATGGCGATGGAGACGCTCTCGCAACGCTACTTCCTCAAGACCGAGGAAGACGGCGACCACCTCGAACTCCCGCAGGCGTTCTGGATGCGCGTCGCCATGGGCCTCGCCATCGAGGAGGACGACCCCCAGCAGCGCGCGAAAGCCTTCTACGATGTGCTCTCGAAGCTCGAGTTCACGCCCTCCTCGCCGACCCTGTTCCACAGCGGGACCACCCACCCGCAGCTCTCCTCCTGTTACCTCACAACGGTCGAGGACGACCTCGAGGGCATCTTCGACGCCTACAAGCACCACGCCCAGCTCTCGAAGTGGAGCGGCGGCCTCGGCAACGACTGGACCAACCTCCGGGCCGCCGGGTCGCTCATCCAGTCGACCGGTGTCGAATCGACCGGCGTGGTTCCCTTCCTGCGCATCAGCAACGACGTGACCGCCGCCATCAACCGCTCGGGCAAGCGCCGCGGCGCGGCGTGTGCCTACCTCGCGTGCTGGCACCTCGACTTCCCCGCGTTCATGGACCTCAAGCGGAACACCGGCGACGAGCGCCGGCGCACCCCCGACATGAACACGGCGGCCTGGATACCGGACCTGTTCATGAAGCGGGTGCAGGCCGACGAGCAGTGGACCCTGTTCAGCCCGGACGAGGTGCCCGACCTGCACGAACTGACCGGCGAAGCGTTCGCAGAACGCTACCGCGAGTACGAGCAGCAGGCAGAGAACGGGGAGCTCCGGCAGTACGAGCGCGTCGACGCGACCGACCTCTGGCGACAGTTGCTCACCCGCCTCTTCGAGACCGGCCACCCGTGGGTGACGTTCAAGGACCCCTGCAACGTCCGGTCCCCGCAGGACCACGTCGGCACCGTCCACTCCTCGAACCTCTGCACCGAGATCACCCTCAACACGAGCCAGGACGAACACGCCGTCTGCAACCTCGGGAGCGTGAACTACGCGACGCACGTCTCCGACGGCGAACTCGACCGCGACCACCTCGCCGACACCATCGAGACGGCGATGCGGATGCTCGACAACGTCGTCGACCTGTGCTTCTACCCGACCGAGGAGGCCGAGGACTCGAACATGCGCCACCGCCCGGTCGGCCTCGGGACGATGGGGTTCCACGACGCCCTCATGCGCCTGGAGGTGCCCATGGCTTCGGAAGCGGCCGTCGAGACGGCGAACCGCTGGCAGGAGTTCGTCTCGTACCACGCCATCCTGAACTCCTCGAAGCTCGCCGCGGAACGCGGCTCCTACTCCTCCTACGAGGGGTCGAAGTGGGACCGCGGGCTGCTCCCGCAGGACACCGTCGACCGCCTCGAAGACGAACGCGGCCGGGAGATTCCGACGGACCGAGAGGAGACCCTCGACTGGTACGTCGTCCGCGAACACGTCGCGGAACACGGGATGCGGAACTCGAACACGATGGCCATCGCCCCGACGGCGACCGTCTCGACCATCAACGGGACGACGCCCTCCATCGAGCCGCTGTACTCGAACCTCTACGTCAAGTCCAACATGTCCGGCGACTTCACCGTCGTCAACGACCAGCTCGTGGCCGACCTCCGTGAGCGCGGCCTGTGGGACGACGAGATGGTCGACCGCATCAAGTACCACGACGGCTCGATACGGGCGATAGATGCGATTCCGGACCACCTCCAGGAGCTGTACCGCGGCGCGTTCGAGATCGACCCGCGCCACCAGCTCCGACTGACCGCACACCGCCAGACGTGGATCGACCAGTCGGTCTCGCACAACGTCTTCTTCCCCTCGACGGATGGCTCCCTGCTCACCGACGTGTACGAGACCGCGTGGGAGCTCGGCCTGAAGACGACCTACTACCTCCGCACCCTCGGCGCGTCGCAGGTGGAGAAGTCGACGCTCGACATGGCCGAGTACGGGAAGACCCAGCACCGCGACGGTGACGGCGCGACCGCCGTCGAATCAGACGGTGGCACGCCACGGAGCCGGACCGACGATTCGGACGGCCGCGACCTCTGTGCCGTGGAGGACCCGACCTGCGACGCCTGCCAGTGACGACAGCAAACCACGCCATCTCAGAACACGACCATGCCGATACTCGACACCGACACCGACCACGACCCGAACAAGATACTGCCGGTAGAGTACGACTGGGCCCGCGAGTACTACGAGGCCGGGGTGAACAACAACTGGGTCCCCGAGGAGATACCGATGCAGGAGGACGTCTCCCAGTGGAACGGGGACGCCCTCACAGACGCCGAGCGACAGCTCGTCGAGTGGAACCTCGGGTTCTTCTCGACGGCCGAGTCGCTCACCGCCAACAACATCGTGCTCGCCGTCTACGACTACGTCACCGCCCCCGAGTGCCGCCAGTACCTGCTCCGGCAGGCCTACGAGGAGGCCATCCACACGGACACCTTCATCTACTGCTGTGACTCGCTCGGGTTCGACCCCGAGTACCTCTACGGGATGTACGACCGCGTCCCCTCCATCGCGGAGAAGGACGAGTTCGTCGTCGACCTGACGCGGGTCATCACCGAGGACGGGTTCACCATCGAGACCGAGGCGGACCGCAGGGACTTCCTTCGCGACCTCGTCGGGTTCTACGTCATCATGGAGGGCATCTTCTTCTACGCCGGCTTCGCCATGATGCTCGGGCTGAAACGCCAGAACAAGATGGTCGGCATCGGCCAGCAGTTCGAGTACATCATGCGCGACGAGTCGCTCCACCTCGGGTTCGGCGTCGACCTCATCGACGAGATCCGCACCGAGCATCCCGGCGTCTGGACCGACGAGTTCGGCGACGAGGTGGTCGACCTCGTCACCGAGGCCGTCGACCTGGAGAAGATATACGCGTACGAGGCCTGTCCGGACGACATCCTTGGGTTGAGCCCGGACCAGTTCGCAGAGTACGTCGAGCACGTCGCGGACCGCCGGCTGGGCCAGCTCGACCTGCCGGAGCAGTACGGGACGGACAACCCCTTCCCCTGGATGTCGGAGCAGGTCGACCTCAACAAGGAGAAGAACTTCTTCGAGACGCAGGTCACCGAGTACCAGAGCGGTGGGAGCCTCGACTGGTAATCTAATAGAACCGAGAGGTCCCCTGCGGCGTGGGCTCCGTCTCACATCGCCGCAGGCCCGGCAGGGCGCATCAGTCCCGTGTCGTGGCCGTTTCGAGAACTGATTTTTAGGCATGGCGAAAAATTGTTTGTTCGCTGGAAACTACTAAGTAGGTCCGTTCCGTATCTACAGACGCGATGAGCACCCAGAAGAACGTCCGTCAACAGGCTGGCACAGTCGAGGAGAACCCCGTCCGGCTCGACAAGGAGAAGGCAGAACAGATCGTCGAGGCACTGAACACCGACCTCGCCAACGCCTACGTCCTCTACCACCAACTCCACAAGCACCACTGGAACGTCGAAGGTGCCGAGCACCTTCCGCTTCACAAGTTCCTCCAGGAGGCGTACGAGGACGTGGAGGAGGCTGCCGACGAGGTCGCAGAGCGTCTCCAGTCCATCGGCGGCGTCCCGCACGCCAGCATGACTGCACTCTCGGAGAACGCGACCGTCGAACCCGAGGACGAGGACGTCTACGACATCCGTACCTCGCTCTCGAACGACCTCGAGATGTACGGCGACATCATCGAGGGCTACCGTGACCACATCGAGCTCGCACAGGGGCTCGGTGACCCGACGACCGCGCACATGCTCCGCGAACAGCTCGAAGAACTGGAAGAGCACGCACACGTCATCGACCACTACCTCGCGGACGACACGCTCGTCACGGACGCATAGAGCGAGAGAATCGACTGGAACAGCCCTCAGCGAACGTCGGGCGCCGTCTCGTCGGTGCGCCCCGGAATCTCTACCTCTACCTCGAGTTCGGGGTCGCCGACGCCCTCGAAGTCTATCTCCAGTTCGACCGGTTCGCCGAAGGGGAACGGGAGCTCCCACTCGTCGGTCGAGATGGTCAGTTCGTCGTCTTCCTGTAGCTGCTCGCCGAGTTCGACGAGGAACGCCCCCGCCTCGGCGGCCGAGAGCCGGTACTCCTGCTCGAAGTCGCGACCCGCCCGGATCGTCGTTCGCTCGGGGTCGTCGTTCTCTGGCGTGTCATCCTCGGGCGATCCGTTCTCTGACGGTTCGTTCTCGAGCGCTTCCTCGTCGGGCTCTGTGGTATCGTGTTCGTCTGACATGGGTGGGAGAATGGAAAGGGTGGTCGCTGTCTGTCACTCCTCGACGTCGACGACGACGTCGCTCGATATCCACCCGTCGGAGTTCCCGGATTCGAGGAAGACGACGGTGCCGGGCGCACTCTCACAGGTGGATATCTCCGGTTCCTGTCGCGGTTCGGGCTCGGTTCGGGAATCGAGGTCGTTCAGGGACTCGGAGTCGGTCTCGGAATCGGAAGACGAGGGGGTTCCGACGGCCATCACGAGGATTTAGGCAAACCTAAACCTTAAAGGATACGGTTCCGGCCGCTGGCACGTCAGTCGTCTGATAGCAACGTCGCCGCGAGTCGTTCGGTCACGGTGGGACTGACGCTGCCAGCGACCCTGATCGCCTCCTGCTCGTGGTCCTCGACGTCGAGGACGTCGCGGAAGAAGCGCGAGAGGGTGACGAAGGAGTCGTGGACCTCCTCGGCGCGGTGTCGGCCCTCCTCGGTCAGGGTGGCCCCCTCGTAGGGTTCGTACGTGACGAGGTCGTTCTCCTCGAGGCGCTGGAACATCTCTGTCGTCGCGGCCGGCGAGCGGTCCATCCGGTCCGCGACGTGGCCGGACGAGATCGGCGGCGACTGCTCGCGTTCGGCGCGGTAGAGCCCGAGCAGGTACCGCGAGACCTCGTTCATCGGTCCGGTCCCCCGCGGCCACCGGTGTCGCCCATCTCACGACACCTCCTCGATGGGCGCACTGACGATGCCACCCGGGTCGTCGTCGGTCGAGCGCGCTCCGGTCCGGGCGGCAGCGCCCGGCGGTGTGAACCGCAGTTGCCACGCGCCGTCGACAGCGACGGCGCGGACCGACGAGGGAGTGTGTTCGGGCCGCCGGCGGGAGATGTCGAGCACGAGCGGGAGCACCGGGAGACGACCCTGCTGTGGCGAGAGCGCGTAGTCGGCGATGCGAACGACGGTCGGCTGCTCGCCCTCGAGGCGACCGTTCATCTGGTCGACGGTCGCCGGGTCCACGACGCTGTACTGCGAGAGCATCCCCCGGTTCTGCAGCGAGGAGAGCGTCTGCGTGACCGGGTCGTCGTCGATGCCGGAATCGTCGTGGCCGCCGGCTGGCAGTCGGCTCGCGGCTGCAGTGAGGACCTCGGTCTGCTCGGTCGGGTCGAGTCGCGCGTCCAGCACGGTCGCGAGCCGTTCGAGCAGGCAGAGACAGAGCTCGTCGGGGTCGACGACCGTCTCGGCCAGGTCGAAGTACTCGTCCATCACGGCGGTCTCCGCGGCGCGGAGTCCCGACGCACCGAGTGCCTCGAACACCGCCCCGGCGGCGTGGTGACAGAACTCGACCAGCGGCGAGCGGTCGACCGTCGAGGCCGGAGCCGAGACCGGGGGCTGTCGGCCGCCGGTTCCGGCCGCACCGCCACGCGCCTCGCAGGCGATGAGGTCGTGGTACCGAAGCGTCGGGTCGTATCGCCGGAGCCGGGTCCGGTACTGCATCGCAGCCTGTGCCGCCCGCTCGGCGAGCGACCGCGTCTCGAAGCGCATCGACCCCGTGGGCACCGGCCGTTCGCCCGTCCGGGCACAGACGACGACGTAGTCGCCGTCATCGCTGGCGAGCGCCTCGACGTGGTCGCGAATCGCGGTGAGTGTCGTGCCGAACATCGGTGTGGTAGCGGTCTGGTGGGTCGCGAGTCTATGCTGACGAGTCGCCCGTCACGATGTCAGCGACGCGCTGGCGGTCGAACAGCTGTTCGTCCGTCGGAATCTCGGGGTAGGGCTGTCCCGGGTCGTAGCCCGGCCACTCGCCGAACTGGTCCGGGTAGAGCTGCTTCGCGGTCATCTCCAGCTGGAACAGGTTCGCGATGGGGCCCTGGAACCGGACGCCGCCGGCGAAGAACCGGTCGTTCTGGATGGCCGAGAGCTGGCTCCCGACGGGGTCGTCCGTGACCGTCTCGCGGATGTCGTCGATGTAGTAGCCCGGCGCCATCCCCCAGAGGTGGAGGATGACGTCCGGGTCGGTCTCCAGCATCGTCTCGTAGTCGAACCGACCCCACGTCCCCTCCCACTCCACGTCGGCGAAGGCGTCGGTCGCCCCGAGCGGGCGGGTGTCGGCGTGCCAGAATCCCGGCGCGTTGAGCTTGTAGGCGTAGAACGTCCCGCCGATGAGGGTGACGCGGGCGGCCGTCGGTCGCTCGGACGCCGGCGGCAGCGACGACTGGATGGTCGACAGGAGGTCGTCGTGGACCGCCCGGAGGGCCTCGTAACGCTCTCGTTCGCGGTAGACCGCGGCGACCTTCTCGAACAGGTCCCAGAGCGTGTAGTACCGGTAGTCCTCGGCGTAGGGGTCTGCGGGCTGGTCGTGCAGCCCGCTGTGGTAGTTCCCGAACCACGGGCCGACGTTCTCGGCGACCTCGGTCACGTCGCTCGGGTCCCAGCCCTCCTGTGCCCCGACGACGTACGACGGGTCGATGAAGTGGACGTCGCTGTCCAGTTCGTACAGCTGCTCCTTGTCGACGCCGTCACCGAGTGGGTCGGGCAGGCCCTCCCACTCCAGCGAGACGCCGTCGAGGCGGTCGTAGAACGTGTTCAGGGACTTCCCAGCGAACTCCGGCGCGTAGAGCGTCTGTACCGTATCGGCCTGCCCGAGGGCGACCGCCATGTCCGCGTAGTGCGAGAAGGCGACCATCGCGCGCTCGGGCGGCTGCTCGAACGCGACCTCGCCGACCGGCGAGAGTTCGACAGAGTACGGACCCTCGTCGGCTGTCGTGGTCGGCTTGCTCTCGGTCTCCTCGTCGGTGGCTGGCGCGCTCGTGGCGGTGTCGGTTACGGTCCCCGTCTCGGTCGCGGTCGATCCGGCGCTGTCGCCGCCGAGGCAGCCGGTGAGCAGTCCGGTGCCGGTGAGTACGCCACCGACCCGGAGGTAGTCGCGTCGCGAGTACCGTCTCGTGGTGTCGTCGTCTGTCATCGTCGAATCTCGTCCTCCTCGGTCGCGGGCAGGGACCGCGCGTACTCACGCACGACGTCGTCGTCGAGCTGTTCCAGGAGGCGTCGCTGGCCCTCCCGGTCCCGACGCTCGCGTTCGGCCTCCTCGATACCGCGGTCGAGGAACGCCGTCTTCATGTCCTCGCGAGCAGCCAGGAGCGCGTCCTCGTCGAGAGCTGGTGCCCCCGGCCGTATCTCGCGGTCGAACCAGTCGTCGAAGTTCTCGTGCCAGTCCTCGCCGCCGTAGCGGTCGTCGTCGACGACCCAGTCGACGTACAACTCGCCGACCTCGGGCCAGTACCGGTCCGTCAGGTCGTCCCGGGCGAGCGCGACCGCGGCCCGGGCACCATCGCCGGCGTTCACCACGACCTGGTGGACGGTGTCCTCGGTGAGCCAGCCGGCCGCGTAGAGACCGTCGACCGAGGTCCGTCCGGCGTCGGTCGCGACGAACCCGTGCTCATCGTCGGTGTCCAGGTCGTCCCCGAACGGGTCCAGGTAGTCGCCGTCGTACGCGCTGGCGACGAGGACGTACTGCGTGACGAGGTCGCGCCCATCCTGCGTCTCGACCGCGAAGCCCTCGTCGTGGGGTTCCACGACCTCGACGAGGTCCTCCTCGACGGTCGCGCCCTCGTGCTCGGCCTGTGCGCGCCCGAGGGCGACGAACCGCTCCGGGCTGACGCCGCCCGGGAAGCCGAGGTAGTTCTCGATGTGGGCGCACTGGTGGATGGCCGACTGCCCGCGGGCCAGCACCAGCGTCTCCAGCCCGTACCGGGCGAGGAACACGGCCGCCGACAGGCCGGCCGCACCGCCACCGACGACGACCACGTCCCGGTCGACCACGGATTCGGAGTCACTCGCGAGCGTCTCCTCCGGCAGCGTCGTCATCTACAGGTCACCTGCGATGATGTCCCGGACGCGCTGGCGGTCGAAGAGCTGGTTCTCCGTGGGGACCTCGGGGAACCGCTCGGGGTCGAACGCACCGAACTCCTCGGGGTAGAGCTGCTGGGCCTTCATCTCCGTCTGGAGGAGGTTCACGATGGGGCCCTGCTCCCCGTAGGCGCCGGGGTAGACGTCCCCGTTCTCGACCGCGGTGAGCTGGCTCCCGACGGCGTCCGCCTCCATGGGCGCGACGTACTGCTCGTGGAACGCCTTCGCAGAGAAGGAATCCTGCTCGCCGGTCGTCCCGATACCCCAGTGGACGACGATGATCTCGGGGTCGACCTCCAGCAACTGCTCGTAGTCGATGGTGCCGCCGTCCTCCATCGACTGCGGGAACGCGCTCGCCACGTCGAGGTCGCGGTAGGGCTTCATTTCGTAGCCCTCGTCCTGGGTGTTCAGCGGGTAGAACTTGCCCTTGCTCGGCTCCGACCCACCGTTGATGAGGCCGATCTCCGGGCGCTCGCTCTCCGGCGGGAGCCGCGACTGTATCTCGGTGCGGACCTCGTCGTGCAGCGACGCGAACGCCTCGTAGCGCTCGCGCTCCTGGAAGAGGGTGGCGAGCTTGTCGAACGCCCCGTAGAGGCTGTAGAGCTTGTAGTCGTGGAAGCTACGCCGACGACGGCAGTTGTTCCCGAAGAACGGGGCGACGTTCTCCTGGAGTTCCTGCGTGTCGGACTTGTCCCACGAACTGTCCCAGCCGGTCCCATGCAGGTAGTTCGGGTCCATGAGGAACACGTCCGGGTCGACCTCGTAGAACGACTCCTTGTCCCAGCCGCCCTCCGACCATATCGACGGGAGCGTGTCCTGCGCGGGCACGTCGAGGTCGAACGGCTCGTAGAAGAACCCCGGGATCATGTTGCCCGCCGTCTCGAAGCCGTCGCGCTGGCCGAGTGCGAACGCCATGTCGGCCCACGCGCCGTTGTAGACGGCGTAGGTCTCCGGGACCGACTCGAACGTGAGACAGCCCGAAGGAACGATACAGGCCTCGTACGACCCGGACGCCGCTGTCTCGGTGGCATCGTCGGCGGGCCGGTCCGTCCCGGTCTTCTGGCTCGTCCCCGTCGATTCGTCGGCGGCAGTCGTGCCGGCCTCGGTCGCCCCGTCGCCGAGGCACCCGGCGAGGAGGCCACTGCCGAGGGCCGTCCCTCCGACCTGGAGCAGCCGTCTGCGCGTCGGTGCGTCGCGTCCTGTCGTGTCGTCGTTCGTCATTCTCAGAAGTCTCCGTCGATGATATCTGCAACCCGCTGGCGGTCGAACAGCTGTTCACCCGTTCCCAGGTCGTCGAGCGTGGAGAACGCCCCAAACGTCTCGGGATAGAGCTGCTTGGCGAGAATCTCGGTCTGGAACAGGTTGAGAATCGGGCCCTGGTAGCGTCCGCCACCGCGGTAGACCCTGCCCGCCTCTACCGCACTCAGTTCGCTCCCGACCTCGCTCTCTTCGAGGGGCGTGACGAACTGCGTCTCGAACTCCGAACGGCTCATCGAGAGGGTCGAATCGAAGAACAGGTAGTCGGGGTCCGCCTCGAGGAGACCCTCGTAGTCGGTCTTCCACCCGTTGGTGAGGTCGACGTCCGAGAAGGCGTCCTCGACGCCGAACGTCCGGTACTGTCGGGTGGCGATGCCGTCCAGGGTCGGATCGGTGACCATGAACTTCCCCTGGGCTGGCTGCGATGCGCTGTAGAGCAACCCGATGCTCGGCGATGCAGCCGGCGCTCGGTCCTGGAGGTCGCGCCGGAACGACTCGTGGAGAGACACCCACGCGTCGGCACGGTCGTGGTCCTGGAACAGTCGGCCGGTGAGTTTCACGGCCTCCGTCAGCGTGTAGTACGGGAACGAGAACTCCATGCCGAGTGCGGAGCCGCTCCACTCGTTGCGGAGATACGTCCCACAGAAGGGCGCGACGTTCTCGCCGACCTCCTCGAAGTCGTCGGCGTCCCAGCCGGCGTAACTGTTGAGGAGGACCCTGTCGAGCAACAGCGCGTCGACGTCCAGTTCGTAGAACTGCTCCTTGCTGTACTCGCTCGGACCACCGAGGTTCGTGATCTCACCCGCGTCGAAGGTCACCCCCGGCAGCCGGTCGTAGTAGTGGGTCGGGTAGGCGTCGATGCGGGACATCGCGGTCGGCTCCGTGCCGAACGCGAACCCGATGTCGGTCCACACGCCACCACTCGTCGCGTAGGTCTCTGGCGGGCGCTCGAACGTGGTACTGCCGTAGGGCTTCACCGTGACCTCGAACGACTCCGTCTCCGTCGACTGGGTGCTGCTCTCGGTCGCGGTCTCCGCCGGCTTCTCCGTCGTTTCGGCCGGTGCACCGGTCGACGTCGAGTCCGTTCCGCCGCCACCGTTACTTGAACAACCTGCGAGCAACCCGGTCCCGACGACGGTGCCGCCGTACCGGAGACAGTCCCGTCTCGTGGGGCGGTCGAGGCCGTCCGAATCTTCAGGCATATGTTTTAGGCCAGCCTAAAAGAATAAAGTAGTTCCGATTTTTAGGCCAGCCTAAACCAGTGAAGTTCGGCTCCCGGAGTGGCAGTACCGCTGGACGAGACGGTGAGGCTACGACGATGCGACGCGGGCAGACACCGCGTCGGCCACGACGACGACCGAGAGCAGCGTCCCGACCACGAACGAAAGTAGCCCGCCCCAGCGGACGCCCGCCTGGACGGCGTAGTACTCGTAGAGGCCCCAGCCCGAGACGATGAGACACGGGGTCGCGAACGCGGCGATGGCCACGTCGGCCGAACTCTCGGCCCACACCGCCCGGGCGACGAGTGTCAACCAGAGCGCGAACGTGGCGAGCACCAGCACCGGGACCGCGGCGAGGAAGCCACCGGCCGACCCCGACGACGGAGCGCCCGGCAGCGACCCGACGCGGAGCGCCTCGGTAGGCAGGACCGCGAGCGCGACGAGTGCCAGGAACCCGCCCGCGAGCAGGTACGACGCGACGCGGGCGGTGCGAGCCGGTCGGGGGAGCAGGGTAGCGTCGGTCATTCCGGGTCGGTGTCGAGTGCAGAGTGCGGTGAGATGTGCGGGCCGGTCGGACTCTCGCTGTCGACGGTCGCGTCCACCTCGAAGACGTCCGCGAGGAGTTCCTCGGTGACGACCTCCTTCGGCGGGCCCCAGTCGTACAGCTCGCCGTCTTTCATCGCGACGAGGTTGTCCGCGAACCGGGCGGCCTGCCCGATGTCGTGGAGGACGACGCCGACGGTGACGCCCTCCTCGCGGTTGAGCGTCTGGACGACCTCCATCACGCGGAGCTGGTGATGCAGGTCGAGGAACGTCGTCGGCTCGTCGAGCAACAGCACGTCGGTGTCCTGTGCGAGCACCATCGCGATCCAGGCGAGTTGCTTCTGGCCGCCGCTGAGGTTGTTCATGGACTTGTCGCGGAGGTGTTCGACCCCGGCGAGGTCGATGGCGCGTTCGACCGCGGCCTCGTCCTCCTCGGTGACGGACTCGAAGAAACCACGGTGCGGGTAGCGCCCGTGGTAGACGAGTTTCTCGACGGTGAGGCTCCCCGGCGACTCGTTCTCCTGCGAGAGCAGACCGAGGCGCTGGGCGAGCGTCTTCGCGTCGACCGACTGTATCTCCTCGCCGTCGAGCATGACCCGACCCTTCCAGGGGTCGAGCTGGTTCGCCATCGACTTCAGGAGCGTACTCTTCCCGCTCCCGTTCGGGCCGACGAGTGCCGTGACCTCGCCCTGCGGGAGGACGACGGTGTCGATCTCGACGACGGGTTCCTCGGTCGCCGGGTAGCCGATGACGAGGTCGTTCCCGGTCAGCTCCGAGGAGTCGTGGGCTACCCCGTCGCTTCGGGTCGTGGGGTCGCTGCGGGCGGTTTCGCGTGTCGAGTCCTCTCGTGGTGGCTGGTTCCCGGCCATTCAGACTTCACCCAGGTTCTCCTGTTTGCGCATCAGGTAGAGGAAGTACGGCCCGCCGACGAGCCCCGTCACGATGCCGACCGGTATCTGGACGGGGTTCAGCGCGAGGCGCGCACCCACGTCCGCGGCCACCATCAGGGCGGGGCCGGCGAAGACGCAGCCGACGATGAGCTTCTTGTAGTCGCTGCCGACGGCGGTCCGGACCATGTGCGGGACGATGAGGCCGACGAAGCCGACGATACCGGCGACGGCGATGCTCGCCGCGGCCGCGAGCACGGCCACG
Source organism: Haloarchaeobius amylolyticus (assembly GCF_026616195.1). Taxonomy (NCBI): domain Archaea; kingdom Methanobacteriati; phylum Methanobacteriota; class Halobacteria; order Halobacteriales; family Halorubellaceae; genus Haloarchaeobius; species Haloarchaeobius amylolyticus. The sequence goes on from NZ_JANHDH010000003.1 coordinate 515,044, forward strand.
CCAGAGAGCGCGAACCGGACCTTCTCGACGTTCATCCCGAGGGACTTCGCGGTGCTCTCGCCGAGCAGGAGGACGTTCAGCTGGCGCGAGCCGACCAGCGCCAGGAACAGCGCCAGGACGGTCCAGGGCAGCGCCATCCGGACCTGCTCCCAGTCGGTCCCGGTGAGCGACCCGGTCGTCCACGCGATGGCGGACTGGACGACGCCGATGTCGTCCGCGAAGAAGAACAGCCCGGTCTGGAGGCTGTTGAACACCGTACCGACGATGACACCGGCGAGTACCAGCCGGACCGGCGAGGTGCCGTTCTTCCAGGCGATGGCGTAGACGATGAGGAAGGCGACGGCGCCACCGACCGCGGCGATGAGCGGCAGGAACGTCGTGAGCCCGGAGAAGACGACGAGCGTGAGCAGTATCATCAGCCCGGCACCCGAGGAGACGCCGAGGATGAACGGGCTCGCCAGCTCGTTCCGGGTGACCGCCTGGAAGATTGCCCCGGAGACGGCCAGGTTCATGCCGACCAGCACCGCCACGAACACCCGCGGCAGGCGGATGTTCCAGACGATGAGACTGCGCTTGTTCATCTCGGGGACCTCCCCGCCGAGGATGAACGCCTCCCACGCCTTCAGGTTGAGTATCACGTCGGGGTTGAAGACGGCCTGCCAGGCCTCGACGAGCGTCATGGAGAACGCGCCGAAGCTCACCTGCACGAGCCCGCCGAGGACGATGACGACGAGGCTCGCGAGACACAGCGTGAGGAGCGAGCTGTCAATCCAGGCGAGCCAGCCCTCGCTGGTGGTGCCAGCGTGCGACCCGGACGTCGGTTCCCCTGCCATGGTCAGTCGTCAGCCTCCGGCGACTGTTCTGTCGGTGTCTCTCGCTCGGCCTCTAGCTGACGGGCGTACGCGAGGATACGGTCGTCGTCGAGGTGCTCGAGGAGGCGGTCGTGGGCCGCCTCGGCGCGGCGGTCGACCTCGTCGTCGGAGATGTACGTCTCGAACCGGCGGTCGATCTCGCGGTCACGGAGTTCCTCCCACTCGTCGTCTGCGAGGTCGTGGTCCTCGGGCCGGTTCTCCTCCGCCCACTGGACCCAGCGCTCGCGTTCGGCCCACTCGCCCTCGAGACTCGACTCGCGGCGCAGCCAGTCGTAGTGGTCCACGACCGGGTCGAAGAAGCCCTGTTCGGCGCGGATATCGTCGACGACGGTCAGTGCGACCCGGGCGCCGCGGCCGGCCGCGACGATTGCCTGTCGGTCGGTCTCCTCGGCGGGCGAGGCGACGTAGAGCCCGTCGACGGGCGTCGTCCCGTCCATCTCGGGGTAGGCGCGGTCGAAGTGCGTGTGCTCCTCGCCGTCGTGTTCGTGGGTGAAGAACGCCTCGTCGCCGACGAGGGGGCGCATGTACTCGCCGTCGTACCGGGTCGCGGCGACGACGCGGGTCGCGGTGACGGCCTCGCCATCCTGCAGTTCGACGACGAATCCCGCCCCGTCCTCGGTCCGGGTGACCGATTCGACCATGTCGGCGACGAGCTCGCAGCCCGCCTCCTCGACGTGGTCGTGCAGCAGGGCGTACAGCGTCTCGATGTCGATGCCGGCCGGGAACCCCGGGTAGTTCTCGAGGTGGGCGCACTGCTGGATCGACGAGCGACCCCGGTCGAACACCGCCGTATCGAGGCCGTACCGGGCCGTGAAGACGCCTGCCGCGGTGCCGGCCGGGCCACCGCCGACGATTACCACGTCGAAGTCGTGTGTCTGCGCACCCTGTTCCGTGGGCATGCTCAGAACTCCCCGTTGACGATATCTGCGACGCGCTGGCGGTCGAACAGCTGCTCTTCGACGCCGTAGAGCTGGCCCGCCGTGCGCTCGGTCAGGACCATGTTCGTGATGGGCCCCTGGTAGAGGCCGCCGGCGCGGTACACGTCGCCGTTCTGGACGGCGGTGAGGGCACTCGCCGTGCTGTGGTCCTCGAGCGAGGCGACGACGGTGCTCTGGAACTCCGACTCGGACTTGGCCTCGTAGCCGCGAAGCAGGAGGACCTCGGGGTCGACCTCCAGCAGCGTCTCGAGGTCGATGGCGGCCCGGCTCCCGTGGAAGTCCTTCACGTCGCTGTCGGCGAGCGCATCCTTGACGTTGAGGTCGCGGAGGTGCTTGAACCCGGTGCCGCCGCCGATGATGTACGGGTAGAACTTCTCCGGCGCCTCGCCGACGCCCCAGAGGACCGCGGCCTCGGGTGCCTCCGCCTTCGTGGGGACGTGCGGGGCGAGGTTCGCCTGGAACTCGTCGTGCAGGCTCTCGAACGCCTCGTAACGGTCGGTGCGCTGGAAGACCTGCGCGAGCTTCTCGAAGCCCTCGTAGAGGGTGTAGTAGCGGTAGTCCTCGTGCCACGGGTAGTGCTGGGCGTAGATGCAGTTCCCGAAGATGGGCCCGACGTTCTCGGTGACCTCCTCGACGTCGCCCTGCTTCCAGCCCTGGAAGCGGTTCAGCAGGAAGTTCGGGTCCATCACGTGGACGTCGGCGTCGAGTTCGTAGAACAACTCCTTGCTGACGCCGTCCTGGTAGAGCGAGACCATGTCGCTCTTGTCGACGGAGAGGCCCGGAATCTCGTCGTAGTACTGGGTGTGGTACCGGTTCGTCAGCCAGACGCCCTTCGGCGGTTCGAGGCCGAGCGCGATGCCCATGTCGGCCCAGCTCCCGTTGTTCGCGACCCACGTCTCGGGGACGGCGTCGAAACTGACCTCGCCGACGGGCTCGATGGCGACCGAGTACGGGGTGTCCTGTGCATCACCCGTCTCGGTATCCGTCGCCTCCTCGGTCGCGGTCCCGGTGGCCGTCTCCGTCGCGGTCCCGGTGGCAGTGTCGGTCGGGTCACCGGTGGCCCCGTCACCGGCGTTCCCGACACAGCCGGCCAGCAGCGCGCCCCCGAGCAACGCGCCGCCGTACTGCAGATACTGCCGCCGTGTCGCGTCCTGTCCGTCCGTCGTATCTTCGTTCATATGGTTTAGGCCCCCCTAAAGGAATAAACCACTTGCGATTTTTTCGGTTTCCCTAAACCAGAGTGTAATCTACTGGTAGACAGGACTCTGACCGGCAGAAATCGTCGATTCGACGGAGAGTGACGACGGCCGTCTCACACCGTGGTCGGTCGGACGTGGAACTCGAGGTCCACGTCCCGACGCTCGCCTTCGAGGTCGGCGATGGCGCGCTCGAACACCACCTTCGCCTCCCGGAGCGCGATGGGCTTCAGGCGGTCGAGGACCCAGTCGAACGAGACCATCGGCGGGAGCCTGAGCCGGCCGAGGCGGGAGGCCGACCGGTCGAACTCGATGCGGAGCCGCACCCGCGTCGCCGGGCCGCCGTCCGCCTGTGCGGCATCGGCTTCGGGGTCGAGGTCCTCCAGTGCCCAGTAGCCCTGCGCCCGCACGTCGCGGGGCACGTCCCAGTCGATGCGCGCCGGGCGGTCCAGCGCCGTCACGCGCGGCGAGAGCGTGTACTCCAGTTTCCACCACTGGAGGGTGATGTCGAACTGGGCCCCCACGCCCTCGCCGCGTCTGGTCACGTCCGAGACGTACTCCGAGTACTTCTCGTGGTTGGTGAAGTCGAGGAGGAAGTCGAACGCCTCCTCCTTCGGGACGTAGACCACGGTCGAGAGCTCTATCGCGTCCACAGCGGGGGATAGGACCGGGTCGAATTCAATCCTCGGCTACCGGTCAGTTACTCGGCTCCCGCAGGGAAGCGAGGACCTCCCGCGCCTCCGGCGGCGTCATCGGCTCGTCGTAGATGGCCGACCCCGGCTCCTGCAGCCGCCCACCCTCGACCAGCCCGCCGGTGTCCATAGCGACGAAGCCGACCTCCCGCACGAGGTCCGCCACCACGTCCTTGGCGTGGCGGTCGTCGCCGGCCATGAAGATGACCAGCCGGTCCTCCGCGGGCGCGTCTGGCCTGGCCTCGTCACGGAGCGTCTCCCAGTACATCGTGTTGAACGCCTTGACGAGCCGGGCGTCCGGTAGCTGCTCGGCGATGACCTCGCTCGACGTCTCCTCCCCCAGGTCCATGACCTCGAAGTCCGCGGAGTAGGGGTTCGTCGCGTCGACGACGATCTTGTCCGCGAACAGTTCACCGGCAGGAAGCTCGTCGCGGGCCCGCCAGGGGAGCGCGAGGACGACGACTTCGGCGTGATCGACAGTCTCTGCAGGCGTCGTCGCACAGGCGTGCTCGCCGAGGTCCTCGACGAGATCAGACAGCGACTCCGGGCCACGCGAGTTCGAGAGGATCACGTCGTGGCCGGCCGCCACGAGGTGTCGCGCGAGCGTCTCACCGATGTTCCCGGTGCCGATGATGCCGACGTTCATAGGGGACGACAGGGCCCCAGCGGGGAAACCTGTAGCGCCGGACGACAGTTGCCCACTCCGTCAGGGGATGACCGAGACGCCGATGGTGTTCGCCCGGGTGACCGTCTCCGTGGCGCTGCCCAGCACGAGCCTGTCGACCGTGTTCCCGCCGTGGTGGCCCATGACCACGTGGTCGATGTCCCGGTCCTCGACGAGTTCGAGGATGTCCTTCCCGATCTTGTTCGCGTAGCGCATCCGGGAGATGCCGACGGAGTACGAGAGTTCCGGGGTGGTCTCGCGGCCTCGTTCCTCGCAGAACGCCCGGGCACGCTCCAGCAGCTGGTCGACCTCCTCGTCCTCGTGGTCGGTGATGTGGACGACGTCCAGTTTGCCCCCGAACCGCTCGGCGAGTTCGATGGCGAACTCCAGGGCCCTGAAACTACACTCGGAACCGTCTATCGGTGCGAGCACGTGCATGGCAGAACAGAGTGGCCCCGAGAGAATAACGATTAGCACGGTAGCAGATTCCGGGTGACGGGTCGCCCGACCGTGACCTCGAACGACCGGTTCTTGGCGCGTGGCCACGGTCCTAACCGGGAGTTACGAGCGCGGCGTGCTCGCTAACGGTCGATTCGGCCTGACATGAAAATCCCGGTTCATTATTTAAACCTGATGGCCATTCAAGGCATACAGCTATATCCCTAGACAACGAGTAACGTAATGGAGGGGGAGTAACCGGTGTCAATCAGCACGCCATCTGTAGATAGTAGAATCATCCCTACAGCGAGCGAGAACCGACTCGACGAGGGGGATATTCACTCGATATTGAGCAACGAACGTCGGCGCGAGGTGTTGAAGCACCTCCGGAGCCACGGCGGAGAATCGACCCTCAGGGACCTCTCTGAGGCGATCGCCGAGGCCGAGACTGGGGAGTCGCCGCCGCCACGAAACATCAGGGACAGCGTCTACGCGTCCCTGCACCAGACGCACCTGCCGATGCTCGACAAACTGGGTGTTATCGAGTACGAGTCGAACCTGAAGACCGTCACGCTGACCGAACGGTCCCGCGACCTCGTACCCTACACCACCGTCATGAGCTCGACGGGGCTCGCCTGGTACCAGCACTACCTGCTCATCGGACTGGTGGCGATGGTCACGGTCTTCGCCGCCGAGGTCGGTGTGCCGGTCGTCGACATGCTCGGCACGGCCGTCTGGGCCGGGCTGTTCACCGTCGTCCTGGTCGCGTCCTTCGTCGTCCAGCTCTCGGCTGGAACGGCCCCGCTGGCGCGTGTCGGTCGCTTCATCCGGGACTTCCGGACGAGCTAGACCGACCGCAGTATCACACCTTCTGTGGCACCCATCTTCACCGCCAGAGGCCTCACCACGACTCGTCGACCTCGTTCTCCGGCGCCTGACCGTCCAGCACCCGCTTCACGTCGCGTGCGACCGTCTCGTTCACGTCGCGTCGCGCCTCCTCCGAGTACCAGCCGGCGTGGGGCGTCACGATGGTATCTTCACGCCCGACCAGCGGCGAGTCCTTCGGCGGCTCCTCCGTCAGCACGTCGAGCCCGGCCGAGGCGACCTGTCCCGACTCCAGCGCCGCGACCAGTGCGTCCTCGTCGATGACGGCACCACGGCCGGTGTTCACGAGGATGGCCCCCGGCCCGAGTCGCTCGAAGGCGTCGCCGTCGAGCATCCCCCGGGTGTCGTCGGTCAGGGGCGCGTGCACCGAGAGCACGTCCGAATCGTCGAGTAGCGTCTCGAAATCGACCCTTTCGACGCCGTAGTCGGCCATTGTCTCGGCCTCGACGTACGGGTCGTGGGCGAGCAGCCGGCAGTCGAACCCGGAGACGAGTTCCGCGAACCGGCGCGCGATGGGGCCGAACGCGAGCATCCCGATGGTCTGGCCCCGGAGCCGGTGGAGCTCGCGGGTCGCGCCCCACGCCCACTCGCCGTCCCTGACCGAGCGGTCGTAGGCGGGAATCGACCGGGCGCAGGCGAGCACGAGCGAGAGCGCGTGCGTGGCCACCTCGTCGGTGCAGTACTCGGGGCAGTGCACCACGGGAACGCCGGCCGCGGCTGCCGCACCGAGGTCGATTCCCTCGATACCGACCGCCGAACGGGCGATTACCGCGAGGTCGAGCGCCTCGATGACTGTGGCCGGGACCGGCGTGTGGACGTCCGTGACGACCGCGTCGGCGTCCACCTCGCGGGCCGCCTCGAGGAGTGCCTCCCCCGACCCGAGGTCTCGCTCGTGTATCTCGACGCCGGGGCCGAGGACCTCGCGGTAGATTTCGGGGTCGAGCATCGGGTAGTCCGAGAGGAGCACCGAGTGCATGCGCGGGGGTTGGGACCTCGGCTACTTCACCGTTCGCTGCGTTGTCGACCGCTGGGAACCCCGGGAGGGCGGTGGCCTCGGGCGACGAACCGGCAACCCCGCAGTCGGGCAGAACGGTCTTTAGGACCGACACCGATTGACGGGACGATTGATGAGCGCGATACGAACCGAGAACCTCCGCAAGACCTACGGCGACGTGACCGCCCTCGCCGACCTCTCGCTCGACATCGGGCGTGGCGAACTGTTCGGCGCACTCGGGCCGAACGGGGCGGGGAAGACGACGACCATCAAGATACTCACCGGGCAACTCGAACCGGATTCGGGCAGCGCCTCGGTGCTGGGCCACGACCCCGTCGCGGACCCGGTCGAGACGCGCCGGCACATCGGCATCCTCCCCGAGCAGGAGTCCCCGCCGAGCTTCATGACCCCCCGCGAGTACTTCGACTTCGTCGGGACGGTGCGCGACCTCGACCAGGGTGTGGTCGACTCCCGCGTCGAGACGTGGGCGAACCGCCTCTCGTTCGCCGAGAAGCTCGACACCCTGAACACCGACCTCTCGCGGGGGCAGCAACAGAAGGTGATGATAACGCAGGCGTTCCTCCACGAACCCGAGGTCGTCTTCATCGACGAACCCCTGGCGAACCTCGACCCCATCGTCCAGGAGCGCACGAAGCGGTTCCTGACGAACTACCGCGACGCGGGCAACACGATATTCATCTCGACGCACCACATCGAGGTCGCCGAGGAGATCTGTTCCCGGGTGGGCATCGTCTACGGCGGCGAACTCATCGCGGAGCGCCAGCCCGGCGAACTGGGCGAGGACGAGTCGCTGCTCGACACCTTCATGGCGAACGTCGACGACGGCGCCGACTGGGAGGAACCGGAGGCGGTGCTGGGTGACGACTAGCCTCGACCGCCGGCTCTTCGTCGAGATGTTCCGCGAGGAGTGGCGCCTCCACAGCCAGCTCTTCGGCGGCGGCCGCTTCGCCGGCTTCCCGGTGTTCGTCACGGCCATCACGGCCGGCGCGGTCTACCTGCTCACCACGACCGGGACCGCGGTCGGCTCGGTCCTCGCAGGGGTCCACGCCCTCGCGTTCTTCTTCGGCCTGCACACCGGCAGCGTCGGGTTCGTCGGCCGCGATGCCATGCGGAACCTGCTCGGCGACATGACCCTCGTCGTGTTCACGGCGCGAACCCTGCCCATCTCCCAGCGCAAACTGCTCGGCATCTTCCTCGTGAAGGACGCGGTGTACTACGCGCTGCTGTTCCTGCTCCCCATCACCATCGGGTTCGTCCCCGCCGTCCTGACGGGGGCCGGTATCGGCTGGCTCGCGCTCCCGGCGCTCTGGGCGACGACGACGGCGACGTTCGTCCTCGGCGTGGCCGTCACCTTCGCCGCCATCGGCCTCTCGACCCGCGGCGCGCCCGGGAAGCTCCTCCTGCTCGGGCTCGCCGCCGCGGCCGGCCTCGCCTACGCCGCCGGCATCGACTTCGTCGCATACACACCCTACGGCCTGTTCGACGGCGCGACCGCGGTCGAAGCCGTCGCGGCGCTCGCGCCGATTCCGGTCCTGCTCGGTACCGGCGTCGCGGTGTACGACACCAGCTACGTCACGCCCGCCAGAACCGCAGGTCGGACCTTCCTGAACTGGCAGAACGCCCTGCCCTTCGACGCCGACGGTCTGACCGTGAAGTCACTGCTCGACGTGCATCGCTCCTCCGGCGGCTTCGTGAAGGTGCTGTTCTCCGGCGGCGTACTGTTCGCCGTCAGCGCGTTCCTGCTGAACCTCGCGGAGACCATCACCGGCCTCGCGCCCTCGACCGGCATCTCCTTCGGTGCGATTCTGGGGCTCTCCGCGTTCACGACCTACAACTGGGTCACGCAGTTCGACGACGTCCGGGAGTACCAGCTCTACCCCGTCTCGGTGGCGGCCGTCTTCCGCGCGAAGTTCCGGGCGTTCCTCGTCCTCGGCGTGCCCACCGGCCTGCTCTACTTCCTCGGAGCCGTGGCGTGGCGTGGCGCCAGAGTCGAAGAAGCCGTCGTCGGCGTGCTCCTCCTGCTCGGCCTGGAGTGCTACCTGTTCGGTCTGACCGTCTACCTCGCCGGCTTCCAGCCCAACGAGTTCCTCTTCGACACCGTGCTGTTCGCGGCCTTCGGCGGGGCCGTGGCGGTCGTGCTCGTCCCGGTGCTCGTGGTCGGGCTGGTGCTCGCGCCCGTGGATGCGACCCTGCTGGTGGGCCTGGGCGCGGCGGGTGTCGTCGCGGGGGGTCTTGGAATCGGGCTGTATCGCCGGGCGGTGCCGAAGTGGGAACGGCATCATCGGCAGTGACGGACCCGGGGTGCGAGTGAACCCCCGGCATTCCTGACGAGTTCGTGTACTCTTCTCAGTACCATACTGAATAGAGGGCTCGATTCGGGAGACGGCCACGGGCCGACTGGGAACAGAGGAGTTGGTACTCGAGCACGGATGATTCGCACGGTTATCTCTGGCTCGGGAGGTGGCTATTTATTCCAGTCTCTCAGCTAATACCACGATCTCTACATCTAGAGTCGGGAGCGATGGATCCTCATTTCGGATGCTCCACCCACCCTCGACGGGCACCCCATTCTTCGTAGCTTCGTTGACGATATTCCGCAGTTGCTTCTCGAACTGCTCTTCGCTTTCTATAGGTTCCTCACCCACCATTTTCTCTCTCCTTAGATGTTCAATAGTCGGAAGATACCGTAACATTTGCGCCAGCACAGACTGGCCAGAGCAAAAGCCCACCACGTGCTATCTCGAATCTACCGCGCTCTCCCCGATTGCGGAGAAGATTCATTTTCTCTCCGGCGGTACCCCCAGTCATGAGTTCGGTCTCCCTTGACGAGGTCGACCGGGGTATCCTCTTCGCGCTCCAGGAGGACGCCCGGAACACGACTATCGACGAGATTGCACAACAGGTCGAGGTCTCTCCGAGCACGGTCCGTAACCGTATCGAGCGCCTCGAAGACGAAGGCATCATCGAGGGGTACTACATCAAGGTCGACTACGAGAAAGCCGCCTTCCCGCTGCACGTCCTGTTCATCTGCAGTGCCGCCACCGAGGAGCGCGAATCACTCGCCCGGGAGGCGCTGGAGTCCCGTGGGGTCGTCGACGTCCGTGAGATGCTCACCAGCAAACGCAACCTCTTCATCGAGGCCGTCGCCACGGATACACAGGACCTCACGGACATCAGCAATCAACTGTCGGGACTCGGGTTCGATATCGAATCCTCCGAGATCATCACCAACCACCACACTCGCCCCTGGGAACATTTCGAGTACGCGGAGGACACCGGCGGATGAGTCACCATCCTGAAGACCAATTAGGTTGCGAAATTCGCAGTTTTTAGTACACTACTCCTCGAAAACCGCAATCTATGTTGTGGTTTGCGCAAATGGTTTTGCTCTGGGGAACATTCACACATCCAGTGAGTTCGGGAATGACTTCGGATACCAATCGGGACGGAACCCTGACCGACGCGCAACGGGAGCTCCTCCGGAGTGCAGTCCGCGAGGGGTATTTTAAAGTACCACGTGAGGTATCGCTGGTCGAACTAGCAGAGCTCAACGATATCTCGGATGTAGAGCTGTCCCAACAGCTCAGACGTGGGCTGGATGTGGTCGTCCGAGATGCAACGCTCGAGGACTAATTCCAGCACCTCGGAATCGGCCTCGAGTGCTGACTGCACTCCCTCTTCAGCACGGCACTCCTGACAAGGTTTATTCAGAACACCAGATGAAGCGACAGACCGAGCCCGCTACCTCTGTCACCTGTCCAACTCCGACGCCTGCCCGCAGTCAGGGGATCTCGGCGACCGCATCCGCGAGGTCCGCCGATGCCTCCCAGTCGATGACCCGCTCGCCGGCGGCTTCCTCCAACGCTGCCAGGTGCGAGGCAGCCATCCCGTTGTCGTAGTGGTCTCGCATCGCGTCCTCGGAGTCGTACACCCGCTTCAGGAGCCAGAGGATGTCCCGGATGGTCGTCTGGTAGTGGTAGAGGAAACCGAGTTCCCAGACGTGGCCGCCGTCGAAGTCTTCGAGGATACCAACGATGTGGGTGGCCATCTCGGAGAGGATATCGAACGCGGGCACCCAGAGGTCGATGTCCTCGCCGGTGAAGCCGAAGTCTTCGAGCCGGAACGCCGTCGCCCCCGGCCGGTCGTCGAGGCGTTCACAGACCTCGAGTCGCCGCTCCCCCGGGCCATCCTCGCCGCCACGGCCGACGACCAGGTACCGCCGGTCCGACCGCTTGAGCGTCTTGAACCGCCGGCCGTGAAGCCCATCCTTCAACCGTTCGTGCTGCTGCGGCGTGAGCCGGAGTTCGTCGTCGTGGACCAGTTCGTCGGGGTCGACGTTCTCGAGGTACTCCCGGTGGGACGGGTCCGTGGGGTCGTCGGCCATGCTACACGGGAGAACAGTTGCAGGACTGAAATAGATACTGCTCAGCAGAATGGTTGTGAAACTATTTTGGGTATCGGTTTCATTTGACGACCTAGTGTTTAATGGCGGGTGAGACCGTAGACACGAGTATGCGTCCGGAAGCACAGCGGCCGAGCGACGGCGGGGACCGCGGGCTGGGTGACGAGTTCGACACGTGGACCGCACTCCAGAAGGCGACCGACAAGACGCGGGCGAACCTCATCGCCGACATCGTCGGGCACCCCGAAGGCGCACCGAGCGTGAAGGAACTCGACTACATGAACCCGAGCCTCGAAGCCGACGCGATCCGCCGGCACCTGCGGACGCTCCAGTCGGTCGGCGTGGTCGAGGAGCTCGTCGTCGAGCCGGGCGAGCGCATCCGGGGCTACCCGTACAAGTTCTACCGGCTCACGGCCGAGGCTCGTGCCCTGTTCGACCGGAACGACCTGTTCCCGGAGGACGCGTGGCGTCGCCAGTACGCCCGCGTCGAGAAGACCGGCGAGATCACCGAACTCGAAGAGATGCCGCGACCGACCACAGACTAGGACCGCCATCGACAAGATGCGGTTCCCGACTTTCGCTCCGTCGTGCTCGTCGTCGGCCTCGTGTTCGCACCCGTAGATGCGACCTGTTAGCAGGGCTCGGCGTCGCCAGCGTCGTGGCTGGCGCGCTTGGGCCCGGGCTGTACCGCCGGCGGTCCCGAAATGGGAGCGACACCACCGGCAGTGACCCCGGCCTGAATACCTCCCCCTCCTCTTTTCCGGCCTCAGTAGTCCCCGAGCACACCGAGCTTCCGCGCCCGCGTCGTCGTGTACTGGAACACGGCGTAGCCCGCGAGCACGTAGCCGAGCGCGGTCCCGAACAGGACGGCGAGGTCGAGCAGGGGGAACTCCCAGAGCTGGGTCCCCTCGAGCATCGTCCGCTGGAGCAGGGCGCTCCCCTGGACCAGCGGGAGGACCCGCGTCCAGCCGAGGTCGAACGCCGGCGCGGAGATGAGGACGATGAAACTGAACTGGAGCAGGTTCAGCCAGTTCCCGACCTGCTTGTAGAGGACGGTGACCCCGCCGGCGGCGAAGCCGAGGCCGAGGACCGACGCGATGGAGAGGCTCGCGACGACGACGATGGTGAGCACCTTGAGCTGGAGGACGGTCCCGGTGATGAGGAGCATCACCGCGAGGACGACGATGGACGTGATGAACGTCCGGACCACCTTCGCGACGCCCTTCGCGAGCGCGACCGGCGCGAACCCGAACGGCGTCATGAAGTGGCGTTCGAGGGTGCCCCACTGCACCTCGCTCCCGATGTCGTTCGAGAGCGAGCTGTAGGCCCCGACCGAGAGCGTCCAGAGGAAGTACCCGACGATGATGCCCTCGATGGAGTCGGTCAGGGCCTGCCCGGCGAGCATCCGCCCGCCGTAGAACAGCAGGCCGAAGAAGAACAGCGAGACGACGATGCCGCCGATTGCGTTCGCCGGGTACCGGACGAACAGCAGGAACTCGCGGTAGAGGACGGCCTTCGAGAGGTCCCAGTAGGTGGCGGGCTGTGGCCGGTCGTCGACTGCCGGCGACGCGTCCGGACTCATCGCCCCTCACCCCCCGTCATCTCGAGGAACGCCTCCTCGAGGTCCGGCGCGACCGTCTCGACCGAGTCGATGGTGACGCGATGGGCCCGCAGCAGGTCCATCAGGTCGTAGATGCCGTCGGAGTCGGTCGCGACCTCCAGCCGGGTGTGGCCGTCGTACTGCTGGCAGTCGGTCACCTCGAACTGCTCGCGGACCTGTGCGAGGGTGTCCGCGCCGAGGTCCGGGCTGGACACCCGGAACCCGCGCGTCTCGAACCCGCGGAGCAGGTTCGCGACCGTGTCGTCGGCGATGATGCGCCCCTGACTGATGATGACGACCCGGTCGCAGACGTCCTCGATGACGTCCATGTCGTGACTGGAGAGGACGACGGTCAGCCCGCGCTCGCTCACGATGCGGCGCAGTTCCCGCCGGAGCTTCAGCGAACTCTCCACGTCCAGCCCCAGGGTCGGTTCGTCGAGGAACACGACGTCGGCGTCGGTCGCGAGCACGCTCGCCAGCGACGCCTTCTGCTTCATCCCGCGGGAGAGGTCCCTGACGGGCGTGTCCGCCTTCTCGGCGAGGTCGAGCTGGTCGAGCAGGCGCTCGTGGCGCCCGCGGACCGAGTCCGGCTTCACCCCGCTGATGGTCGCGAAGTAGCGCAGGTTCTCCCGGACGGTCAGCCGCCAGTAGTCGTTGCGCGCGCCCTCCAGCATGGCGTCGACGTGTCGGTACGCCCGCCGCGGGTTGGCGTGGACGTCGACGCCCTTGATGCGGACCGTCCCGGCCTCGGGCAGTATCATCCCGAGGATGGACTTGATGGTCGTCGTCTTCCCCGCCCCGTTGGGGCCGAGCAGGCCGACGACCGACCCCTCCTGCACGGTGAAGGAGACGTCGTCGACGGCGGTGACGGCCGCCTCGCCGCTCCCGAAGGTCTTCGAGAGCCCCTCGACGGCGATGGCTGGCGGCCCCGCCGTCTCGTCCGGTTCGGACCCGGTACGGTCCGTCGTCGCCGACCCGTCACGTCCACGCTCCCCCGACTGCGGTTCCATCGGGCCGGGGTAGGGTCCCCGGTAGCAAAAAGGCCCGGCGTAGGCGCCAGAGACCGCCATACCGTGAACCGCCCTCCGAGGTGTCGAAAGAGGTACCATTATCTTGCCGAGGGCCGACGTGCGAACGTGCCGAACCTGTCCCTCCGCTACGTCATCGTCACCCTCCTGCTGGTCGGACTCCTCGTCGGAGCTATCGCCATCGTCGGCGTCATCGGCGTCGACACGAGTCGGTTCGCCGTCACCGATGCCGCGGTGAACGAGACCGACCTCTCGGTCCGGTTGAACGACGAGTTCGACCTCCCCGAGAGCGAGAACGAGTCGGTGATGACGTGTACGAGTTCGGGGACCCCGGGCGACAGCATCGGCGTGTACGGAACCGTGACCGTCACCGTCCCGACGGACGACGATGACGGCCTCGCCGGTGACGACCCCTACGAGGTCGAACTGGCGCTCACCGAGGTCGGTGAGACCACCACGAAGGGCGTCGACGGGTCGGGGCGGCGAGCGACAGCCCGGTTCTTCTGGATTCTCGAGGACGACGAGACCCTGGAGGTAGGGCAGACGACGACCATGCGAATCCGGGTCCTGGACGGGGGTGAGACCATCGCAGAGGAGACCAGACAGGTCACCGTCGAGGAGGGGTCCCGGACCTTCGACTGCGACGACGAGGAGCGTCGGAGAGCGCCCTGACCTCAGACTCAGACCTGGTCGATTGTCGTCTCCGGGTTGACCACGAGGCTCCCCCGGACCGTCTGGGTCGCGACGTTCACCGCGTCGGTACACTGGGCGACGTTCGTCGCCTCGTAGTTCTCGATGTCGAGGAAGGTGACGAGCGAGAACGCGTAGTAGCGCTTCTCGCCGTCGCCGTAGGGCAGGTAGGCCGTGTAGCTGTTCACGTCGACGTTCGGGAACGCCACGAAGCGGACGGCCTCGCCGCCGAACTCGTCCTCGTAGGCCACGCCGGAGCTGTCCTCGCGGTCGATGGCGGCCTCGACCTCCGCTTCCGCCTCGCTCGCGGTGACGGGCTCGAAGGACTGGCCCACCCGGACCGTGGCGCTCGAGGTCGCGCCCTCGCTGGTCAGCGCCGGGCTGACGATGCGCTGGATGCGGGCCCCGGTGCGGTCGAGTGGGTCCTCGACGGTCCAGCTGTCGACGTAGTCGAACGCGAAGACGTAGGGCGTCCCGGCCACGTCGTAGGGGGTCGGCGACCCGGTCATCGGCTGGCAGAACGATGCGGACCCGCTCGCGGTCGCGTCCTGCTCGTCCGTGGCAGTCTCCGGGTTCTGACCGGTCGTCGTCTCCCGAACTGTCGTCGCAGCCTCTCTCGTCGTCTCGCCCGCGGTCGCCGTGGCGTCGCCGCCGTTCCCCGCGGGTGCGTCGGCTCCCTCGCTGGTACAGCCCGCGAGGGCGGTCGTCGCCGTCGCCGAGGCCGCGCCGAGGAGGAACCGTCGGCGAGTTTGCCGGTCGGCCATCGGCTCAGACCTCCCCGATGGTCGTCTCGGGGTTGGGAGCGATGCTCTCCCGGACCGTCTCGATGCCAGCCACCGTCTCCGCCAGGCAGAGTGGCTGCGTGCCCTCCTCGTCCTCCACCCGGAGGATGCTCGTCGTGAGCATCAGCCGGACCATGTGGTACCGCGCCTCCGCCTCTCCGTACGGCAGCCAGCACTGGTAGAACGGGATGTCCGTATCCGAGAGGCCGAGAACCTGCACGGTCTCACCGCCGAACTGCTGCTCGTGGGCGACGGTGCCGCGGGCGTAGTCCCCCGAGACGCTCTCGGCGATGACCTCGTCGACCTCGGCCTTCGTGACGGCCTCGAAGGACTGCATGACGCTGAGGTTCGCCGCCTCCGTCTCCCCGTCGACGGTCACGATGGGGCTGGTGAGTCCCTGGACCCGCCCATCCGGACCCGACAGTGGGTCCTCGACCTGCCAGGAATCGACGTAGTCGAAGGCGAAGACGAATGGCGTCCCCGCCACGTCGAACGGTGTCGGCTCCCCATCGAGAAGCGCGCAGTCCGGGTCCGGACTGCTGGACTGGGTCGTCGTGTTATCCCCTCCGGTGGACGAAGCCCCCGACCCCGCACCTGCTGACTCCCCTGTCGCGTCTGGCTGGCCGTCGTCGGTGGTCCCCCCACCACCCTCGGCGGCAGTCTGGCCGCCGCCGAGACAGCCTGTCAGTCCGGCCGTCGTCGCTGTCGCGCACAGCAGGAACCGTCGTCGAGACACTTCATCCATAACGACGGTTCGAAGCAGTACAGTATCAGGTTACTTCGTGACCGCCCGTTCACGGTGTGAACGGACGCGCTGGAGGTGGACCAGCATTCAGGTGCCTGCGTCGGGGTCGAAGGCCCCGACGTCCAGTGGTGTCGCCTCCGCCCGCAGTCGCTCGTACTCGTCGAGGACCCACTCCCGGACCGCGGGCGACTCCGTCACGACGATGCCCCGCGGGACCCCCTGCTCGTCGTCCGCGGAGATGATGGCCGTCTCGTCGTAGACGCCGACCTGGAAGGGCACCGACGGTCGCTCGAACAGTTCCAGCCCTCCCGTCTGGACCATCTCGACGACCTGCGCCCTGACGGTGTCGTTCGCCCGGATGGCGTCGGTCACCTCGGGGGTGACGACTCCTCTGGTGACGTGGGCCTCCGCCCGGGCGGCCTCGTGGCTAGAGGCGACGATCTCCGGCGAGACGGCGTGGACGACCATCGAGACGGTCGTCGCCGCTTCGAACAGCGCCGCGAGCCGGGAGATGTGCTGGTTCGGCGACGTCGGCGTCGGCGCGACGACCTCCGCGTCGTGGAGGACCGACACCTCGAAGTCGAACGCCCGGACCGGGAGGTACTCGAAGAGGTCCTCGAGGTGGCGTGTCGTGTCGACGACGTCGCGGAAGCGCTGGTAGGCCCTCGCGACCGTCTGGCCCGCCCGGGTCGCGCGATACCGGGTTCCCTCGCGCTCGACCCAGCCGCGAGCTTCGAGGTCGGTCGTGATGCGACCGATGGTCACCCGCGACGCGCCGATCCGGTCCCGGAGGCCGGCCCGGTCACATGGGGCGTCCACGAGGGCTGTCAGCACCGCTGCCCGGTTCGGCGCCCTGACGAGGAACGCGACGTCGTCCACACCCATGTCACCTCTCGCTCGCTGCGTGGCTATAATACCTCACCTCGCGTGAGTGTGGACGAGCGAGAACGAGTCCGAACACACCGCAGGCACCCAGCTACGGGAGCAACACGTCGGCTTCGGGGTTCTGGAACGGGTAGACGAGCAACTCCCCGCGCTTTCGCAGGTCGTCGATTCGTTCGGTGGCGCCCTGCCGGCTCATCCCCCCGAGGACGACCATCGCGTTCAGCAGGTGTTCCTTCGGGACGCGGGGATGGAACCGGCTGCTGGCGTCGGCCGCGGTCGGGTCGACGTCCTCCTGCATCACGGCGACGTACTCCCGGGGGTCCGTCTCGTCCGTCAACTTGTCGTGCCACGCCGGCGGGTAGTAGCTGATGCGGTCGTCGCCGACCTCGTGGACGGTCAGCCGGGACCAGCCATCGTCCGTGAGGTGGCGCTGGATCCGGCGTTCGAGTGCCTCGACGGTGAAGGGGGCGGCACCACCGAGGTCGTCGACGAGTGCCTGCGCGTAGGCGTCGAGGACCGCCCGCGGGAGTCCGGGTTCGTCGTGTGGGTGGCCGCCCTCGACGATCCTGACGAAGTCGGGGAAGGTGAGCCAGCGACCGCGCTGGAAGAGCGAGTCCAGCGTCCGTGAATCGAGCGAGACCATGGCTAGCATACGGTGGAGGGCCGAATAAGCGATTGCGACGGTCCACTGAGGAATCCGGCGGCGGGAGGTGCGCCCCCGGTTCGGACAGTGATACCTGTCCGGTAGATTGAAGACTGCACGGGCAGTCCGTCGACCTCCGATGCACCTCGTCCTCGACTACGGCGGCGTCATCGTCGACCACGGCGACGAACGCGAACAGGCCCACGTCCTCGGCGTCGACCCCGAGACGGACCCCTATCCCGGCTGGCTCGCGTACTTCGCGTTCCGCGACGGCCTCGTCCAGAGTACGGCCGGGTACATCGACCTCCTCTCGACGCTCACGGGCGCCTCGGAGGCGTCGTGTCGGGAGTATCTCTCGAAGACGTGGCTCGACCCGACCTTCCCAGAGGAACACGTCGACCTCCTCCGGGACCTCGCGGGCGACCACACGCTCGTCCTCTTCGGGAACATGGCGCGCCCGTGGGTCGAGACGGTCCTCGCGGACCACGACGTCCTGGACTGCTTCGACGACCTCGTCGTCTCGTCGGACCTGCGACGGTCGAAGCCCCATCCCAGAGGCTACTACGAGTGTCTCCCCGAGGGCGACGACCCGGTCGCCTTCGTCAGCGACGAGTACAACGAGGACCTCATGATGGGCGAGACCGTCGGGATGACCTCTGTGTGGGTCGAGAACGAGGACGACGAGCCGCCGTACCGGGAGCCAGACGTGACGATATCCAGCCTCGCCGAGCTGCCGGCGGTCCTGCCGACCCTGCAAGAGCGCTCCGGGCAGTAGTTCCGCCGGGGTATTCTGCCGGCCTGTACTCGCACGACCGCCGCACCGTTCCTCACCTCGATAGCGACAGGGGGACCCCTAGATATTTAAAGGTGTAAAACAAGCTTTACTGTAAAGGTAGCTTTACACGCTGCCGGCACGACCCATGACGCTCACCGAAACCGACGCGACCGACGAACTGACGTACCGACGACTCTACATCGGCCTCTGGATACTCTCGGGGGTCGCCCTCGGGGCACTCGTCGCCCTGGGCGAACCCCTCGCCGGCGTTGCAGCCTTCGTCGCCTGTGCGGTCGGCGCACTGGTGCTCTTCAGACGCTACAGCGGCCCACTGTTCGACGAACGCGACCAGCGACAGCAGGAGGCCGCGAGCCAGCGCACCCTCGCCATCATGGGCATGAGTTCGGCCGTCGTGTTCCCGACCGTGACCGCCCTGTGGGGGCTCGGTATCATCGAGTGGCCGGTCTGGCTGACCCCCATCGCGTTCTTCGTGGCCGCCCTCTCGTTCGTCCACGTCGGCTCGACGATGTACGAGGCGTCGAACACCGCATGAACAACAGCCTCCGGGAGTACCGCGAGGAGAAAGACATGACCCAGGGTGACCTCGCCTCGGCCGTCGACGTCACCCGCCAGACCATCAACAGCATCGAACGCGGCCGGTACAACCCGTCGCTGGAACTGGCGTTCGAGCTCGCGGCGTTCTTCGAGTGCCAGATAGAGGACCTGTTCCACCCGGAGACGGGCGAAGACGGGAAGGGGTGACCGGAGACGGGTGACCGGACTCCGATACGAGCCACCACCCAAACGCCGAAGTGGCCGCCGTGCGGACCTCGACCCGTATGCCCTCCCTGCTCGAACGACTGCTCGGCGACGAGACCAGCGACGAAGAGGTCGACCTCGAATCGCGCCAGGA
Source organism: Haloarchaeobius amylolyticus (assembly GCF_026616195.1). Lineage (NCBI taxonomy): Archaea > Methanobacteriati > Methanobacteriota > Halobacteria > Halobacteriales > Halorubellaceae > Haloarchaeobius > Haloarchaeobius amylolyticus. The sequence goes on from NZ_JANHDH010000003.1 coordinate 534,207, forward strand.
GACGGCCGACGACGCCCTGACGCAGGCCATCGACCGCGGTGGCTACGCCGTCGAGGACTGCGGCGTCACCGGCGTCGCGGTCGTCAACGAAGGCCCCGACGGGGAGCCCGTGACGGTCCCCATCGCCCGGTTCTCCCTCGGCGAGGACGTCGAGGACCCCGACATGGACCTCGTCTGGACCCTCGTCGGCGAGGCCGCAGACGCGTTGCAGGGCCCCTTCGACGACGTGTTCGTCCGCCACTTCGACGTGCAGTTCACCTTCGATGGCGACGAGCTGTTCGAGGCCGAGGAGTGTCGGCGCGTCGCGCTCACGACCGAACTCGTGGACCGCTACGCGAGCGACCCCGGCTTCGACGTGGGGTCGCTCCGCGACGCCGTGACGGACGCGGACGACATCGACGACGAGGTCGCCCCGGTCGCGTGGGGCGAGTGCAAGGACTACAGTAACGCGACGAACGCCGCGGTCGTCTTCGGCGGGACCGCCGCCGCTGCCGGCGCCAGTGCGAGTGCGGCGAGCTGTGCCGGGGCGGGAGCCGCGGGCGGCGCCGGTGGCGGCTGCTGACGCTCGCGTCGAATCGTCGAAAGAAAGACAGCGACCGATTATCGCTCGCCTGGTTTCTCCTCGCGCCGGGGGCCGCGCTCGGCCCCGTCCTCCGGCATCGGCCCGCCGCCCATCGGGCCGCCTTCACCCATCGACCAGTCGTCCATGGGGCCGGGCTCTCCCATCGGCGGGCGTGGACCACCGGGACCCATCGGGCCGGGGACGCGCGCGTTCGGGTCGTAGGGGTCCGGCGTGCCCGGCCGGATGGGCGGCTCGACGGCGAGGCTCTCCTCGAACTCGTCGGCCACGTCGAACAGCTGGTCCACGAGGAACCCGGCCTCGGTCGAGATGTCACGCTCCTCCCGGGGGTCCGCCTCGACGTTGACGATCCGGGGCGACCCGAGTTGCTGGAGCGTGCCGGTCTCGGGGTCGACCCACGAGAAGTGACACTTGAAGCGCTGCCACTTCACCGCGACCAGCTCGTGATTCACGACGATTGGGAAGCCCTCGCGCGCCGATTCCGCCGACTTCGCGGAGAACAGGCGACGCTGGTCGAGGCCGTCGACGATCCGATCGTCCGGGAAGCCGACGCCCGCGATGGCGGCCAGCGTCGTCGGCACGTCCACCGCGTGGACGACCTCGTTGCTCACCGTCATCGGCGGGACGGCCCCGGGCCAGTTCGCGACGAAGGGAACCCGGAGTCCGCCCTCCAGCGCCGAGCCGGCGGTCCCGCGGAACGGGCCGACGACCGTCTCGGCGACGGCCGGGTCGGTCGGGGCCGACGCGCTCGTCACGACGACGACCGTCTGCTGGTCGATGCCGGCCTCCTCGAGGGCGCGCAGGAGCTGACCGACGCGGTGGTCGAGTTCCAGCAGCCGGTCTGCGACCGGCCCGTTGCCCGAGCGACCCTCGAAGGCCGGGTGGGGAACGACCGGCTCGGCGAGGCCGGTGAAGGAGACGGTCGCGAAGAACGGCGTCCCGGCCTCGGCCTGCCAGTCGACGAACTCGACGACGCGCTCGGTGAGCGTCTCGTCGAAGGTCGCCCGGGTGGCCTCGTCGAACGATTCGACCTCCGTCGGTGTCTCGCCGGCGTCACCCTCCAGGACCACGGGGACGTCCATCGTCGCCTGGTCGAAGGCCGGGTTCGCGGTGTAGCTCGCGACCGCCGGCCCGTCGACGATACCGTACCACTCGTCGAAGCCCTGGTCGGTCGGGAACCGCCCCTGCTGGTCGCCGAGTTCCCAGGTCCCGAAGTAGCCGGTGGCGTAGCCCGCGCCCGTCAGCACCTCCGCGATGGTGGTCTCCCAGGTGGTCAGCCCGGTGAGTTCGCCCGGATACCCGGGGACGCCGGTCCCCGAGCGGATCGGGTGCCGGCCGGTCATCATGGCAGAACGTGTCCCCTCCGCGGTCGGCTCGACGGAGAAGTTCGTCAGTTTGAGGCCCGTGCGGGCGATGCTGTCGAGGTTCGGCGTCGGTGCCCCCAGCACCGCGCCACCCCCGTAACAGCCGGGGTGGCCGTAGCCGAGCCCGTCCGCGAGGACGAGCAGGAGGTTCGCGGGCGTCGTCCCGCCGTCCGTGCGCGGTTCGGCGCGTGGGCGTTCTGCCGGGACTGTCAGCTGGGTCGTCGTGGAAGGCTGTCGTCGTGTCATAGAGAGATACCCCCCGACCGGAGTCCGCGACCGCCCCGTGGCCGTCTCCGCGCCGGGGGCGGGGCCAGCGACTGGCCGCCGTGAGCCGCGACGCGAGGGAGCGCTCGCGCTCCGGAAGGTCACCTGTAACTAGCCCCACGGAGACGTATAGCAGATACTGGGTGAGGACTGAGTTATCACCGGAAGGAACCGTCTTCGCGGACGGGAGGTCGCGGGCCGAGGACGCCGCCGGCTAGCGAACGTCGTTACCAGCCGGTAGGGGAATCACCGGTCGGAAAGTGGACAGGTTATCTATCGGGGGCACCTACGAGATAGTGAGGGTGAGGAAATCACCCGACAGGCAGCATCGAACCGGGGCGCCAGTCTGCCATACTCTACCACGGCCCCGCCGACGCGGTCTGCCACCCAGTGCCCTTTCGGCCGACGTGGGCTGCCACCCACGCCGGCCACGTCGCTCATCCGGGTCTGCCACCCGATGACCGACCCGACGCTACATTCTCCAGAGAGAAGTCCTCCTTGTCGAGTTCTCAGCCATCGACCGCCGGCTACGACGCACGCTGTCGGTCGATACGATGGACCCGTCGCTGGCGGGTGCAGGACAGCGAAAAAGCGACAGATGTGGAAGTGGATCGGCTCACGCGCGCCAACTCGTGAAGCCGTGTACACGATTGTAGGTTACAGTTAAGTAAGTACTCCACAATGCAACTGTTGCCCCCTTTCCTCATCATCGACGCTCCGAGACCCGCCCGGCCAGCGTCGAGACGGCCCGGGAGCGTTCCCAGTCGATGGACACCACCCCCCAAAGATAAGCCCCCCTCGGGTGTAACGCGTGGTATGTACGAGGTACTGCTCGCAGTCGATTCCGACGAGGAACGTGCCCGCGCACAGGCAGAGGCCGTCGCAGACATGCCCGGCAAGGACGAGGTCTCGGTGACCCTGTTCCACGTGTTCAAGGACAACCCCGAGGGGGCGTCGGTGTCCCAGCTCAGCACCGTCCGACAGGTCCGGGAGATACTCGAGGAGGCCGGGATGGAGACCGAACTCGCGGAGTCCAGCGGGAACGCGGCCGTCGAGATCGTCGAGCACGCGAAGGAGATCGACGCGGACTGCATCTGCGTGAGTGGGCGCAAGCGCTCGCCGGCCGGCAAGGCCCTGTTCGGGTCGACCGCACAGGGCGTCATCCTCGACGCCGAGCGGCCGGTCCTCGTGGCCCCGCCGCAGGGCTGACGACTACTGTCGGGGTGGCCAGCGCGGTGGGACCGCCCGGTCGAGAGTGACTATTCTGCGACCGGGGCACGGCCGTCGCCACATCGGGCGACCGGCCAGTTCTCGTATTCCTCCTCCAGAGTCGTCTGTACGAGTCGACAGCACTTGTCCAGGGGCCTCGCTGTGTCGGCGTGGAGGGCCGAAGGCAGCGGGTTGAGGGCCGAAGCGACCATGAGTGGAGGGCCGAAGCGTCAGCAGGATTCCGCCCCAGCTCAGGCGTCCTGCAGGTCGACACAGGGCTCGAAGCCGCCGCCGATGACCGTGTCCTCGTCGACCGCCTGCTCCCGGTAGCTGTCGCGTTCGTGTGCGGTCAGCAGCTCCCACCGCTGGCTGAGCCGGCGCTGCATCGTCGAACAGGCCTGCTGCTCGTCGAGGACGAGTTCCTCGCCGAGCGCGACCGCGACCGCGGCGTCGGTCGTCCGGGCGAGACAGGCGTCCCGGGCGACCGGCTGGTTGACGCCGGTCCGCCCGTCTGTCGAGACGTCGACCCGGCCGGCCAGCTGCTCGCGGAGCCAGACCTCCCGGCCGGTCAGGGGCAGGCGCTCGACCGCGACGCGAGGGTCGCAGGTCCACACCGGGAACTGCGGCGCGTTCTCGTACTGGGTCCCGAAGGCGCCGATGTCCTCGGGGCAGTCCGTCGTCAGCAGGTCGTAACACGGCTCGCAGACCGCGACGAGGTTCGCCAGCGCCCACTCCTCGCCACGGCCCGTGGCCGTCGCCAGCGAGTAGAGGTACCCCACCTCCAGGTCGGGCGTCGTGCTGTCTCCGATGCGGCAGGCACAGCGCCCGCAGCGGTGCCCGTAGAACGCGAGCATCGCGGCGCGTCGCTCGCTGTAGTCCGGCGGGGCGTCGTCCTTCCCCGTGCGGGGGTCGGTACAGCCCGCGTCGAACTCGCGGTCGACATCGTACTCGTGGTACAGGTGCGAGCGGTCGTCGACGAGGTGTGCGAGGTTGTACGGTGCCTGTGCGGGGTCGGGCGCGAACGTGAAGTCGGTCATCGTGTTGGATGGAGTCGTGACTGGGCGGTCGACGGGCGATGCGAGAACGTCCGCGCAGGCGACACGTCACCCTCGGGTGCTGGGTGCGTGTGCCCGGTGCGGACGCCGCCGGCTGACGGGTGGTGTCGCCGACGTGCCGGAACCGACTTCAGTAGAAGACCGGCGTACCAGTGGCTGAGGTGGACGCTTCGTCCCCGTGTGCCGTGTAGCGGTGGTCGCCGCCGGTGCGGGCCTCGTTACCCGCAACCATGGTACGCGTCATGTACACTGACGTACACAGGGTACCCTCTTAATTTTTTCTCTCACCCCTCAGCATTCAGGACAGTTCCGGAGCCGGTCCTGTCCCGGATGGATTCAGGAAAGGACGCGGGTGGTGGAGTGTGTCTAGCCCGGGAGCGGTCGGCGGTTCAGCGCTTCTCGTACTGGAAGCTCCCGGTCCACTTCCCGTAGACGTCGTCGCTGTTGCTGTCCTGGTCGAACAGCCAGACCGTGATCTCGTGCTGGCCCTCGTCGAACTTCTCGAGGCCACCGGGGTGGACCTGGACGACCCACTCGCCGTCTTCCTTCATCGCGAGGTAGTCCGACCGCTCGATGCGGGTGCCGTCGACGGCCACCATGAAGTAGGGCTCGCCCTCGACGTCCCCGTGTTTCGCGGGGTCGACGTCCTTCATCATCGTGTTCGCCTGGATGCGCAGGTCGAAGTCCGAGACGCCGTCACCGGTGTTCACCTTGTTGATCAACTCGACCGACCTGATGCGGTTCTCGCCCTGGCCCATCTTGCTCTCGGTGGGGACGTTCGGCGGGGCCGGTGGTTCGTAGGCCGACGCGGTCGGCGTGGCCGTCTGGCCCGTCGTGGTCGCGGTCGTGGTCGTCGTCGATTCTCCCTCGGTCGCACTGTCCGTCGCACTCGTCGGCGCGTCTGTCGTCGGTTCCCCGGTCGGGTCCTCGCCGACGCCCCCGAAGCCGGCACAGCCGGCGAGGACGACGGTCAGGACGAGGCCGAGGACGACCCATGGTCTGTTCTCCATGGACCGCGATTGTCGGCACCCGGCCATTATTATGAGTCGCGTAGGCACCGTTGAACCGTCAGAACGGTCCGGAACGGTCGCGTTCCCAACGGTTTCCATGCGAGACCTGACGGTTCGTCGGGGCCGCGGGATGGTGGGCGACGTGCCCAGTGGCGAAAGAAACAAGTAAATCGTTGTCCAGTTGGAACCATGAGAGAAGCCGTCATCGTGGACGCGGTCCGGACGCCGTTCGGCAAGCGCGACGGCGCGTTCCGCGACACCCACCCACAGGACCTCGCGGCCGCGCCGCTGCGGGCGCTCGCCGAGCGCAACGACCTCGACACCTCCCTCGTCGAGGACGTCATCCTCGGCTGTGTCACCCCGAAGGGCGACCAGGGGTCGAACATCGCGCGAATCGCCCCCCTCGTCGCGGGCTGGAGCGAGGAGGTCGACCCCGACGCCGGGCCCGGCGCGTCGTGGCAGGGCAGCCACGGCGCCCCCGGCGTCCAGCTCAACCGGATGTGTGGCTCCGGCCAGCAGGCCATCAACTTCGCCGCGGGGCAGGTACGGGCGGGCTTCCAGGACGTTGTCGTCGCCGGCGGCGTCGAGCACATGACCCGCGAACCGATGGGCACCGACGGCGGCTCGATGGCCGAGACCTACTTCGAGGAGTACGAGGAACTGATTCCCCAGGGCGAGAGCGCAGAGCGCATCGCGGAGACGTGGGGGTTCACCCGGCAGGACCTCGACGAGATCGCGGTCGACTCGCAGTCGCGCTGGGGCGAGGCGTGGGAGGAGGGCCGGTACGACTCCCAGATAGCTCCCGTCGAGACCGAACTCGACGACGAACCCATCACGGTCGAGAAGGACGGCCACCCGCGGCCCGGGACCGACGTGGAGACGCTTTCGGGACTCCCGCTGGCCTTCCGCGACGAGGGCGAGGGCGTCGTCCACGCCGGCAACTCCTCGGGCATCGTCGACGGTGCCTCGGCCACGCTCGTCTGCTCGGCCGAGGTCGCCGAGGAGCAGGGCTGGGAGCCGATGGCCCGCATCGTCCAGACCGAGGTCTGCGCCGTCGACCCCGTGATGATGCTCACCGGCCCCATCCCCGCGACGAAGAACGTGCTGGCGAAGGCCGACATGACGGTCGAGGACATCGACCTGTTCGAGGTCAACGAGGCCTTCGCCAGCGTCGTCGCGGCCTGGCTGGAGGAGACGGGTGCACCGTGGGACCGCACGAACGTCAACGGCGGCGCCATCGCCCACGGCCACCCGCTGGGGGCGACCGGGTCGGCTCTGATTACGAAGCTCGTCCACGAGATGGAGCGCACCGGCGCCCAGACCGCGCTCTCGACCATGTGCATCGGGTTCGGGCAGGGTATCGCGACGATTCTGGAGCGCGTCGAGTAGGGACGACTCGGTTCCGCTACTCCCAGTCTTTTGGTGGCCGGACGAGGACGGAAGCGTATGGACTATCGACGACTCGGTTCGACCGGGACGAAGGTCTCCGAACTCTGCTTCGGCACGTGGCGCTTCGGGCGAGAGACCGGCGGCGTCCTCGAAACGGACCGCGAGGAGGCACACGCGTTGCTCGACACCTTCGAGGCCCACGGCGGGAACTTCATCGACACGGCCAACGTCTACGGGAACCCCAACGGGACGAGCGAGGAGTACATCGGCGACTGGCTGGCCGAGCGCGACCGCGACGACTTCGTCCTGGCCTCGAAGGTCTACTTCCCCTTCGACGGCCGGGGTGAGCCTGGGCCGAACGACTCCGGCCTCGGGCGGAAGCACATCCGCACCCAGATAGAGGGGACGCTCGACCGTCTCGACACCGACTACCTCGACGTGTACTACATCCACCGCTGGGACGACGAGACGCCCATCGAGGAGACCCTCGAAACGCTCACCCAGCTCGTCGAGGACGGGAAAGTGAACTACCTCGGCGCGTCGACGATGGCCGCCTGGCAGTTGACCAAGGCGCTCTGGAAGTCGGAGGTCGAGGGGCTCGAACGGTTCGAGGTGACCCAGCCCCTGTTCCACGCGGCCTACCGCGACGACGTGGCGGACTACCTCGACGTCTGTGCCGACCAGGACCTCGCGGTCTGCCCCTACTCGCCGCTCGCCGGGGGCTTCCTCACCGGGAAGTACGAGCGCGCCGACCCGGACGACCCGACCCAGGTGGAGGCGCCCGACGGCTCCCGCGGGAGCTTCGACGAGCGGTTCTCGAACTTCTACCTCTCGGCGCGCGGCTGGGAGGTCCTCGACGCCATCCGGGGTGTCGCCGACGAGGTGGACGCGACCCCCGCCCAGGTCGCGCTGCGCTGGCTGATGGACCAGGAGGACTTCACCTGCATCCCCATCGTGGGCGCGCGGACGACCGACCAGCTGGAGGAGAACGTCGGGGCGGCCGAGATATCCCTCGACGCGGCCCAGTTCGAACGCATCTCGGAGGCACGGTACGACGAGGAGGGGAACCGCTGGGGCCACCGGGACTGACCGCGCGGCGGAACACCGCACTTTTCCCGCCGCTTTCCCACCTGCCTCGTATGGGAACCATCGATTCGCTGCCGTCGCGCCCCCTCACCGGCGAGGAGGTGCAGTCGCTGGCCGAGCAGGACGCCGAGTTGACGGTCGTCCCCGGGAACTACGTCCCCGAGATCGACCGCGTCTACGCGCTCTTCTTCATCTACTCGGGCAAGGGCCACGCCGTCGGCTTCGAGCCCGAGGCCGAGGAGTGGACCATCGTCGAGACGGTCGACGAGGGGACCGAGAACGGGTTCACCGTGCTCCAGCAGGCCATCGCCGAGTGGGGCCAGGACACCTACGACGACGACTTCCTGCAGGGCGGCACGACGGTCGACTTCGACGACGAGGAGGCCGTCGTCGAGGACATCGAGGAGCTCTGAGACGGCTTCAGCTCAGGTCGGCGCGTTCGAACGCCCGGTAGCCGACCAGCAGGGGCACCGCCGCCCACGCCGCGAGGACGAGCAGGAGGAACCACGGTTCGAGGTAGAACGGGAGATCGCCGGCGATGAGGCCAGAGAGCCCCGGCAGGCCAGCCTCCCAACTGACGACCGCGGTCACGAGCGAACTGTACGCGCCGGTCGGACTCAGGCTCTGCAGCAGGACGAACCAGCCCGGGAGCGGCGGTTCCGGCTGCGAGCCCTGGACGAGCAGGTGGGCGCCCTGGGGCACGAGGTCCCAGAACAGCGTCAGCACGAGGTAGACCGCGATGGAGGCGGTCATCGCCCGCGAGCGCGTCCCGGTCGTGGCCGAGAGACCGACCGCGATGCCGACGAACACGACGCCGAGCAGGGCCGTGAGCAGCAGGGTGAGGACGAACGCCGTGACCGGCAGCGTCCCGTAGACCGCCACGGTGACGACGCCGGAGACCGCGTAGCCGGCCGAGATGGCGGCCGCGACGACCGCACCGCGGCCGAGGAACTTGCCCGCGACGACCTCGGCGCGGGAGGGCGGGAACCCGAGCAGGACCTTCACGCTACCCGATTCGCGCTCGCCGGCGATGGCGAGGTAGGCCGCGACGAGGGCGACGATGGGCACCAGCAGCCCCGCGAACTCGGTCGCGCCGTTGATGCCCGCGAGGGCGTCGGCCTCGACGCCGGGGACGAACTTGAGCGCGCCCGCGGCGACCGAGGTCAACCCGGCCACGAGGACGACGATGGTCCAGACGAGGCGGGAGCGGACGCTGTCGGAGACCTCCTTGCGCGCGATGGTCCCGATGCGGCGGGCCTTCATCGCTGTGCCTCCACGGCTGCCGCCCCGGCTGGCGTGTCCGCGCCGGTGTAGGTCGTGAACAGCTCCTCGAGGGAGGCCTCGGTCGTCCCGAAGTCCTGGACGGCCGCCCCGGCTGCCCGCACCTCGTCGAGGACCGCGAGCTTGGCCTCTGGCGTCCGGCAGTTCGCCTCGATGGTCCGGCCGTCGGTGTGGACCGAGGTGACACCCTCGATGGTCGCGAGGTCGAGGCCGGTCGGGATGGCGTCGACCGTGACGCTGATGAGCGACCCGGTCTCCAGCGTCTCGCGCAGACCGTCGATGGTGTCGACCGCGACGAGCCGGCCCCGGTTCAGGATGCCGACGCGGTCACAGACCGCCTCGACCTGCGGGAGGATGTGACTGGAGAAGAACACCGTCCCGCCCGAGGCGGCGTGGTCCTGGGCGATGTCCCGCACGAGTCGGACCCCGTTCGGGTCCAGCCCGCTGGAGGGTTCGTCCAGGACGAGCAGGTCCGGGTCGCCGACGAGGGCGATGGCCAGCGCGATGCGCTGGGTCATGCCCTTGGAGTAGCCCCCGACCGGACGCTCGGCGGCCGCGGGGTCGAGGTCGACACGGGCGAGGAGGTCGTCCGGGTCGTCGGCGGCGTCCTTGAGGTCGATGGCGAACTCGAGGTGGCGACGGCCCGAGAGTCGGTCGTAGAGGCCGTAGCCGTCGGGGAGGATGCCCACGCGCTCGTGGACCTGCTCCGTCTCGGTCTGGGCGTCGTAGCCCAGAACCAGCGCCGACCCCTCGGAGGGCCGGACGTAGTCCATGAGCATGTCGATGGTCGTCGACTTGCCGGCCCCGTTCGGGCCGAGGAAGCCGAACACTTCGCCCTCCTCGACGGTGAGGTCGAGGCTGTCCACCGCGACGACGGACTCGCCGTATCGCCTGGTGAGGTTCCGTGTCTCTATCGCTGCCATACCGGCACTGCGCCGCCGCCGGGGATAAGTATTATCATAGAATTGATAATATAACAGAGCAGTAACTAAACCGCGTTTTAGTCATCGAGTTGACTCGAATGCCGGGGCTGCGCCGCGTCCGGGGACCGCTCGTCGAGTATCTCCACCCCGAGGGCCGCGTCGAGGCCGACCAGCAACGACTCCGCCTCGTCGGGAACCCGGACCCGGATTTCGGCCGCGAAGGGGTCACGGTCGGTGACCGTCTTCTCCCAGGCGTCGGTGTGGCCCAGCAGTTCCCACAGGGGTATCTCGGTCGCGTCGACGCCGTGGCGCCAGTACAGCGCCAGCACCGCGGGATGGTAGAGGAGGCGTAGTTCGACCGGCGCGAACACCTGCAGGTCGCAGGTCGCACACTGCGAGAGCGCCATGTCGTGGGTGCCGCAGTCCTCCTCGACGGCCTCGATATCGAGCGTCATCTCGCCGCCACAGCTGTTGCAGATGCCGTCGAGCGCCATCTCGTACTCGTGGCGGACCCGGCGGTCGCAGGCGTGGAGGACGGCGTCCGACCCCGCGCCGGACGCCTGCCCCGGCGGCAGGTCGAACCTGACGATGCCGGTTCCACAGTCCGCACAGGAGAGCACGACGAGTGCCCCCTCCAGGGTCGCCTCGAGGGTTTTCCATCCACAGTTCGGGCAGTGTCCATCGACCGTCGTCGGCTCGAACGTGGGGTTCGACTCGTACGCGCTCGCCCGGGCGGCGCGGACCACGCGGTCTCCGGCGGGCGTGAGCCGGTAGCCAGCCTCGGTCTTGCTGACGAAGTGCGGGGCGAGCCGGGAGAGGTGGTAGGAGAAACTCGGCGTGTTGTCGGCGTCGACGCGGTCGTAGAGGGTCGAGAAGCTACAGACGGGGTCGCCGGCGGCGTCGGCGCTGGCCAGTTCGTCGAGGATGGCCAGTCGCAACTCGCTGCTCAGGACCTCGAAGGCGTCCTCGGTCGACGGGTCGTCGCTTCCGGTCATTCGCTCGCTGGCGCTACGGGGCGAGGGGAGAAAACGTTCCGGCATCGTGTCGGCGGGCGACAGCGAAAGGTCGAAGGCCGGCCTCCGACGACGTTCTGTCATGAACGATTGTCGGACCCTCCACGACAGCCCCGAGGTGCCGCCGCGATGACCGTCGAACTCGACGGGCAATCACTGACCCCCGAGGACGTGGCCGCGGTCGCCCGCGAGGACGAACCGGTCGCGGTCCCGGAGCCAGCCCGCGAACGCGTCCGTGACGCCCGCGAGCGCGTCGAACACGTCGTCGACGCGGGCGAGGCGGTCTACGGCCTCAACACCGGCTTCGGCGAACTCGTCAACGAGCGCATCCCGCGCGAGAAGATCGAGACGCTCCAGACCAACCTCATCCGGAGCCACTCGGCCGGGTCGGGGCGCGAGTGCACCCGCGAGGAGGTCCGCGCGATGCTCGTCACCCGGGTCAACGCCCTCGTGAAGGGCTACTCGGGCATCCGCGAGCACGTCGTCGACCACCTCGTGACGTTCCTGAACGAGGGCGTCCACCCGGTCGTGCGCTCCCGCGGGAGCCTCGGCGCGAGTGGCGACCTCGCCCCACTCGCCCACCTCGCGCTGGTCCTGCTCGGCGAGGGCGAGGCCGACCACGACGGCGAGCGCGTCTCCGGAGCCGAGGCCCTCGACGCGGTCGGGCTGGACCCGGTGACGCTGGCGCCGAAGGAAGGTCTCGCGCTCATCAACGGGACCCAGCTCACTGTCGGGAAGGCCGCACTCGCCGTCGTCGACGCCGAGCGCATCGCCCAGGCCGCCGACGCAGCCGGCGCGCTCACCACCGAGGTCACCATGGGCACGACCGCGAGTTGCGACCCGGTCATCCACGACGTGCGCCCCCACGACGGCCAGCAGGCCAGCGCCGACAACGTCCGGCGCCTCTGTGCCGACTCCGGCATCGTCGAGTCACACCGCAACTGCGACCGGGTGCAGGACGCCTACGCCATCCGGTGCATGCCGCAGGTCCACGGCGCGGTTCGGGACGCCATCGAGCACACCAGAGACGCGGTCGAGACCGAACTCAACAGCGCCACCGACAACCCGCTCGTCTTCGACGCCAGCGACGTGGACGCCCGCGCCTCCGGGACCGAGAAGGGCGCCATCATCTCCGGCGGGAACTTCCACGGCGCGCCCCTCGCCCACCGGCTGGACTACCTGACGGCGGCGATGACCGACCTCGCGGCCATCTGTGAGCGCCGGGTGGACCGGATGGTCAACCCGAACCTGCAGGAGCCACACCTCCCACCGTTCCTCACCGCCGAGAGCGGCCTGCGCTCTGGCTACATGATCGCCCAGTACACCGCCGCCGCGCTGGTCAACGAGTGCCGGTCGCTCGGCCGCGCCGCGACCGACAACACGCCCGTCTCCGGCGGGCAGGAGGACCACGTCAGCATGTCGGCGCAGGCGGCCCATCACACCGCGACGGCTGTCGAGCACGCGGCCACGGTGGTCGGCGTCGAACTGCTCTGTGCGGCCCAGTCGCTGGAGTTCGTCGACGACGACCTCGAACCCGCCGCCGGGACCCAGGCGGTCGCCGACGCTGTCCGCGAGGTCGTGCCACCACTGGACGAGGACCGCGTCCTGGCGCCCGAACTGGACCGGGCCGCGACGCTGGTCAGGAGCGGCGTCCTCGTCGAAGCGGTGGACGAGGGACTGGACGAACCGTTGCGATGAACCGCGGAAAGAGTGGCGTCGGGCAGCAGGAACGGTCCGAGGTATGGGGGGAGTGTGGGGGGTGCCTCCGACCGTCGTATCCCCGCCGCGTGAGACGTGTTACCACCCATACAAGATAAAAGTACTGGTCATTCCCAATCGCAATTTTCCGCGAGCCGGGCGAGTACGGGGATCTCGGAGAGTCGCTCCTCGTCGAGCAGGTCCCAGTCGAGCCCGGTCGGTTTTGGCCGCGGTTCCGGGCGATAGGTCGTCGACGGCGTGGCGACGAGGTCGAGCGACACGTCGTGTGGGCCCACCGGAACGTCCTCGTCGACGACCTGGAGGTCGTGGACCGTCGTCACGACCGGCGTGTCGTCGTCCACCAGCCCGAACTCGCGCAGGACCGCGAACTCCAGGTCGGAGTAGCCCTCGCCCTTGCCGACGCGGTCGCCGTCGGGGGTGACCGCGACGCTCCCGGAGACGATGCAGTCGATCTCCGGGACGTCCTCCGGCGCGACCTGCACCCCGAGTTCGGACGAGCCCGCGATGGTGACCGCCCGGTCGATGTCGTCGATGCGGGCGGGGTCGAGTTCGAGGAACGGCTTCTCGTCGCGCAGTCGCGGGACCGCCATGTAGACCGTCTTCCCGGCTTCGAGCGCGGCGCGTCGGAGCGGTTTCTGCGGCGAGTCCGGGTTCGCCTTGATGCTCTCCGCGGCCTGCCACACCGCCGTCTCTACGACGCGCTCTGCGGCCGCTTCGCACCCCTTGAAGTTCGGGATGCGCCCGTGAGGTGGGAACGGGAACCGCGCCTGGTTCTGCTCCTCCAGCGCGTCCCACACCCGCTCGCGGAGCGCCTGCTTGTCCACCGTCATCCGAGCAGGAACCGCATGGCGTCCGGGAATCGCCTCGCCCACGCGGACTCGCGGTGGATGGCGCCCTCGTCGAGGACGAACTCGAGCTGGGAGTCGTCGTAGCCTTGCTCGCGAAGCACGTCGCGCATCCGCGTCGCGTCGTTCACGTACGACTCCCGCAGTTCCTCGTCGTCGCTCTCGTCCGTGCCCACGTCCATGTAGATGCGACCGGTGTCCCGGGTCTGGTCCGTCATGTAGTCGAATATCCGCCCGTGGGTCCACCAGAACGCCGGGCTGAAGACCCCCGCGAACCCGAACGTCTCGGGGTACTCGAAGAAGCCGTAGAGGCTCACCAGTCCACCGAGCGAGGAGCCCGCGATGCCGGTCGCCTCGGGGTCGCTCTCGGTGCGAAAGCGCTCGTCGATGGCCGGTTTGATGCGATCGACCAGCACCGCGAGGTAGTCGTCGGCATCCCCGCCGCCGTACTCCTCGTGGGCGTAGGGCGTGTACTCCTGCCCCCGGTCGTCGTCGGCGTTCGGGATGCCGACGACGATGGCCTCGATGCCCTCGTCGGCCAGGGCGTGCATCGTCTCGTCGACCTCCCACTCGCCGGAGTAGCTCGCCACCTCGTCGAAGAGGTTCTGCCCGTCGTGCATGTAGACGACGGGGTAGTGCTTCTCGGAATCTTCGTATCCGGGCGGGAGGTGGACCAGTAGCTCCCGGTCGGCGGCGAGGCGCGGGTCCGAGACCGGCGAGGAGACGCGCAGGTCCCCGACGACGGTCGCGTCGTCGTCGCCCTCGTAGGGCCGCCAGTCGAGTGTCGTGGTCGTGCTCGTCATTGCCACTGGGTTTCCGCGTACCGGTCCTAAAACTTCGTGTCCGGGCACAACTGCCGGGACCGGGTCCGAGGTCTCCCGCCTACCGCCGCCAGAGGTCGTAGACCTGGTCCGGGAACGACGAGAACCAGAACGTGACCGCGACGTAGACCCAGAACAACTGTTCGAGGCCCGAACTCGCCAGCACGAGTTCCGCGGCGGAGAAGACGACGACGCCCAGCACGGCCGGCATCGCCCTGACGAGCGCGAGTTCCCACCGGCCCCAGTGCGGGGCCGGCTCGAACGACAGGTAGGCGTCGCCGCCGAGGACGACGACGAGAGATTCGACCCTGCCCCGGCAGCAGACCACGCCGAGTGCGTGGGCGAGTTCGTGTGCGATGGAGGCCGGGAGGGTGAACAGCGAGTAGAAGACGGCGACGTAGGAGGGACCGCCGGGGGCCACCCCGACCGGCTCGCCCCGGTCGCCGTAGAGGACGATTGGTCTGGCGGCGCGAGGTGGAAGCGGCCCCCTCGCGACCGTGAGGGCGGCGGCGGCGGCGCCGACCCCCGAGACGAGGATGGCCAGCGTCAACCAGGTGTTGGTCCCGCCCTGGAGTGCGACCATCAGGCTCGCGAAGACGAGGATACCCCCGTTCAGGGCGAGGTTACCGCGGGCGTCGACGAGCGGGTTCACTGTCTCTTGACTAGCCCCCACCCCAGATAAGCACCCACGTGAGGTATCAGAAAGTCGCTGCGTCCGGTGTCACCGGACGACGATGCCCCCAACGCCTAGTCGACGATCCTGTTCCGGAGCGTCCCGATGCCCTCGTAGTGGATATCGACCGTCTCGCCGGGTTCGACCAGTCCGGGATTGGCCGGACTCCCGAACGCGACGACGTCGCCGGGCTGGAACGTGAACCGCTTCGAGAGGTAGGAGATGATCTCGTAGGGGTCGAACAGCATCAGTTCCGTGCTCGCCTCCTGCCGGCGCTCGCCGCCCACGTCGGTCCACATCTCGATGTCGGTCGGGTCGAGGTCCGTCTCGATCCAGGGACCGAGTGGACCCGAGTTGTCGAACGCCTTCCGGGCGGTCCGACCCTGTTGGTCGAGCGCGTCGAGGTCGTTCATGATGGTGTAGCCACGGACCGCGTCTGGGACCTCCTCGACGGTCAGGTCCCGGCAGCGCTCGTCGATGACGGCGGCGAGCTCGCCGGCGTAGGTCAGTTCGTCGGTGAACTCGGGGTACGGAATCGGCTGCCGGTGGGCAGCCAGTGCGGTCCGTGGCTTGATGAAGAAGTCCGGCTCCTCGGGACGTTCGTACTCCATCTGGTCCAGCGTCTCCGCGTAGTTCCGGCCGACGCAGTACAGCGTCGAGGGGCGACACGGCGGTAACAACCGACCGTCTCGCCCGACCTCGTACGTTCCATCGGGTCCGTGGACGACACCGTCTTCGTAGGGGCCACCGACCGGCCCCTCCGGCGTTGCGATTCGTGCGAGTCGCATACCCGGAGCATGGGACCGGGCTGGTTTGTAAGGGTCGGTCCCCGGGCGAGGTACCGGGGCAGCCGGCCGGTGCCGGTCAGTCCGCGAGGAAGTCGGCGGTCTCGCGGACGATCCGGCGCTGGTCGGTCCGGAAGGAGTGGTCCTCGCCGGTGAGTTCGACCAGGTCCCCGCTCGGGAGGTGCTCGGCGAGGTCCGCCGCGTTGTCGAGGGAGACGACCTCGTCCTCGTCGCCCTGCAGGATGCGCGTCGGGACCGCGACGTTGGCGAGTTCGTCCGCGTCGATAGACGGGAACTCGTCGTGGGCGCCGAACTTGATTGCGGGTGCCCAGAGCACGAGTCGGTCGGCGACCGCGGGCGCGTGCCGGAGCGCGAGGCGGCCGCCGAAGCTCTTGGCGACGACCGTCACGGCCTCGCAGTCGCGGCCGCGCAGGAACTCGACGCCGGCGTGCATCTCGGCCCGGAAGTCGGCGTGGGTCTTCTCCCCTATGTCGCTCCGGTCCTCCCACGTCACGAAGCGCGCGACCACGTAGCCGCGCTCGGCGGCGGCCTCGGCGAAGCGGTCGAACACGTCGCCGTAGGGACCGTGGCCCGCGCCCGGAACGACGAGGACGCCGCCCTTGACCGGGCCCTCGGGTTCGTTCAGTCGTCCCTGGTAGGTCGTCCCGTCGACCGCGAGCGTCGCGTCGGTCCGGTTCATGTCGGGAACGTCCGGGAGAAGCCACTTCAACGTGGTCCCGAAGGGGTCCGACCCCGCCGCCCGGTCCCGAAACTATATCTCGGCCGCGGGTCCAGTCCGGGGACGTGGAGTTCATCGCGTCTGGCGAAACCGCGGGTCATTCGGGTGCGGCTGCGGAGCAGGCGGTCTGGCAGACCATCAGACGAGCCTTCGGGCCGGGCGACGAGGGCGTGGCGTACTGGCGCTACCCCATCATCGACCCGAACGGCGCGGCCTTCGACCGCGAGGCCGACTTCCTGCTGTTGCACCGCGACATCGGCCTCGTGGTGGTCGAGTGCAAGGGCTATCGACTCGACCACATCGGGGCCATCCAGGGCGACCGCTGGCAACTCCAGGGCACGCGACAGACGAGTGCGACCCCCTACACGCAGGCCCGTGACCAGGGGTTCCGGCTGGTCAGACACCTCCGGGACGAGCCCGCACTGGTCGACGACCGCGGCAACTGCACCGTCCCGCTGCACTTCTTCGTGGCGCTCCCGAACGTCGGTCGCGACGAGTGGGACGACCGCTTCGGCGGCCTGCCGTCCGCGCCCCCGGTCATCACGGACGACGAACTCACGCCGGGGAGCCTGCGCGACCGGCTGGAATCCGTCCCCGGCAACGGCCTGACCCACGATGAGTTCCGGGCCGCCAGAGCCGTCCTCTCCGGAGGGCAACCCATCTCTGGCGAGCGCGGCGGGAGAGACGAAGACGCCGCTTCCAGCCCCGGCGACACCAAGGCCGACCTCGCCGCCCGCGTCGAGCGCGGACTGAAGCGACTCGACCGCGAGCAGGAGGAACTGGCCCTGCAGGTCCCGGACGGCCCACAGCAGATTCGCGGCATCGCGGGGTCGGGCAAGACGGTGCTGCTGGCGGGGAAGGCCGCCCAGTTGCACGCCCGGCACCCGGACTGGCGCATCGTGGTGACGTTCCAGACCCGGAGCCTCTACGAGACGGTCACCGAGACCATCGCGGCGTACTACCGCCACTTCACCGGCGGCGACCCGGACTGGTCCCGGCTGCAGGTGATGCACGGCTGGGGCGGCAGGACCCGCCGCGGCCTCTACTTCGAGGCGGCGCAGGCGGCCGGGGTCGAGCCACGGACCTACAGCGAGGCGCGGGAAGCCTTCGCGGACGCCGACCCGGGCGACGAGGACGACCCCTTCGCCGGCGAAGGCGACGATGACGACGACCCGGAGCACGACCTCCTGCACCACTGTTGCGCCGAGGTCCTGGATTCGGGCGAGCCACAGGAACGCTACGACGCCGTCCTCGTCGACGAGGCACAGGACTTCGACCCCGCGTTCTTCCGGCTCTGTCACGCCGTGTTGCGGCCCCCGAAACGGCTCGTCTGGGCCTACGACGAGGCCCAGAGCCTGCAGTCGCTGTCGGCGCCGAGTCCCACCGAGATATTCGGGACCGACTCGCGGGGGCGGCCGACGGTCGACCTCAGCGGAGCCTACGAGGGCGGCGTCCAGAAGAGTCGCATCCTGCGGAAGGCCTACCGGACGCCCCGCCCCGCGCTCCTCCTCGCGCACGTCTTCGGCATGGGATTGTGCCGGGACGCGGGGGCGGTCCAGGCGCTGACGACCCAGTCCGGGTGGGAGGACCTCGGCTACGATATCGAGGGCGACTTCCGGCGGTACGGGACGCCGGTCACCCTCCGGCGACCCGCCGAACACAGCCCACACCCGCTGTCGGAGGTGTCCGCGGCGCGGCCCTTCGTCCGGGTCGAACGGTTCCCGGACCGCGGCGCGGAACTCGACCACGTGGCCGACGCCATCGCCCGCGACGTGCGCGAGGACGACCTCGACCCGTCGCAGGTGCTCGTCGTCACGCTCGGGAGCGTCGGCGGCTCCCGCGACGCCGGCGAGCGACTCGCCCAGCGTCTCGGCCGCCGCGGCATCGACGCGAACCTGGTCTGGGACGGCGACCCCGACGTGTTCACGGAGGACGGCGCGGTCACCATCGCCCGCATCAACCGGGCGAAGGGGAACCAGGCGCCACAGGTGTACGTCGTGGGTGTCGACACCGTGGCCGACGCGACCCGCCGGGCGTCGCTCGTCCAGCGCCGGAACGAGGCCTTCGTGGCCATCACCCGGACGACCGCTTGGGTGACCGTCACGGGAAGTGGGGGTCCCGACAGGGTGTTCGCGGAGTTACGCGACGTGACGAGTCAGGTGACCGGCGACGACCCGGTCGTGACGTTCCCCGCACCCGAACAGGGCGCGCTGGAGCGGACGATGCTGGACGCGACCCTCGACGCGTTCTGACCCGGCAGAAGTTGTTGTTTCCTCAACAGTATCTCAGTGCGCAGAATCGGTATATGTCCACCAGTAGAGATAGCAGATATCGGACAGGGACGGGAGTTACAATGGACAGCCATCACCGAGATACCTGTAGCGAGAGTCGAATCACAGACCCGGCGTCGTGCCAGTCGAGACACGAATCTGTTAGTCTGGGGAGGGGGCAGCGATGAGCCGGGGCGACGAACTGTTCCCGACGGCGGGTGACGACACGGCCCTGACCGAATCGATCCTCTCTCAGCTCGCGGCGGCGGGTGCCGACGTCGAGACCCTCACACCGCAGGACATCGACGTGTTCGAGGACCTCACCGTGATGGGCCAGGAGGCGACGCTAGAGATGGCCGCGCTCGCGGGTATCGACGAGGAGACCCACGTCCTCGACCTCGCCGCCGGCCTCGGCGTCACCGCCCGGACCCTCGCGGCGGAGTACGGGAGCCGCGTGACCGGCGTCGACCTCTCGACCGGGTTCTGTCACGCCGCAACCGAGCTGACACGGCGTGTCGGGCTCGACGACCGCGTCTCGTTCCACGCCGAGCACGCCCTCGACCTCCCCTTCGAGGACGACACCTTCGACGTGGTGTTCATGCAGGACCTCGCCAGCGACATCGAGTACAAGACCGCACTCGCTGCCGAGGCACACCGCGTGCTCGCACCCGGCGGGCGGCTGGTCGTCCTCGAGTTCGTCACCGGAAGCGTCGAACCGCGACTGACGCAGCTCCCCATCGCGAGAGACGGCCTGTCGCGGTCGATGGCCAGCGAGGAGACGTTCCTCGACGTCGTGCGAGACGCCGGGTTCGACGTCCGCCACTGGCTGGACACGTCCATCGAGGCGGCGGAGTGGTACCAGACGATGATACAGCAGGTCCAGACCGGCGACCTCCCGGCGGTGCTCGACGCGGTCGTCCGCGACGACCTCGTCCCCCTCTGCCGGACGACCTACAGGAACCTCGACGAGGACCGCGCCCGCCTCTACATGGGACTCTTCGAGGCATGAACGAAGACGCCGCCGGGGGCTGGCAGAGAGCCTCTGGCAGGACCCGACGGGAGAACGAGATTTATTATCCTCGTTCGAAAACGTACGTATAGATGCCGAAGGAGGGGCAAGAGGGTGCAACGGCGGTCCGGCCAGAGGAGGCCTTCTCGCTGCTGGGCAACGAGACGCGGTTCGCAATCCTCAGGGCGCTGTGGGAGTTTTTCGACCCGCCGGACTCCAGTCCGGTCAGCTACTCGGACCTGATGGACGCGGTCGGGGTCCGCGACTCCGGGAACTTCAACTACCACCTCGGGAAGTTAGAGGGTCACTTCGTCGAGTCCACCGACGACGGCTACGTCCTGACCGCCGCGGGCGAGCAGATCGTCCAGACCGTCGTCGCCGGGACCGCCGTCGACCAGACCTCGATGGAGGCGGTCCACGTCGGCGTCGTCTGCCCCGTCTGTGGGGGCACCGAGACGACCATCGAGTACGACGACGAGACCCTGACGGTGCAGTGTCACACCTGTGACGGCCTGTTCCCGTCGCCGCCGGGGAAACTCGCCGAGTTCCAGCTCCCACCGGCCGGCCTCGCCGGGCGAGAGCCCGAGGCCATCTTCCGGTCCGCCATCGCGCACGTGACCCTGGAGACGCGGTCGATGATCGCCGGGGTCTGTCCGCGCTGTGCCTCCGAGCCGACCGTCGACGTCGAGTGGTGCCCGGAACACGACGACAGGCGGGACCGGTGTGAGGTACCGGGCTGTACCTGTTCGCCCATCGTCGAGTACCTCTGCCAGCGGTGCAAGCACATCTGGCGGTTCCCGACCTGGTGTAACGTGCTCTGGCACCCGGCGACCATCGCGCTGTTCCACGAGCAGGACGTGGACATCGAACCGCTCTCGTGGAACTACTACGCCCGCGGCCGCGAGTTCGACCAGACGGTCCACGACACGGACCCGCCACGTCTCTCGGTGACCGTCGGGGCCGAGGACGCGGCACTGGAGTTCACCTTCGACGAGACGATGTCCGTCCTGTCGGTTGAGCGAACCGACGCCGAGCACTGAGACCGTTCCATCTGCTGTCATTGTCCCGTCGTTCGTCTTTCCGGGAGGTCGTCGGGCCACAAGACATATTTCAGACATGCGATAGCAGGCAGTTCGATTTATACCGTTCCTCCTAGAACGTGTATCCATGTCACAGGAGGGGTTCGAGGCCGATGTCGAGGTGCGGCCGGAGAAGGCGTTCTCGTTGCTGGGCAACGAGACGCGATTCGGTATCCTCCAGGCGCTGTGGAAGCTCTCCGAACCCCTCGACTCCAGCCCGGTCAGCTACTCCGACCTGATGGACGAGGTCGGGGTGCGTGACTCCGGGAACTTCAACTACCACCTCGGGAAGTTAGAGGGCCACTTCGTCGAGTCCACCGACGACGGGTACGCACTCTCGGACGCCGGCGAACAGATCGTCCAGACCGTCGTGTCGGGCACCGGCGTCGAACACGTCTCGATGGAACAAACGCACGTGGGCGTGACCTGTGCCGTCTGCGGGGGGACGGAGACCACAGTACAGTACGACGACGAGACGCTGACGCTCCGGTGTACCGAATGTCCGGGCTCGTACCCGTCGCCGCCCGGGAAGCTCGCGGCGTTCCAGGTGCCACCGATGGGGCTGGCCAACCGGGACCCGCGGGAGATATTCGACGCGGGCATCGCACGCGTCTCGCTCAAGACCCAGTCGATGCTCGCGGGCGTCTGTCCGACCTGCTCGACGGAGCCGACTATCGACGTCAAGGTCTGTCGGGACCACGAGAGCGAGGGGAGCGACCCCTGCGAGAACTGCGGGTCGACGATGTGGGCCATCGCCTACTACGGGTGTCCAGCCTGCAAGCTCACCTGGCGGTTCCCCACCTGGGCGACCGTGATGTGGCACCCGGCGGTCATCTCGTTCTTCTACCAGCGCGAGCCCGGTATCGACCCGCTCTCGTGGGACTACTTCGTCCGGGGGCGGGAGTTCGGCCAGGAGCTCGTCGGCGAGGACCCGCTCCGCATCGCCATCACGGTCCCCTGTGACGGCGACGAACTCGAACTCGTCTACGACGAGTCGATGGCCGTCATCGACATCGAGCCGGAATCCGTGTGAGACGGCCGCAACCCGCACACTCTTGTAGGGGCCACGAGACGCACCGGGCATGGACCTCGGACTCTCCGATAGGACCGCACTGGTGACCGGCGGGGCCGGTCGTCTCGGCAGCGAAGACGCACGACACCTCGCCCGCGAGGGCGCGGAGGTCGTGGTGCTGGACGTGGACGAAGCCGGCGCAGAGCGCGTCGTGAGCGACATCGAGGACGACGGTGGCGACGCGCTGGCGGTCACCTGTGACCTGACCGACCGCGAGGACGTCCGCGAGACGCTTTCGACCGTCCGCGAGGAGACCGGCGGCGTCGACGTGCTGGTGAACAACGCCGGGTTCGTCGACGCCGTCGCCCGCATGGGGGACTTCGACGACGACCTCTGGGACCGCGACCTCGAACTCAACCTGACCGGTGCCTACAACGTCACGAAGGAGGTGTTCCCCCGCATGCGAGAGCGGGGCTGGGGCCGGGTCATCACGATGGCCTCCATCGCGGGCACCCACGGCAGTTTCGGACAGGTGTCGTACTCGACCACCAAGATGGGGCTGGTCGGCTTCGGGAAGACGCTGGCGCTGGAAGGCGCGAAAGACGGCGTCACCTCGAACGTGCTCGCGCCGAGCATCGTCGTGGAGGACCTCGCCGACCTGCCACCCGAGCAGCTCGAGCAGATGAACCCGCAGTTCGAGCGCCTCCGGCAGGCCACCCCGATGAAGGAACTGGGCCGCGAGGACGACGTGGCCCCGATGGTGTGCTACCTCGCCAGCGAGCACGCCCGCTACATCACCGGGCAGGTCATCGGCATCACCGGCGGCGCGGACCTGCTGTCGACCTGATACCTGCGGCGCCGAGGTCGACCACATCGACGGTGTATACCGGACACATGACCAGGAGAGAGAAGCCAGCGGACCACGGTCGACGTGACCGCGGCCACCGCCGGGAACTCGAACGGAGCAAGCGCCGATGGGACTTCTGGAGCTCCCACTGGGGGCTGATAGAACGCGATACCGTCGAGATACGTCGGGAGACCGTCGAGCAACTGGGGGTCGAACCCGGCGACACCGTGCTGGACCTCGGCTGTGGACCGGGCGTCAACCTCGCGATGCTCCGGGAGGCCGTCGGCCCCGGCGGGCAGGTCATCGGCCTCGACCTGAGCCGGAAGATGCTGGACAGGGCCCGAACCCGCCTCGAGGAAAGAGGCTGGCAGAACGTCTCACTCGTCCAAGCCGATGCCACTGCCCCACACGTGCAGGCCGACCAGCTCGACGGCGTACTCGCCACGACCGCCGTGAGTGCAACACCTGACGTCCGGTCGACCGTCAGGAACGTCTCAGAGGCGCTCTGTCCCGGAGGCCGGTTCGCGCTCTACGACATCCGCCTCGTCCCGGCGGGCCCGGGGACCGTCCTTAACCCGGTCGTCCGCAGGTTCTATCGGCTCTTCGGCAACTGGAACGACGAGGAATCGGTCCTCGACGAACTCCACGCGGCATTCGACCGGACCGAACTCGTGAGAAGCTTCGCCCTCGGGACCAACTACATCGCCGTCGCTGAGAACCGGCGCGAGGACCCGGGGACCGGGTGAGGAGTCGACCCCAATATGGGACCTCACTTCACCAGCGCCAGCAGTTCACACGAGAGCACCGTCTTCTCGTCGTCGGCCACGACGTCGGCCTCGTACCGGACCACGCCGGTCGCGGTCGGGTGCTCGCGACGCTCCTTCTCGACGACCTCCGTCTCGACGTGGATGGTGTCGCCGACGAACGCCGGGTTGCGAAACCGCACCCGGTCGACCCCGTAGAGGGCGACCAGTCCGCTGTCGGCGTCGCGTGCCTGCCAGAGCAGGCCGGTCATCATCGAGAAGACGAGGGCGCCGTGGGCGATGCGCTCCCCGAAGTCGGAGTCGGCCATCGACGCCGCGTCGGTGTGGAGGTGGTTGAAGTCGCCACTGACCCCCGCGAAGTTCACGAGGTCGGCCTCGGTGATGGTCCGGCCAGCCGTCGTGAGCGTGTCGCCGACCGCGATGTCCTCGAAGTGCATGCCGGGACGTGCGCCGGGGCGTGACGTAAACCCGGGGGTGCCGGCGAAGGAACGGAGGAGGGCAGGCCAGCAGACCATCGTCGGCTGCCCGAGGATTTCCTGATGTGACCGGAATCGAGACAAAAGGAAGACCATCTCTCGGGCCCTACATCTCACATGACTGCTGTCCGTGTCCTCCACGTCGAAGACGATGCGAGCTTCGGGGAGGTGACGGCCGAGCTGCTCGGACGTGACGACAGCGGGTTCGAGATCGTCACCGAGACGAACGTCGCCGATGCGATAGCGGTACTCCACGGCGGCGAGATAGACTGCGTGGTCAGCGACTACGACATGCCAGAGGTCGACGGGCTGGAGTTCCTGAAACTCGTCCGCGAGTACGACGCGGACCTGCCCTTCATCCTCTTCACGGGGAAGGGGTCCGAGGAGATCGCCAGCGCCGCCATCTCCGCGGGCGTGACCGACTACCTGCAGAAGGGCACCGGTATCGAGCAGTACACCATCCTCGCGAACCGCATCCGGAACGCGGTCGAGGCCTACCGCGCCAGCAAGGACCTCGAAGACTGGAGTCGCCAGCAGGAGGCGGTCGCAGAACTGGGCCGGGCAGCCCTCGGTCGGCTCGACCTCGCGTCCCTGTTCGACCAGGCCTGCGACGCCCTCGTCGACTGCCTCGGGACCGAGTACGCGAAGGTGCTGGCGCTCTCCGACGACGGGACCCACCTGCGGCTGGTCGCGGGCAAGGGCTTCGACCAGGGCCTCCTCGGCACCGCCACGGTCGGCGTGGACGAAACCTCGCAGGCGGGCTACACCCTGTCGGTTGCGGGGCCGGTCGTCGTCGAGGACCTCGCGAACGAGGACCGGTTCCAGCGTCCCTCCTTGCTCGTGGACCAGGGTATCGTCGCCGGCGTCAGCGTCGGAATCGGGCCGGTCGAGGAGCCCTGGGGCGTCCTCGGGACGCACTCCACCGTCTCGCGGACCTTCTCCGAGAAGGACGTCACGTTCGTCCAGAACGTCGCGAACGTCCTCGCGGCCACCATCGAGAACCGCGGGACGGTCGAGGAACTCCGCGAGAGCGAGCAACGCTTCCGCGAGATCGCGGCGGTCAGTCCCGACACCATCTTCCGAACCACGGACGCCGGGACGTTCGTCTACCTCTCGAACGCCGTCGAGACGTTGCTCGGGTACGAGCCCGAGGCGATGTTGCACCTGCCGTTCCACCGGTTCGTAGCCGAGGAGAGCCGCGAGGACGCACTCGAGAACTTCATGCGGGTCAGAGACGGTGGCGTCGAGAAGAACGTCGAGTTGACGCTGGTCGACGTCGACGGGGAGCACGTCACGGTCGAGGTGAGCGCCAGTCAGGTCCACGACGGCGACGGGAACGTCTTCGTCCAGGGCGTCGTCCGCGACGTCAGCGACCGGAAACGCCGCGAACACGAACTCGAACTGAAAGAGCGCGCCATGGGCGAGGCGCCCGTCGGCATCTCCATCAGTGACCCGTCGCTCCCGGACAACCCCATCGTCTACACGAACCGGCGGTTCGCCGAGTTGACCGGGTACGGCCAGGACGAACTCTTCGGCCGGAACTGCCGCATCTTGCAGGGCGAGGACACCGACCCGGCAGCCGTCGCGGCGATGCGGACGGCCATCGACGCGGGCAGGCCGGTCACCGTCGAACTCCTGAACTACCGGCCCGACGGGGCCTCGTTCTGGAACCGGGTGAGCATCGCGCCGGTCACCGACGCGGACGGCGCGGTGACGAACTTCGTGGGGTTCCAGCAGGACGTGACCGACCAGCACGAGCGCGAGGAGGCCCTTCGCCGGTTCCGTGCCGCGGTCGAACAGGCAGGGACGGGTGTCTACATCACGGACGTGGACGGGACGATAGAGTACGTCAACCCGGCGTTCGAGGAGATCACCGGGTACAGTGCTTCGGAGGCGGTCGGCGCCGACCCGAGCATACTCAGGTCCGGCGAGCACGACGACGCCTACTTCGAGCGACTCTGGGAGACCGTCGGCCGCGGCGAGGTCTGGGAGGACGAGGTCGTCAACCGGCGGAAGTCCGGCGAGCAGTACACCGCCATCCAGACCATCGCCCCCATCCTCGACGACGGGGAGGTGACGGGCTACGTCGCGATCCAGAACGACGTGACCGAACGCATCCTCGACCAGCAGCGCATCGACGTGCTCAACCGCGTGCTGCGCCACGACATCCGGACGAGCGTGAACATCATCAAGGGGAACGCGGAACTCGCCGCCGACGTGGTCGACGACCCCGACGGCCAGCGCCACCTCGGGTCGATACTCGCCACCTGCGACCGCCTCCTCGAGGAGAGCGTGAAGGCCCGGAAGATACAGGACCTGCTCCAGCGGGACAGAGACGACATACAGCCGGTCGAGGCGGTCCTCGACGTGCTCGCGACGGCCGCGACGGAACGGGACGACAGCGACGTCGAACTCGTCGACGAGACGGGAGACGATGCCGTCCTGGCCATCGTCCAGCCCGCCCTCCTCGAACTCCTCGAGAACGCCCTGGAACACGGTGCGGGAGCGTCGCCACCACGGGTGAGTGTCGGCGTCGTGGACGACGAGTGGGTCGAGTTCCGCATCGTCGACTCCGGCCCCGGCCTCCCCGAGACGGAGTGGAACGTCCTCGAACAGCAGACAGAGCGACCGCTCGCACACAGCAGCGGTATCGGCCTCTGGATCGCGACCTGGCTGGTCCGGGCCAGCGGCGGGACGATAGCCATCGAGCGAGCCGATTCGACCGGGACGACGGTGACCGTCAGGGTGCCACGACTCGACGCGATGACCGACGCGGCGGCCTGAACGCGGCGTGTCGGTGAGACAGCAGAAGACGTGTCAGAACAGCGACCGTGTCGCTCAGTTCTTCTCGAAGTAGACGTCGAAGCGCTCGCCGCACGACTCGCAGTTGCCCCAGACCTTCCCGTCGGCGGTCTCGTTACACTCGGAGATGGAGCTATCTCTCGGAATCAGCGCGGTCGCACCGGGCGTCTCGCAGTTCGCACAGCGGGTCGTGACCGACTTCGGCTCCGCTGTGCCTCCGTTCGCCAGTTCCTCCGTGTTCCCTGCCTCGGTCTCGCCACGCCGTGATTGGCGTCCGTCTGGATTGCTCATATCTCATGGAGTGGTCCTCCCCCCTTCAATGGACATGCCAATAGTTTGGATTGGCACGCTGTCGCATCCGTCTGCGGCCCGCTCGCGGGCCAGTCACAGCTCGCGCTGGAGCGCCTGCAATCGTTCGATGCGCTGCGCCGTCGGCGGGTGCGAGCGCGTCTCGACGGTGAACTCGCCCTCTGCAGCGGGGTCCTCGTCGCTGAACCCGTACGGGAGCAGGCAGAGGCCCTCGACCCCGGCGTACTGCCGGCGGTCCTGCGTCGGGGTCGCGACCCCCTCGTCAAGGGTCTGGAGGGCGGACGCGAGGGCGGCCGGGTTCCCCGCGAGCAGCGCGCCGGACCGGTCCGCGACGTACTCGCGGTACTGCGAGAGGTTCTGGCTGAGGCCGAGGACCATCGCGCCGACCACGCCGAGGGCGATACCACCGAGGACGGCCGAGAGCACGAGCATCATGACGAACGAGACGGTGTACCCGACCGAGAGGAAGGGCGCGTCGATGAACGCTGCACTCAGGCCGTAGAGGACGACGAGGACGGTGCCCCAGAACAGGTAGCCCAGCGAGCGCGTGCCGAAGACGCTGAAGTCGTCGCTGACGAGTGCCGGCACGAACGACGCCAGCGTCATGACGGCGGCGTCGCGGTTCCGGACGTGGGCGAGTTCGTGGCCCAGCACGGCGTCGAGCTGGTCGTCGTCGAGTTCGTTCAGGAGGCCGGTGCTGACCACGACGGTCGCGTTCCTGAGCCCGCCGACGGCGAAGCTATTGGGGACCGACGTGTCGGCGATGGCGAGGGCCGGCTTCTGCATGTCGGCCTGGGTCGCGAGGCGCTGGAGGCGGGCGTGGAGGTCGGGGTACTCGGCGGGGGAGACCGGTTGCGCGTCGACCTCCGCGAGGAGTTCGCGGCGGCTGTACCGGAACTGCGCCCACACGAAGACGGCGAGCACGGGGAGGACGACGACGGCACCCCACACGAGCGGGGACGCCTCGACCCCGAGCGCGCTGGCCAGGGCGGCCTGCGGGTACGCGAGCCACGGGCTGAGGATGTACGCGGCGACCGAGACCAGGGCGAGGTCCGCCACGAGGATGAGCGCGAGCGTGAGGAGGATGCGCGCGGTGAGGTCTGAATCGCGTTCCATTCGACAGTGAATTTATCCCATGAAACTAAAACATTTCCGACTGGTTGACCGTCCCGGTTTCCCGTCCTCCCACATCGGTGAGCATATTCGACCCCTGTCGACTGCGATTCAGCCGAGTGGAGCGTATCGCCCCTGAAACCCATCAACAGCCCGCAATTCCGCCGTTTCTGGTGGAAGGTTAGACCGGCTGTCGCGGGACCACGGCGCGACTGGGGTGGATAATTCCCTGATGGAAGGCATCAGATGATGAGAATATATTTAACCCGCTGGACAAGTATGACTGTTGTGGCATACGACCTGAGTCGCGCGGCCGTCGCGGTCGTCGCCGTCCTGACGGTCATCCTCGCCGCCTCGCTCCTCCCCGCATCCGGGTTCGGGACGTACCCGGCCGGTGTCGGTGCGGGCGGCGATGCCGCGGGGCCCGGTGGCCCCGCAGCCGGCGGGACCGGCGGCCCGGGCGGCCAGCAGCCCTCCCAGACTGCAACGTCGACCGACACGCCCGCGACGAGTACGACGTCGACGACGACCACGTCGAGCGACAGCACCGACGACACGACGACCACCACCACGGACCGACCGGCCGGTGTCGACAGCGGTACCGACCGCGGCGGCATCAACCTGGGCTCGGTCGTGCTCCTGTTCCTCGGGCTCGTCGCGTTCACCAGCATCGGGATGGTCCTCGTCGTCACGGTCGGGCACGTCGAACGACAGTCCCGCCCCGACTTCGACGGCTGGGTCCTCAAGCTCCCCGGCCTCCCGCCCTTGCACATCCGCGCCTCGTTCCTGACCATCCCGCAGACGACGATGGCGTTCATCGTCGGCACCTCCGCGTCCGCCCCGCAGTTGCTCGACGCCATCGGGGGCGCCGCGAACGACTTCGCTCGTGGGCTCGGCGCGGTCGCGGCCGGCCTCGGCTCGGCCGCCGGCACCCTCTTCGTCGGCGTCCCGGCCGCACTCGGCAAGGGCCTGCTCTCCATCCCACGCGGCCTCGGTGGCGGCCTCGGCGCCCTGACCGGTGGCTTCTCCGCCATCTCCAGCGGCGTGAGTTCGCGGAACTGGCTCAGCCGGAGCGAGGATACGCCGGACGACCCTCGCGGCGAACCCGCCGACGAGGAACCGTTCACCGACCCCGGCGCACACGAGCCGTCGCCGCCCAGCATCGAGGAGGCGTGGGAGTACATGGTCGACCAGCTCCCGACCGGTCGGAACCCGTCTCAGACGCCCACCGAGTACGCCCGGGCAGCCATCGACCACGGGCTCCCGGCCGACGCCGTCCAGCGCCTCACCCGGGCGTTCCAGGACGTGCGGTACGGCCAGTACCCGCCGGACGACTCCCGGACGCAGGCCGCCCGTGACGCGATCAGACAGATCGCACAGCGACTGGAGGGAGACTCATGAGTGGGCGTGGCCCCGTCCGGAAACTGAGCAACGCCTCCGGGCGCGCGTTCGGCCGCATCTTCGACCGCCGACTGGTGCTCCTGCTCGTCGGCGTCGGGGCCTTCCTCGGCGCGCTCGTGCTCGCGTTCCTCCCATACCCGATGGAACCCACGCGACCGTACGTCGAGGGCATCCTCACGAGTCGCGGCACCGTCCTGTTCCTCGGCATGGCCGGCGGCATCATCGGCGCGCTCCACCTCTACCGGACCGAACGCGAGGAACCACGGGCCGTCCTCGACGGGGCGTTCCCCGAGAGCGCGCGGTACCAGGCGCGCGAATCCGCCGGCGAGTCCTTCGACAGTTCGGTCGAGACCCTCACCGGCGAACTGCCCGACTCGAAGTCCCGCACCTGGTGGCAGAGCCGTGAACGACTGGAGGTCGAGAAGCAGGTCCGGGCCGTCGCTCTCGACGTGTTGCAGCGCTCGGAGAACTGGTCCCGAGAGGAGGCCGAAGCCCACCTCGAACGCGGGACCTGGACCGACGACCCGCGGGCGGCGAGCTACCTCGGCGGCGAGGCGGCTCCGGACCTGCCCCTGAAGATGCAGTTCTACGACTGGCTGAGCGGCGAGGCGTTCGAACGACACGTCACCCACACGGTGGACGAGATCGCCGAGCGCGCAGAACTAACGGAGGTCGAACGATGACGACAGTAGACACCGGACGCTGGAACGTCGGCCTGACGGCCGCCCTCGTGATGGGCGCCCTCGGGCTGTTCACGAAGAACACCACGCTGTTCCTCGCGGCAGCCATCGGGCTGAGCTACGCGGCCTACGGCTACGCGACCCGGCCCCCGTCGCTGGACCTGGCGGTGGAGCGGTCGCTCTCGACGACGTCACCGATGCCCGGCGAGGACGTCGAGGTGACGGTGACCGTCCGCAACGAGTCCGACTCGCCCGTCGCCGACGTTCGCGTGGTCGACGGCGTGCCGGACACGCTCGGGGTCGTCTCGGGCGCCCCCCGACACCTGACCAGCCTGCTCCCCGGCGAGGAGGAGACGTTCACGTACACCATCAAGGCGCGCCGGGGCGTCCACGAGTTCGAGCAGGCGACGCTGGTCACCCGCAACATCAGCGGTGCGACGAAGGCCGAGACCGCGGTCGACCTCCCCGACCGCATCTCCTGCCGGGCCGGCATCGACGACGTGCCACTGGGCAATCGCACCATCTCCTACACCGGTCGCATCGAGACCGACACCGGCGGCGAGGGCACCGAGTTCTACCAGGTGCGCAAGTACCAGCGGTCGGACCCGATGAACCGCATCGACTGGAAGCGCTTCGCCCGGACCGGCGAACTCCGGACCGTCGAGTTCCGCGAGAGCCGGGCCGCGAGCGTCGTGGTCGTGGTCGACACGCGCTACGAGTCCCGCATCTCCCGGCGCCCGGAGGAACCCGACGGCGTCGAACTGTCGATGTACGCCGCGGGCCGGCTCTGTGGGGCCCTGCTGAACGACGGGAACCGCGTCGGCCTCGCCCGGTACGGCGGGACCTTCGACTACCTCGAACCGGGTACCGGTGACGAGCAGGCGGTCCGCATCCGAAAGAACCTGAGCCTCGCCGCCTCGACCACCATCCCGGTCGCCGACGGCGCCGACGCCGACGCCAACGCGACCGCCGACGACGACGGCGGCGCTGACTCCTGGCAGGGCGAGGCCCCGACCCCGGAGGACACCGACGGGCCGGCCCCGAAACCGACGCCCGACGGGGGCTGGCGCGTCGACTGGCTGCGGCGGCGCATCCCGAACGAGGCACAGGTCGTCTTCGTGACGCCGATGATGGACGACGGCCCGTTCGAGACGCTCCGTCGCCTGCGCGCGGCCGGCCACGAGGTCCGCGTCGTCTCGCCCGACGTGACCTCCGACGAGTCCGCCGGCTCGAAACTCGAGTCCATCAGGCGCGATACCCGGCTGCGGACGCTCCGCGGCCGGAAGACGAAGGTCATCGAGTGGTCCCCCGACCAGCCGCTGTTCGCCGCCATCGAGATGGCGATGCGGAGGTGGTCGGCGTGAGCGACTACCAGTTCGACGACGGTCCGGCACGCCTGAGCAGCCGGCTCGCCGTCGGCATCGCCGTCATCGCGGCCCTCGTCCTCGGCGTCCTCGCCGGGCAGGGGCTGGAGGCGGTGCTGGGGCTGTTCGGCGCCGGTGCCATCGCCCACGGCGCGAGACGGCTGGACGCCGACCAGAGCCGCGACAGGGCCGAGGGCAGCGTCGCGTTCGTCGCGGGCGTCGTCGCCATCGTCGTCGCCCTCTCGACGTTCAAGCAATCGTTCGCGGTCGCCGTGGTGATGACCTGTAGCCTCGTGGCGGTCGCCTTCGTCGCCCTCGAGGCGCTCGTGGGCATCGACGACGAGACGATCCAGACGATGGGTGGGACGCTCTCGCGGTCCATCCTCGTCCTCATCGTCGCGGCGATCGTCGCCGCGGCCGTCCACGCGAAGTTCTTCTCGACGCTCGCCGTGCTGTTCGTGGCGGCCCTGGGTTCGCTCGTGACCGCGCATCCGCTGGTGAGCTTCGTCGCGCTCCAGCTGGAGGCGCTCGCGGTCGGCCTGCTGCTCGCGCGGTCGGTCGCCGTCCTCGACGAGTGGCTGCCCGACCAGCGCTACGACCCCCGGTCGACCGGCCTCGAGCAGTTCGGCGTGAGTGCGCACGAGGTCCCACGGGGCGTCTGGGCCATCCTCGGCATCGAGTTGCTCGCCGCGGCCATGCCGGCCGGGCGCGCGCTGTTCGACACCGCGCTCGCGATGACCTACTCCTTCGGGTCGTTCGTCGAGGCAGTCCTGCTCTCGTGGGTTCCCCACGCGGTCTTCGGACTCGCCATCCTGCTGCTGTCGGGCATCGTCCTCGCCCGCACCGCACAGAACCTCTTCGTGAGCTGGGTCGGCCGCCAGCCGCCGAAGAGCCTCGCCTACTCTGCCGGGGGCGTGATCGCGAGTATCGGTATCGGCCTCGTGACGGCGATTCCCCCGGTCGTGCGCCTCGTCGCCGGCGGGTTCGGCGAGCAGTCCTCGTTCACGCTGGCGTTCGAGACGTACGGGATGGGTGCGACCTTCCTCGGCATCGTCGCCGGGGCGCTCATCGTGATGCTCGTGGTCATCCCCGTCGTGATGTTCGTGCTCTCGTTCGAGTACCTCCCCGCGGACAGCACCGGGTTCGCCCTCGGGGCGGGCCTGCTGCTGGTCGCGACGGTCGCCAGTGCCCTGTCGAACGCCCTGCCCATCGCGGTGTTCGTCGGGATGACGGGCGCGTTGCTCACCTGGGACCTCGGGCTGAACGCGACGCTGGTCGGGCACGAGGTCGGCCAGGTCGCCGAGACCCGCCGCGGCGAGGTCGTCCACGCGGCGGGCGCCATCGGCGTCGGCCTGCTCGCCATCGTCGTCTCGGTCCTCGCCGTCCAGTTCCTCGTCCCCGGGACGGCCAGCATCGACCTCCCGCGCTGGCGGGCCGTCGGCGCCCTGACGCTGTTGCTGGTCTCGCTGGTCGCGTTCTCCCGGCTCGCCTCGACGGGACAGGCAGAGGGGTAGGGCGACTCCTGACCGCCAGCAGGACATTTCAATTTCTGCACTCAAACGTTAAGTTCTAACTGTACGTATTGTGATTCATGACCGAAGTACTCGTCGCGGTCGACGGGAGCGACCACGCGCACCAGGCGGCAGAGCACGCCATCGACCTGGCGAAGGAGCGCGACGCGACCCTGCACTGTCTCTGTGTCGTCGACGAACGAAAGTTCGGCTCGCCGGCGCTCAGCTCCGACGAGGCGTCGATGGTGCTCGCCGAGGACCACGGCCACGAGTGCGCGTCGCAGGTCAGGGAGGCCGCAGAAGCGCAGGGCATCCCCGTCGTCACCGACATCCGTCACGGCATCCCGGACGAGGTCATCCTCGACTACGCCGCGGACATCGGCGCGGAGGTCATCGTCATGGGCAGACACGGTGACCACAGCGAACACATCGGTGGGGTTCGAAAGGGAATCGAACGCGGGAGCGACGCCGAGCTGGTGGTCGTCGACAAGAGCAAGCTAGCCTGACAGTTCTGCCCCGAATCTTTCAACAGTATTCTTATACGAATAGCCTTAGCAGTCAGGTCGGGGGCGACGCCCGACTCACCGCAGGAACGGGATGCGCTTCCACAGTCGCAACGCCGCCGAGAGGGTCTTCGCCTCGAGGGCGCTCCCGACACCGACGGGGTCCCCGAGCGCCAGTCGCTGGACCGCCACGGTCTGTGCCTCGGTGAACCGCATGAGCCCCTCGGGGCCGTGCCGGCGGCCGACGCCGGAGTCGTCCATCCCGCCCATCGGGGCGTCGATGCTGGCCCAGGAGGCGGCGTAGGCGTCGTTGACGTTCACCGTCCCGCAGTCGATGTCGCGGGCGACCGCCCTGCCGAGGTCCTCGTTCTCGGTCCAGACGCTCGCGTTGAGACCGTACTCCGAGTCGTTCGCGCGCTCGACCGCCTCGGTCGTGGAGTCGACCGGCGTGACCGAGACGACGGGGCCGAAGGTCTCCTCGCAGGCGGCGTCGGCGTCCGCGGGGAGGTCGGTGAGGACCGTCGGTTCGTAGAAGTACGGGCCGAGGTCGGGGCGGGCCTGCCCGCCGCAGTGGACCGTCGCCCCGCGCTCCCGGGCGTCCGCGACGTGGGCCTGCACCTTCTCGAGCTGGTCGGCCGAGACGAGCGAGCCGACCGCGTGCTCGAAGTCGTACCCCGGGCCGAGCGTGAGTGCCTCGGTCGCTTCGACGAAACGCTCCGTGAACTCCTCGTACAGCGACTCGTGGACGTAACAGCGTTCCACCGAGATGCAGAGCTGACCCGCGTTCGTGAAGCAGGCGCCGATGGCGCCCTTGACGGCCCTGTCGAGGTCGGCGTCGGGGAGGACGAGCAGCGGGTTCTTGCCGCCGAGTTCGAGCGAGCAGTCGACGAGGTTCCGGCCGGCGGCCGCGGCGACCTCCCGGCCGGTGGCGGTGCTGCCGGTGAAACAGACGTAGTCCGACTCCTCGACGAGTGCGGGGCCGAGACTGGCGCCCTCCCCGGTGACGACCTGGAACAGGTCCTCGGGAAGCCCGGCCTTCCGGAGCAGGTGGCGCGCGAACAGCGCGGTGTAGGGGGTCTGTTCGGCCGGTTTGCAGACGACCGCGTTCCCCGCGAGGAGGGCGGGGATGGCGTCCGAGATGGAGAGCGTGAGGGGGTAGTTCCACGGCGAGATGATGCCGACGACCCCGACGGGGTGGTGGTGAACCTCGGCCCGGATCAGGCCCGGGACCATCCCGCGCCGACGCTCGGATTCGAGCAGGTCGGCCGCCCGGTAGCCGTAGTACCGGGCCGTCGCGGCGACGTCCAGCACCTCCTCGTAGGCGTGGGCGCGCGACTTCCCGCTCTCCAGCTGGACCACGTCTACCAGCGCCTCGCGGTTGTCCAGCACCGCGTCGTGCAGTCGCTTCGCGACCGCGGCACGCGCTTCGGCGTCGCGGTCGGCCCAGTCGGTCTGGGCACTGCGGGCGCGCTCGAACGCGAGTTCGACGTCGTCCGGGGCGCACTCGGGCACCGCGGACACCACGTTTCCGGTGAACGGTGCCTCGACGTCGCGCGTCTCTGTCCGGGCCTCGGCGTGGGTGACGAGTCGGTCGAGTCGGTCGAAGGTGTCCCGGGAGAGGTTCGGGGGAAGCGTCGCGGCCGGCGTGTCGGTCGCGGGGACCTGGTCGCTCATAGGCGTCGTTCGGACAGGAACGGCATAAGAAGGTGGTTCGGAGAACCAGGGTCGGGCGCAATTGGGCCCGCACTCGTCGCGTACTCGTTCCTCAGTCGCCCGCGTCGCCCATCCGGTCGCTGAAGTCCCAGGTGTACGCCCGGTCGATGTCCACCGTGATGCAGACCTCCTCGCGGTCGGGCGAGAGCAGCGTCTTCGCCAGCGAGGAGTCCGTTCCGCCGAGGTAGCGCTCGAGGAGGCGTCGCAGGACCGTCTTGTTCTCGTCGGGCGCGATGCTCGCGGTCCCCTGCCCGCGGACCCCGCGGTAGGGCACCTCGTTGGTCGAGATCTCGAACGCGACCGTGTCGTCGGCCCGCAGGTACCGGACCACGTCCGCGGAGGCGGCCGTGGCACACCGGAAGGACCCCTCGCCGGGGTCGTACTCGTACCACAGCGAGAGCATCCAGAGGTTCCCATCCGGGGTGTGACAGGAGAGTCGGACCGGGACGGTCGCCTCGGTGAGGAACTCGGCGGCCGCATCGTGGTCCCAGTCGCCGCGGATGCGGAACATCACCGGACGATGGTGACCGGGCAGGGTGCTCGGCGGACCACGGCCTCGGCGACACTACCCAGCAGGACCCGGCTCACGCCGGTCCGGCCGTGGCTGCCCATGATGATGTGGTCGATCTCGTTCTCCTCGGCGTAGTCGTTGATGGTCCGGGCGGGGCGGCCGACGACCGTCTCGGTCGCGAGCGTCACGTCGTACTCGTCGGCGATGGCCTGGGCGTCCTCGAAGAGGCGCTCGCTGGACTCCTGCTGGCTCTCGTACCACTCCTCCCAGAAGCCGGGGAGCGTCCCGTCGATGGGCGTGCTGAAGCCCGCGTCCATCAGGTCGATGACGTGCAGGAGCAGGATGTCGTCGTCGGGATGCTTCTGCAGGGTGTGCCGGAGGGCGTCAACCGACTGGGGCGAGTCGTCGTACGGAACGAGTATGGTTTCTCCCATACCAGAAATGACACCGACCGGACGTATAAACACCACCCCTCGTTCCCGGCCGGTGCCACCGTCGGTACCAGCAGGCCGAAAGGTCGGCGGGTCGACGGAATCGTCAGTACGGTTCCAGCCCCAGGCTCGCGTCGAGTATCTCGTCGAGGCGCTCCCGGACCGACTCCCGGTCGGCATCGAGGTTCGCGATGCCGGCGTTGTCGTGACCACCGCCCGACCCGTCGAACGTCGCCAGCAGGGGGTCGAGCACCGTATCGACGTGGGCCGCGCCGTTCGTCCTGACGGCGACGCGGGTGCCGAAGTCACGCTCGGAGAGGACGACGGCCACGTCGGCCCCAGCGTCGACGACGGCCGAGGCGGCGGTGCTGGCGTAGCTGCCGACGTGGGTCACGCCCGCCACGAGGTCGTCGTTCCGGAAGAGTTCGAGGCGCTGCATCGCCCGCAGGCAGGCCAGTCGCTCGCCCTCGCGCCACGTCGGACCGAGCACCTCCGGGAGGTCGTGGGCCCGCTTGCCCGCCAGCGGGAGCAGGTCCACCACCACGTCGAACGTCGCCGGGGTGGCGAACGCGAGGCGCTTGGTGTCGCCCATGATGGCAGCCAGCAGCAGGTACGCGGTGGTCTCGTCCACCGTCCAGTCGGCCTCGACTGCCAGATGGTAGATGATTTCCGCGGTCGCACCCGCATCGGGAACCACGTAGGCGGCGTCGGCTCGCTCCAGCAGGTCGCCGGGTTCGTGGTGGTCGAGGACGACCAGCGTCTCGGCCCGGTCGAGGTCGACGGGCTCGACCCGGCGGGCGTCGGCCGAATCGACGACCACGGTGACCGCGAACTCGGCCGGGTCGGCCGAATCGACGATGTCCGCCACCAGTGGCTCTGCCTGCGTCCCGATGCCGCCCGGCGCACAGACCGTGGCGTTCGGGAGCAGCCGTCCGAGTGCTCTCGCCGACCCGACCGCGTCGAGGTCGGCGTGTCGATGACAGACGACCAGCGACGGCCCATCCGGTGGGAGCAGTTCCGCCACCGCAGACAACGACCCGAACGTCTCGCTCATACTGGGATAGACGCGGCCAAAGTACTTTGAACCCTGCGACGGCGGCGTTGTCACTCGGTCGTACGCAGGCGAAGTAGAGAACCGGACGGGCGGAACGTGGGGGGTCTTCGGTTCGACCGTCCGGTACCCCCAGAATTCGAGGGCAATAGGTATAGACGGGGAGAAAATATAGCTTCGTCGTCCGATTTCAGACAGTTCGACAGGTCTACTCGGTGGTACGCAACACGCCCAGCACGTCGCGCTCGATGGTCGGACTCGGCCAGTCCCCGCCCAGTTCGGCCACGACGGCGTCGACGTCCCGCGTACCGGCCGTCTCGGCGGCCGATTCGACCGCCTCGACCCACCGCGGGAGCAACTCGGTGTAGGCGTCGAGGGCGTCGACCGCGTCCTCGCGGGCCCCGAAGTGCCCGTAGCAGATGGTCTCCGGCTCGCGGTCGCGGAGCAGGGCCACGGTCTCGAGGCTCCGGTCGAGGTCGAAGTCGGGGGCCGGCGTGGTCGGCAGGAGCTGGTCGAACAGGGACATCCCGGCGGCGTCGGCCGCGAACAGCGTCCCGGTCCGGGAATCGAGGGCACAGACCTGGTGTGGGGCGTGGCCCGGGGCGTGGATGACCTCGAGGCGCCTGTCACCGAGGTCGAGCGATTCGCCGCCGGAGACCACCCGACAGCGGTCCCGCGGGACCCTGGCGGGTTCGCCGTACCCGGCCGCGATGTCGTCGCCGAGGGCCTGTCGCGCGCTCTCGTACAGCCGCGAGAGCTTCTCGGCGTCGGTCAGGTAGTCGACGCCGCGCTCGTGGACCACGACCTCGGCGTTCGGGCAGGCCTCGGCGAGGGAACCTGCCGCCCCGGCGTGGTCGAGGTGGACGTGGGTCTGGAAGAGGGAGGCGACCTCTGCCGGGTCGATACCACACTGTTCGAGCCCGTCGAGGACGTGTTCGGCGGCCGTCGCCGGCCCGGAGTCGACCACGACGGGTCGGTCGGCGTCGACCACGTAGACCGACATCGACCCCGGCATCCCGAGCATCTGCGCGTCGACAGCGTAGGTGTCCGCCGTCACCTGCGTCACCGTTGTCATGCGACCCGGTTGACGCCCGGCACCTATAATCCCCCTGAGGGCTGCGGGTGCGACCTAAGTCCGAGGCGCCCCTAGCTTCGAGGAAGGGGGGACATGTTCGAAGCGCTCAGTTCTGGATTCGTGGTCGGCCAGCTATCGGTCCTGCCGACGGTCGGGGAGCGGCCGACGCTCGGCGAGCCCGAGTTCGCGGCGGCGGTGGACAGTACCGGGGACAGGGAGACAGGGTACCTGCTCGCGCACCTGCCGGGGTGCTACATCCGGGTGTGGGTGGACACGACCACGCCCGCGGAGACGCTGGCCGTCCCGACCGCGACGGTCGTGGACTGCGACCTCGATGAGGGGCCGATGCCCGTCCTGTTCGCCAGGGCAACCACGGCACGGTATCTCGACAGGTGGTTGTGGTGAGCCCGGCCCCGGGCGACGACGCAGAGTCGGTGACGCTCGCGTTCGCCGGCGACACGATGCTGGGTCGACTGGTGGACGAACACCAGCGGACGCGTGACGCGACCGCGGTCTGGGGCGACCTGCTCCCGACCATCCAGACCTGTGACGGCGTCTTCCTGAACCTCGAGTGCTGTCTCTCGACCGGCGGCGACCCCTGGACCGAGACCTACCACCCCTTCCACTTCCGCGCCGACCCCGAGTGGGCCGGCCCCGCGCTCAGACACGCCGGCGTCGACTGGGTGTCGCTCGCGAACAACCACGTGCTCGACTTCGGCGTCGAGGGGCTGTACGACACCCTCGACACGCTCACGTCCATCGGCGTCGCCTGCTCGGGCGCCGGCCGCACGGTCGCCGCAGCGCGCAGTCCCGCCGTCGTCAGCGTCGGCGACTGCACGGTCGCCCTCGTCGCGTTCACCGACAACACGCCCGAGTTCGCCGCCAGCCAGGAACGACCCGGGACCGCGTACGTCGAGATCGACGACAGCGGCTCGGTCCCCACGGAAACCAGAGACGTGGTCGCCGAGTCGCTGGCGGCGGCAACGCGCGCCGACCCCGACCTGCTCGTCGTCTCGCTCCACTGGGGCCCGAACATGCGGACGGCCCCGCCCCAGAGCTTCCAGTCGTTCGCGCACTGGCTGGTCGACCAGGGGGTCGACCTCGTCTTCGGCCACAGCGCCCACGTCTTCCACGGGGTCGAACGCTACCGCGACGGCCTCGTCCTCTACGACACCGGCGACCTCGTCGACGACTACGCGGTCGACTCCGGCCTGCACAACGACCGGAGCTTCCTGTTCGTGGTCGAGGTCAGGGCCGGGAGCATCACCGGCCTGCGGCTGGTCCCCACCGAGATCGACGAGTTCGCCGTGAACCACGCCCCGGACGGCGTCGCGAACTGGAGTCGCGAGCGGATGCGGACGCTCTCGCGTCGCTTCGGAACCGAGTTCCGGCGTGACGGCGAGGACCTCGTGCTCGACCTGACCGTCCCGCCGGACACCGAGAAGAAGGCGGCAGACGACTGAGACGAATCTCCGGGTCCGCCAGTGTCACCCGCCGTCCCCGGGCATCGGCCGGGTGTACCACCAGGCCCAGAGGACGAGCACCGCCTGGAGCGGGAGTCGGGCCCACCGCCCGACTCCCGAGGGGTCCCTGATAGCCGCCGGTGCGCCCGTCAGGACCACGTCGCTCGTCGCCATGTAGACGTTCGCCGGGAAGATGGCGACCAGCAGGGCGATGAGGCCCCAGGCGGCCACCCGGCGGGTCCGCGGGACCATGACGCCGAGTCCGAGGACGATTTCGGCGACCCCGGACAGGTAGACCAGCGCCAGCGGCGCGGGCAGGAACGGCGGGATTATCTGGGCGTACACCTGCGGGACGACGAAGTGCATCACGCCCGCGACGACGTAGAGGACGCCCATCACGTACAGCAGCGGTCGCTTGAGTCGAGCGAGGAGACGGTCGAACGAGTCTCTCATCCGGCCGACACTCGGAGCCACGCCCGGATAGCACTGTCCGTCCCGGAACCGTCCTCACTCCCCGAACGGCTGCCCGTCGAGATAGGCCAGAATCGAGTCGGTACTGGAGCGGTACTCCTTCGAGAACGCGAGCACGCGCTCGCCGTCACGGGTGCGGTCCGACTCGATGGTGATGGTCAGCCCGAGGTTCCCGAGGTGTTCGAGCAACTCGTCGAGGACGATGGGGTCCCCGCGGACGACGTGGGTCTCGCCGAGCGTCTCGCCGGCCTCGACCGCCCGGATGGCCTCCACGAACGGACCGAGGATGGCCTCGCCGATGGCGTGCTGGCGCTCGCGGAGCGCCTCGGCGTCGTCTGCCTGCTCGACCGCCATGAACGCCTCGCGGAGGAGTCGCGGGAACAGGTACTCCTTGCCGTAGTCGAACGGGTAGGCGAACCCGTACCGGAGGTTCCCCTGGTTCGCCGCCGAGGTCGTGTACTTGAGCAACCGCTCGCCGTCTCGGGACTTCATCACGATTCCCTCGCGGTCGTCCTCGGCCAGCGCCTCCACGACCGCCATCACCTCGTCCCCCTCGCCGGGGTCGAACCGGCCCAGCGACCGGACCTGCGGGATGCCGAAGCGCTCGCAGCACTCGCGGCGCTCCGGGACCGACATCGGGTGGCCACTCGCCCGGTCGCGCACGTCGAACGCGAAGAAGCCGATGGAGTCGACCTCGGGGTAGTCACAGGTCGTGTAGGGGTTCTCCGGCCCGACCATCTCGCCACAGAGCATCGCGTCGGGGTGGGCGTCGAAGAAGGCCGCGAGGTCGAGGTCCTGCCGGACCACCCAGGTCGTGAACGGGCAGACGACGCCGCTCCGGGTGACCGCAAGGACCGTCCCGTCGTCGAGTCGGACCACCCGGACGTTGTAGCCGTTCAGTTTCTCCTCGACGACGAACTCGCCGTCGAAGTGGTGCTGGATACCCGCGGCGAGCTGGAGGGTGCGCGGGACGCTCGGGAACCCCCGGACCGGCGTCCCGTCCACGATGGCCGTCCCCGGCGGCAGCGCGCTGGTCCGCTGGCGGAGGTGGTGGTACTCCCGGCCCCTGAACGTTCGCGTGGTGAAGCGCTCGGCGACCTCGTCGAACGCCGCCCGCGACAGCCCGAGTGCAGCCACGTATTGCATCACTGGAGATAGGTGCTCACCGCCCTTGAGGTATTTCACCGTCGGGCACCAATCTCCACTATGTCGACGCACCCCCTCAAGCAGCGGTTCGTCGTGGACACCTCGACGTTCCTCACCCAGGAGATACGACGCGACGACGAGGACCTCGACGCGACCCTGACCCGCGTGCTGGACCTCATCTCGCGGGCGAAACTGGACCTCAACATCTCCTGTTACATGCCGCCGTCGACCTACCAGGAGCTGCTGAACATGCTGGAGAACCGGGACGTCTCCGACGACGTGCTGGCGAGCCTGAACACGTGGATCATCAAGAAGGCCCCCGCCAGACTGGAGGTCATGATCCCGGCTGAACTCGTCTACGGATTCATCGGCGAGATGACCGACCGGGTGAACCGCGGCCTGCGAGTCTCGGAGAAGGCCGTCCGGAAGGCCGAGGAGACCCGGGTCGACCGGGGCGACGACGCCGACGACACGATGACCGAGGTGGATTACGTCATCTCGGACCTGCGCGACGAGTACCGGAAGACGTTGCGCCAGGGCGTCCTGGACTCCCGCGAGGACCTCGACCTGCTGGTGCTGGCGCGCGAACTCGACGCCGGCGTCGTCACCGAGGACCAGGGCATCATCAACTGGGCCGACGACTTCGGCCTGCGCTACCTGGAAGGCCGTGACTTCCCGCGCCTGCTGGAGGACTACCTCGACGCGGTCGACGGGATGCAGTAGCGCCGCCGGTGGGACGGGGTCACTGCCTCGCCGGCCGGTCCTCGAGGTCTCGGCCGACGAGCATACCGCCCTGTTCCAGCAGCTCCTCGGCGTGCTCCCAGCAGGCGTAGGCGAGGCGGTAGCCCCGCGCGACCGCCACGTCCGCCCGGTCGCCACAGGCGAAACAGCGCTGTGTCTCCGGGGCGCGAACCACTCGCATAGTGTGGTAACATACGCCCCGCCCGGTTTTGAACGCTCCCATGACGTGAGAATTCAGGTGCGGGGTTATCACCCCACGGCACGTAGGTCGAGGTGGTGAAACCGTCGATGGACATCAACAACGTCGTCACGACGAACTACCCGACGACCGACGCCGATTCTCGTGTCTCGAAACTCACCGCCCACTTCGAGGACCCCTCGACGCGCGCGGTCGTCGTCACGGACGACGGTGAGGTACTCGGTGTCGTCACTCGACGGCAGTTCCTCTCCTCGCACCGCAACCCCGACGCGAAGGTTCGCGGGCTGGTCTGGCACGTCCCCTCGGTCGCCCCCACCGCGGACGTGCGCGAGGTCGCCGGGCTGATGCGGGAGGCCGACTCCGGCCTGCTGCCGGTCGAGGAGGGTGGAGACCTCGTCGGCGTCGTCACGGTCGACGCCATCGTCGAGGCCGTACGGCCGGCCCTCTCGGACATCTCGGTCGGGGCGGTCACGACCGCCGACCCCATCACGTTCGAACCGTCGAACACGGTCGGGGAGGCCATCAACCGCTTCCGCACCGAGCACATCTCGCACCTGCCCATCGTCGAGAACGGCTCGCCGGTCGGCGTCCTCAGCCTGGTGGACGTGGTGCCCTTCACGGCCCGGAAGACCGAGCGGACCCAGGGCGGCTCCTCCGGCAACGAGTCGACGGGCACCGGCCACGGCGGCTTCGGCAGCCGGGAGGGCGACTCCGACCGCCTGCTCGACGTGCCCGTCCGGGACTTCATGAGTACGCCCGTCGTGACGGCCGAACCGACCGACTCGTTCGGCCACGCCGTCGACATGATGCTGGAGCGTGACGTGTCCTCGGTCGTCGTGGTCGAGGACGGCAAGGTCGTCGGCATCGTGACGACCACCGACCTGCTCGACGCGCTCGTCCGGGAGGCCCCCGGCCGCCGCGCCGTCCAGGTGTACGGGATGGACCTGCTCGACGACATCAGCTACGAGGAGGTCGTCGACCTCATCGAGGGCACGATGAAGGACGCCCCGATGAGTCTGCTCGACGCGAAGGTACACCTGCACGAGCACGACGAGACGCTCCGTGGCACCCCGCTCCTGTACGCCCGGATGCGCCTGTTCACCGACGACGGGCGCTACATCGCCTCCGGCGAGGGCTACGGCGCGAGCCAGGCCATCGCCAGCGCGCGCGACGCGGTCCGCCGGCAGCTCATCGACGACAAGACCTACGCCCAGAGCAAGAAGAAGCCGGCGCCCGAGGAGAAGGCCCGGATGCGTGGCTGGACCACCGGCGAGGAATAGGCCGCCAACCAGCGGCTCGGCACGTCATTTTTCGCGGTTCCGTGGCTTGCTGGCACTCTCGACGGCAACGAACGCTCTCTCCCGGCTCGACGGCAAGTTCAATGGTCGTCGGTGTACTCTCTGTACTCGTATGGAACCCACAGAGTCGGACGCCGCCCCCGAGCTCGCGTTCTGGCTCCTGAGCGACGAGACACGGGTCGCCATCCTCCGGGCACTCTGGGAGACCGGGGACCGGCCCGTCTCATTCAGCGACCTCCGGGAGCGGGTCGGGAACCCCAACAGCGGACAGTTCAACTACCACCTCGGCAAGCTC
The DNA here is from genome assembly GCF_026616195.1 of Haloarchaeobius amylolyticus. Lineage (NCBI taxonomy): Archaea > Methanobacteriati > Methanobacteriota > Halobacteria > Halobacteriales > Halorubellaceae > Haloarchaeobius > Haloarchaeobius amylolyticus. Next base: position 578,497 of record NZ_JANHDH010000003.1, read on the forward strand.
CGGGAGCACTTCGTCGCGAAGGGCGAGGACGGCTACGAGCTGACACAGGCGGGCCGGGAGGTCGTCAGGGCGGTCCTCGCGGGGACGCTCACCGAGCAACCGCAGGTCGACCGGGCCGAGATCGACGGCCACTGCGTCGAGTGCGGCGGGACGCTCGTCGTCCGGTACGACGAGTACGGCATCGTGGAGTGCTCGGCGTGCGGGGAGACGGTGATGTGGAACGAGTTTCCTCCTGCGGGCCTGTCCGGGCGGTCGCCGGGGGCGGTCGCGGCCGCGTTCGACGAGTGGACCCGGAGTCGCTTCCACCTCGCGATGGACGGCATCTGCCCGAACTGTGCCGGCGAGATGTCGATGACGGTGGAGGGCGACCCGGACGCTGGCGGCGTCTCCTCGCACCATCGCTGTGGGAACTGCAAGTACGAGGCCAGAGCACCCCTGTTCGGGCACGTGGTCAGACACCCTGCCGTGGTCTCGTTCTACTACGACCGCGGCATCGACGTCGCCGACCTTCCCTACTGGGAGTTGCAGGCACTCGCACGCGAGTTCGACGAGACGGTGTCGACCGAGGACGGCTGGACCGCCACCGTCACCATCGAAGCCGACGACGAGTCCCTCCGGCTCACCCTCGACGACAGCCTCGCGGTCACGACCGTCGACTGGTCAGGTCGCTAACCAAACGGTTCTTCGGCAACGCGGCTTACAAAAATCTCATTCTGCTCACACTTATTCCCTCGCGTGGCCTCCGTTCGGGCTGTAGATGACCCGAATACGGACGAACCGGTCGATAGATGCACCCGCGGACGTGGTCTGGGCGGTCGTGACGGACCCCGAGGTCTACGCGACGGTCGCGCCGAACCTCACCGCGGTCGAGATTGTCGAGGGCGAGGGAGCCGGAATGGTCCGCCGCTGTACCGACACCGACGGGAACGCGTGGCTGGAGACGGTCACCCACTGGGACGAGGGGCAGAGCTTCGCCGTGGCGGTCGACACCGCCTCCAGCGAGTTACACAGACGGCTGTTCTCGCGGTTCGAGGGCGAGTGGCGCGTCTCGACGGGGCCCGAGGGCGTCACCGTCACCGTCGCGTTCGACTTCGACACGAAGTACGGCCCGCTCGGCTGGCTCGTCGCGAGGTACTTCCAGTACAGGGCCCCGGCGCTGATAGAGGCGATCTTCGACGGCTGGGAGGCCGAGATAGATTCGCGACTCGGCGCTGCCGACCACTCCCCCGGAGAGACGGCCGACCCGGAGGACGGGACGCGGACGAACCAGCTCTACCGGTGAATCGAACCACGACAGCACACGACGAAACCACCACAGTACGATGCACGTAGAATCCACGGCACGACAGACGTTCGCACGCAAGACGCTCGGTTCGCTGGTCCTCTGGGGACTGACGGTCTGGCTGGTCGTGGCCATCATGATACGACTGGTCGGGCACGTCCTGCTCTCGCCGGCGACCCCGCTCGTGGTCGCCGGCTTCTTCGTCTCGGTCGTCCCGATGATGGCCCTCGTCACCTACCCCGTCTACCGCTGGGCCGGCATCCCGCACCAGGACCGGGCAACCGCAGCCGCGTTGCTGTCCATCCCCGGGATGTTCCTCGACGTCCTCCTCGTCCTGTTCGCGGGGACCGTGTTCCCGCAGATGGAGCAGGACGCGGTCGTCGTCTTCGGGGCGATCCTCCTCTTTGGCTACGCGGTGGTGCTCCTGACCGGGTTCGTTCCGGCAGGTCGGGAGTCCACGTGATCGATAGCAGGGGAGCTAGAGAGCGACATCGGCGCGAAAGAAGGATAGCCACTGGCACGGAGTGGCTCCACAACCAGCGGTCACACCGGGGCGACCGGGCTGGTTCGCAGGGGTAAACCGGCAGGCTGCTCAGTTCAGGTGGCCGCCTTCCTCGAGGTTCTCCATGACGTCGTCGACGAAGGACTCGACGTCGTCGTAGGGGAAGTCGCCGCCGGGGAGCTTGGTCTGGAGTTCCATCGCCGTCATGGAGAAGTCGCCGGACTCGAAGCGGGTGCCGGGGCCGTTCGGGAGTGCCGGGACGAGGTCCATCGGGCTGGAGATGGGGTAGTCAGCGCCACCGAAGGCGTCGATCATCTGTTCTCGAAGATCGTCTTTGTCGACCATACCCACCCTTTCACACAGATAAATAATAAATCCTTGGGTAGTTGGGAGCCGCGCCGGGCGTACCGGGACGGCTCAGGTGCGGATGTGCCCGAACACCGTCGATTCGACCTTCTGGAGGTGTTCGCTCACGGTCCCGACGGAGAGCCCCAGCTGGTCGGCGATGTCCCGATGGGTCGCCTGCCGCGGGATGTCGTAGTAGCCGAGGTCGAGGGCGACGTCGAGCACCTCTCGCTGGCGGTCGGTCAGCAGGGACACCACCTGCTCTCTCGGGTCCGGGTACGGACCGATGCGCTCCACGCGCACCGCGAGTTCCCCGGGTATCGCCGCCAGCGCCTCCTGTAGCACCGCGTTCGTCTCGCCGATCATCACGACCTCGAGCCGGCCGTCGCTGGTGCTCTCGAGCGGGAAGTCGAACAGGACCTCGTGGGTGCGCGGGAGCTGCAGGAACTCCTTCATCTCGGGCGGTGGCCGGGCATGCACGTAGGCCAGCCCGCTGCGACCGTCGGCCTGCGAGATGCTGTACCCGAGCACGTCCGCCTCCTCGTCAAGCAGTCGTCGCACCACCTCCAGGTCACCCCGGACGCGGCCGAGCAGGACGACGGAGCCGTCGGCGAGGACGTTGAGGTGGTATATCTCCTCGCGTTCGAACGCCGAGTCCGGGTCGAACATCCGGTAGGCGATGTGCGGGCTGTCCGGTCGCCCGAGCGTGAACGTGACGGCTCTCATGCGGTCGCTGGCTCCATCTGCGGCGTTCCCCGGATGCACTGGTACATGTTCGACGGTCCCACGTAGATATATACTACCGATAGTGCTAGGCAGTTATTGAATCTACCTCCCCGGCATATCCTCACAGTGAGAACGATGACCACGCGACAGGCGGACAGGCACCGGACCACCGAGCCGACGGACCGCTACAACTACCGCCATTTCGGGCCGGCGTACTACGACTTCAGGACATTCGACGGGCCGAGGCCGGGTGAGGAGGCACCCGATTTCGAGGCGACCACGCTCGACGGGGAGACGGTGCGGCTCTCCGACTTCGAGGACGAGTGGGTCGTGCTCGAGACCGGGAGCCTGACGTGCCCCATCACGGATTCGAAGGTCCACGCCATGGACCGGCTCCAGCGACGGTTCGACGACGTGGTGTTCGTGCTGCTGTACACCCGCGAAGCCCACCCCGGCGAGCACTACGATGCCCACGGCTCGTTCCAGGAGAAACTCGACCGGGCACGCGAGTTCGCGGCCGAGTACGACGTCGAACGCACGGTCCTGGTGGACGACGTCGAGGGGACGGCCCACAGGACGTACGGCGGGATGCCGAATTCGGTCCACGTCGTGAACCCCGACGGGGTTGTCGTGATGCGGGGCGACTGGAACGACGTGGCGACCGTCGAGGAGGTACTGGAGCACAGAGAACGCGACCGGGTCTACGAGCGCGACATCTACCGGGGACGCCCGCTGTTCTTCACCGAGAAGAAGGGCGTGGTCCGGGTCCTGGTCGACGCAGGACCGAGAGCGGTCTGGGACTTCGTCAAGCACGCACCGAGTCTCGCGCTGATGCACCTGCGGAAGGAGTTCAGGAGCAAGCGGTCGAAGCGGTAGCGCGTCGGGGGTGTGCCGGCTCAGTCGCACCAGGTCGGGTCGGGCAGGGTCTGTTCGCCATCCGGAACCGTGGTCTCCGCGAGGATGGCCTGCCAGCCGGACTCGGACCGCCAGACGAGCCGGTACGCCTCGCCCGGGCAGACGTGGTTCAGCGCGCCGTCGCTGAATTCACCGTCGATGTGGAGGAACTCCCCGCTCTCGACGGTCTCGCCGCCGGTCCAGACGTCGGCCCAGGCGACCTCGTTGCCGTCTCCGTCCACGACGAACAGCCGGGTCCCATCGGCGGTCGTCCCGCCGACGTGGGTGACGTTCAGGTAGGGGCCGTTGAACACGGTCGTCCCGTTCACGGTGCCGTAGTTTCCCGCCCCCGTCGGGACGTACTCGACCTCGAACGTCCCGAGTGGTGCCGGCTCGGTCGTCGTCGCCAGCCCCGTCGCGGCCTGGGTCACGAGGATGGCCAGCAGCACCACGATTCCCACCAGCAGCACCGTCCCGGTCGTGGGAGACACCGACCGACCCACCTGTCGTCGTCGTACCATGCCAGCGGTTCACGTGTCAGCGTACTAACTATGAACCGATTAAACCGTTCTGTGAACCCTCGAACGTGTCGTTAGGGCTCGAATCGGCCAGACACGAGGGGAGTCCACAGAGCATAGATATATCCGACCCACACCTACAGGTAACTGCACAGCCCCGACCGAAGAATCGCCACTCTCACCTGCTTTTTGCGGACGGTTCACAGCCGAGCACCGGCTGACTCAGATGTCCGTGACGCGCCGGTACTCGTCGGGGAGCGCCTCGGCGTCCTCGTGGAGCAACGCGACGACGAGGTAGTCCGCGTAGGACTCGAAGTACTCGACGACGGCCGCGATGCGCGCGGAGTCGACGGCCTCGAGGGAGTCGAGCAGGACCACGGGCACCTCCTCGTACACCTCGTGGGCGAGGTAGCCCGCCAGCGCGAAGGTGAGGCCGGTGACGGTCCGCTCGGACTCGCTCAGGTGGACGATGGAATCCTCGTAGGTCGCGCCGGTCTCGTCGCTGCGGATGACGTGCAGGTCGAACGTGCTCCGGGTCACCTCGTCGTCGCCCGCTCGCTTTCGCTCGATCCAGATGCGTTCGACGTTCTCGTACCCGAGGAGGTCCAGCAGTTCGGCCATGTGGTCGTTGAACGACTCGACCACGTCGGCCTCCAGCCGGTCGATCTTCGTTCGCTCTGCTTCGAGGTCGGCCGCCACCTGCTCGCGGCGCTCGCGGAGGTCGGCCTCACGTTCTAGTTCCGCCTCCAGGTCCGATATCTGCTCGGTGAGGTCGGCGCGGCGCTCGTGGAGTCGCCCCAGCTCGAACTCGAGGTCGTTCGCGCGCTCGTGGAGCGCGACGAGTTCGTCCTCGTCGGCCTCCCGGCGCTCGTCGACCTCGGCCTCGAGTGCGGAGACCTCCGCCTCCAGGTCGTCGCGTCGACGCTCCAGGTCCCCGATTCGTCGGCGGCGCTCGGCCAGTTCCATCTCGATGGCCTCGATGTCCTCGCGGAGCGACTCCCGGCGGTCGCGCTTTCGCTCTGCGGCCCGCTTCTCGGCCTGCACGTCCTCGAGTTCCGAGACCACGGTCGAGCGCTCGGCCCGGGCGTCCTGGTAGGCCGACTGCAACCGGTCGAGCATCCCCTCCAGCTGGTCGGTCTCGACCGTCGACCCGCAGGTCCAGCACAGTGCCTCGCCGGGGTCGACGGGCCCTGCGTCGGTGTCGAGGCCGGCGCTACCTCCGTCGTCCTCGGCCGACCCGTCCTCTTCTCCCTTCTCGACCGCGACCAGCCGGTCGAACAGGTCGGCGTGCTCGCCCTCGAGCATCTCCCGGTTGAACGAGAGCAGGTTCTGGAGCGTGCTCGTCACCGAGTCGAGCCGGCGCTTGCGCTCGCGGTAGCGCTCCAGGTCTTCCTGTAGCTCGGCGAGTTCGGCCGCCGGTTGCTCGGGGAGTGACTCGAGTTCCTCGCGCAGGTCACGCTGCTCAGACTCCAGGGACTCGGCGCTCTCGCGCTCGCTCTGGAGCGCGAACCGGACGTCCTCGAGGTCGCCACGGACCTCGTTCAGGTCGGTGAGGACGTCGTCGACGGACTCGTCGGTCAGGTCTGCCTCGGCGGCCTCGAGTTCGGCCTCCACCGCCGCGAGTTCCGCCTCGGTCTCCTCGATGTCGGCGTCGACCTCGTTGCGCTGCTGTTCGAGCGTCGGGAGCCGCTCTTTCACGGCCGAAAGCTCCTCCAGCTGGCGGTCGAGTTCCTCCTTCTGTGCCTCCAGTCGGTTCACCTCGGCCTCGATGGCGTCGGTGTCGACCGGGCGCATCACCAGCTCCCAGAGGTCGTCGCCGCGCTCGACGGCCTGCCTCGCCGGGTTGTCCTCCAGCAGGAACGCGAACAGGTCCGCCACCTCCGGGTCGTCGAGCAGCGGGTCGCCGCCGAAGCGGACGCCCTCGGGCCCGCGTTCGAGGCTCCGGGTGTAGGTCGCCTCGGGGGTCTCCAGTTCGACCGACCCCGCCTGCGCGTCGCCCTTCAGCGAGACGCGCTCGCTGCCGAGCGCGGCCATCAGGGCCTGCAGGAACGAGGTCCGGTTCGTCGCGTTCCGGCCCGCGAGAACCGTCACGCCCGCTGCCAGCTCGACCCGCGTCTCGTCGATGCCGCCGACGTTCTCGGCCTCCACGCTGACGGCCGGCTCAGGTACCTGCGAACTCATGGTTGCTGGTCGGGTCGTCGATCGGTAAAGTCTTGCTTCGCATCAGTATCATGGCTCCTTACAGGTACAGCCGCCGCGGTCGAGTAACTCGCCGACGTCGTACGACCGCCCGCACGCAGCGCATGTCACGCTGACGGACACGAGCACGTCGAAGTCGTCCAGTGCGAGCGAGGAGTTCGCCAGCGAGTCGACCGTCGACTCGGTCACGGCCTCGGTCCGGCTCTGGAGCGCGAACAGCGTGTCCTTCGCCCGGTCGGTCGGGTCGCCCTCCGGGCCCGTCTCCTTCTCGACGTCGAGGCACTCGCGCAGGTGGGTGTGGACGGTCTGGTGCGAGACGAACGCCTCGCGGACCGCGTCCACGTCCACGCCCGCACGCGAGAGCCGGTTCTCGACCTGCACGCGCTCCCCGCTGGAGACCGCGTCGTCGGTCAGGGCGTCGTAGGCCGAGGCCACCTCGCTGCCGAGGGGGTCCTCGCCGGCCTCGCGCATCGCCGCGGTCAGCACGCGCTCGTCGAAGTAGCGCGCGAGTTCGCGCAGGCTGTAGTCGTCGCGGTCGCGGACCCAGCGCTCTGCGAGTGACTCGTGGACGCCCGCGAGGTCGAACTCGTCTGCGACGCGCCCGACCTTGCAGTCACAGACCCGCGTATCTCCCATCTCGTCGACTGTAAACGGCATGACGGTAAAGGGGTTTCTCTCAGTCGCTCTGTGCCTGTGGCGGTGTCTCGGCGAGGTAGGAGTCGCGCTCGCTCATCTCCGCCTCCGAGAGGTGACAGGAGATGCGATGCCCGGTCTCCGAGACCGTCTCGAGGGGCGGCTCCTCCTCCTCGCAGACCTCCCCGATCTTCTTCGGGCACCGGGTCCGGAACGGACAGCCCGACGGCGGGTCGATGGGGCTGGGAACCGTCCCGTCCAGCAGGATGCGGTCGGTGCGCTTCGTCGGGTCGGCGTGTGGCACCGCCGAGAGCAGTGCCTCCGTGTAGGGGTGGAACGGCGGCGAGAACACCTCCTCGACCGTGCCGAACTCGGCGATCTTCCCGAGGTACATCACGGCGAGGCGGTCGCAGATGTGCTTGACGACCCCGATGTTGTGCGAGATGAAGAGGTACGAGAGGCCGTACTCGGCCTGCACCTCGTTCAGCAGGTTCAGGATCTGGGCCTGCACGGAGACGTCCAGCGCCGACACCGGCTCGTCACAGACGATGAGCTTCGGCTCGACCGCCAGCGCGTGTGCGATGGCGATGCGCTGCTGTTGCCCGCCCGAGAACTCGTGCGGGTACTTCTCCGCGGCGCCGGCCGAGAGGCCGACGCGTTCGAGCAACTCGGCGACGCGCTCGCGTTTCTCCTCGCCGGTAGCAACGTCGTGTTTCTCCATCGCCCGCCCGATGATGCGACCCACGGTCTTGCGCGGGTTGAGCGAACTCTGGGGGTCCTGGAAGATCATCTGGAACTCGGCCCGCAGGCTGCGCACGTCGCTGTCGTCGAGCGCGTGCAGCGGTTCGCCGTCGAAGTAGACCTCGCCGTCGGTCGGGCCGAGCAGTTGCAGGATGGTCCGTGCGACCGTGGACTTCCCACAGCCGGACTCGCCCACGAGGCCGACGGTCTCGCCGGGGTAGATCTCGAAGTCGACCCCGTCGACCGCCTTGACCTTCTGTCGCTGGATGGTCGGCAGGCCGCCGTCGGTCGACAGCGTCAGGCCGTCGAGGAAGCTATCCCCGGCGTCGAAGTGCTTCTTCAGCCCCCGCACGTCGAGGAGCGGGTCGCCGGAGCGGTCGACCTCGGCGCGGCCGGCCGCGTGGCCGTCGGGCTCGACGCCCTCGGCGAGGTCGAGGTCGTCCGCGTGGATGCAGGCTGCCGCCGAGTCCGTGCCCGCGACGTGTTCGAGCGCGGGGTCACCGCCTTCGCGACACCCGGGCGTCGCGTGGGGGCACCGCGGCGCGAAGTTACAGCCCTCGGGCAGTTCCGTCAGGTCCGGCATCGCGCCGTCGAGCGTCGGCAACTCGTCGTAGGCCTGGTCCGTCTGCGGGATGGAGTCGATGAGCCCCCGCGTGTAGGGGTGGGTCGGTCGCTCGAACAGGTCGTCCATGTCGGCCTTCTCGACGAGGTTCCCGGCGTACATCACGCCGACCGTGTCGCAGGTCTGGGCGACCACGCCCAGGTTGTGCGTGATCATCAGGATGGCCACGCCCTTCTCCTCCTGCAGTTCGTTCAGCAGGTCGAGGATCTTCGCCTGCGTCGTCACGTCCAGCGCGGTCGTCGGCTCGTCCGCGATGATGACGTCCGGCTGGCACGAGAGCGCGATGGCGATGAGGACGCGCTGGCGCATCCCGCCCGAGAACTCGTGCGGGTAGTCCGCGAAGCGGTCCGCGGCGTCCGGGATGCCCGTCTCGCGCATCGAGTCGATGGCGATCTCCCGGGCCTCCTCCTCGGTCACGTCCTGGTGGCGCTCGACCGTCTCGACGATCTGACTCCCGACCGTGAGGACGGGGTTCAGCGAGGTCATCGGGTCCTGCGGGACCAGGGCGATCTCCTTGCCCCGGATCTCCTGCATCTCCTTCTTCGAGCGCTGCAGCAGGTCCTCGCCGTCGTAGAGCACCTGCCCGCCGGTGATGTGGCCCGGCTTGTCGATGAGCTGGAGCAGCGAGCGCGCGGTGACCGACTTCCCGGCCCCGGACTCGCCGACCAGTCCCATCGTCTCGCCCGCGTGCAGCGTGAACGAGACCTCGTTACTCGCGACGACCGGCTCCGCGCCGGTCTTGAACTCCGTGCGGAGGTTCTTCACCTCCAGTACTGGCTCTGTCATCTTAGCGCTCCTCCGTATCGACCTTGGGGTCGAGCACGTCGCGCAGGCCGTCGCCGAGCATGTTGAACCCGAAGACGGTGATGGCGATGGCCAGCCCCGGGAAGATGATCATCCACGGTTCGGTCTGCATGAACTTGCGGCCGTTGCTTATCATCAGGCCCCACGACGGCGTCGGCGGCTGTGCCCCCAGACCGAGGAACGACAGCGACGCCTCCGCCAGCATCGCGAACGCGATGTTGATGGATGCCTGGACGAGCAGCGGGGCCATGCAGTTCGGCAGGACCTCGCTGAAGACGATGCGGGTGTCCGATTCGCCGCGGGCGACCGCCGCCTCGACGTACTCCTCGTTGCGCTCGGAGATGGCCGCGGACCGCCCGACGCGGGCAATGTACGGCGTGTAGACGAACGCCAGAGCGAGGATGACGTTGTTGAGCTGTGGCCCGATGACGACCATGATGGCCAGCGCGAGCAGGATGGGCGGGAACGCCATCGCGGCGTCCATCACCCGCATCAGGACCTCGTCGACGAGGCCGCCGTAGTACCCGGCGAACACGCCGATGGCTGTCCCCACCACCAGTGCGCCGCTTATCGCGCCGAACCCGACGTACAGCGAGATACTGCTGCCCTTCAGCACGCGCAACAGGATGTCGCGCCCGAGGTCGTCGGTCCCGAACGGGTGTTCGAGCGACGGGGCCTCGGAGCGCTCCTCGATGTTCGTCTTCGCTATCTCGGACTTGGAGATGGTCACCGTCGAGATGCCGGCCGTGACGACCAGCGAGAGGACGATGACGAGGCCGACCATGGCCTTCGTGTTGCCGCGGAACTGCCGCCAGAAGCGGTGCATGCGGTCGATCTTCGCCTGCTCGACGGGCAGGACGCTCCCGCGGCTGGTCTCGGTCGACATCAGTTGTCACCCCCGTAGCGGATGCGCGGGTCGAAGTACGCGTACAGCACGTCCGCCGCCAGGTTCGATATCATGTACATCAGCGCGATGACGATGATACAGCCCTGCAACAGCGGGATGTCGCGTGCCTTCACCGCGGTCAGGGTGAGCCGCCCGATGCCCGGCCAGAAGAACACCTGCTCCAGGACGACGACGCCGCCGAAGGCGTAGGCGAACTGGAACGCGATGACCGTGATGACCGGGATGACGGCGTTCCGGAAGGCGTGGCGCAACACGACCACGTTCTCGGACATACCCTTCGCCCGGGCGAGCTTGACGTACTCCTCGGAGAGGACCTCGAGCATGGACGACCGCGTCATCCGCATGATGTAGGCGGTGAGCGCGAAGCCCATCGAGGTCGCCGGGAGGACGAGGTGACGCAGCGTCATCCCCCAGCCCTCCTCGGAGGGTGCGGCGTAGCCCGTGGTCGGGAAGAAGTCGATGTTGAAGAACTGGGTCGGCCAGATGGCGAACACCAGGATGAACACCAGCCCCCACAGGAAGATGGGGATGGAGACACCGACGAACCCGAACGTCGAGGCGATGAAGTCCGGCCACTCGTTCTGTCGGTAGGCGGCGACGATGCCCAGCGGGATGGAGAGGACGACCGCGACGCCGGTCGCCGCGACCGCGAGCATGAGCGAGCGCGGCAGCTTCTCGACGATGAGGGCCGTGACGGACTCACCGAACTTCAGCGACGTACCGAGGTCGCCGGTGAGCAGCCCCGCCAGCCAGTCGAAGTACTGGGCGTACAGTGGCTGGTTCAGGCCCATCTGCTGGCGCAACGCCATGATCTTCTCCTCGCTGGCGTTCGGCCCCAGTATCAGGAGGGCCACGTCGCCCGGGAGGATGTTGGTGACGGCGAAGGTGATGACCGTGACCAGCAGCAGTGTCACGGCCATGAAGCCCACCCGTCTCACGAGGTAACTTGCCAGGGACATTCGTACTCGTGCTTACTCGTCGAAGTAGTTGTCCGCGAAGTTGAGCGTGGACCCGTCGGCCGTGCCCATCGGCCCCTTGTAGTCCGGCTGGGCCCCGTAGAGGTTCGCCTGCCAGAACAGGAACAGATGACCGGCGCGGTTCTCGTGGAGGATCTCGGTCGCCTTCTTGTACTTCTCGGCGCGAGCGTCCTCGTCGTACATCCGGCGGGCCTCCTCGACGAGCGTGTTGTACTCGTCGTTGCTCCAGCCGGTGAAGAAGAACGCCCCGTTCGGGTGCAGGAACTTGTAGAAGGACACGTCGGGGTAGTACAGCGCGAGGTAGCTCGACGTGGTCGCCTCGAAGTTCTGCTTCGAGTAGACGTCCGAGAGCCAGGTGCTCCAGGTGATCTTCTGGATGTTCATCTCGATGCCGGCCTCGGCGGCGTCGTCCGCGATGACCTGTGCGGCCTGGACCTGCGCCGGGTAGGACTGCGGAATCTTGAACGAGACCGAGAAGCCGTCGGGCATGCCCGCCTTCTCGAGGTGCTCTTTGGCCTTCTCGATGTTGCGCTCGCGGGGCTGGATGTCCTCGTTGACCCACGGGCTCCCGGGTGCGGCCGGCGTCGCGGTCGCCTGGCCGGTCCCGTAGAGGGCCGCCTCGGTCGCCTTCTGCTTGTCGATGGCGTAGTCCAGTGCGAGACGGGCGTGCTTGTTGTCGAACGGTGCCTTGTTGCAGTTCATCCCGAGGTAGACCAGCGCCTTCGGGAACTTCTTCTGGAAGTTGACGCTCGAATCGTTCTGGACGCGCTCGACGTCGCTCGGCGGGATGCCGTTGATGAAGTCGTACTCGCCGGCGCGGAAGGACTGGAGGCGGACGCTGGGGTCCGTGATCTCGGACTTGACGATCTTGTCGAGGTACGGACCGTCGACGTCGTCGTTCCAGTAGTCCTCGTTCTTGACCATCGTGAACGAGGTCTCGATCTCACGGCTCTCGAACTTGTACGGGCCGGTGCCGATGGGCTCTTTGATCTCGTCCTTCTCGGCCTGCTCCTTCGGGACGATGGCGAGCTCCTCGGTGGACATCTTCGCGATGAACGGCGCGAGGGGCTCCTTCAGCGTGAGCTCGAACGTGTAGTCGTCCGGCGCGTTCATCGAGTCCACGTTCTGCATGAAGCCGTTGGCGAGGAACGTCTCGTTGTTCTTGACGCGCTCGTAGGAGGCCAGCACGTCGGCGGAGGTCATCTCCTTGCCGTTGTGGAACGTCACGCCCTCCTCGAGTTCGAAGGTGAACTTCGTGTTGTCCTCGGAGGTCTCCATCGACTTCGCGAGGTCGGGAGAGAACGTGTAGTCGTCGTTCAGTTTGACGAGGCCCTCGACGATGTTCTCGAGGACGCGGGCCGTCGCGGCTGCACTCTCGAGGTGCGGGTCGAGCCCCTGGACCGGGACGGCGCCGCCCCACTGGAGCGTGCCCCCGGACTGCGGGTCGCCGCCGGAGTTGTCGCCACCGCCACCGCCACCGCCGTCGTTTCCGTCGCCGCCCCCGCCACCGCCGGAGTCGTCGGTATCGCCGCCACCGCCACCGAGACAGCCTGCGAGGCCTGCGGCCCCGATTGCGGTCGCCCCGAGGAAACCACGGCGGCGGAACTTGCGATACGAGTCGGTCTTGTCACTGTTACACCCACTGCTATCCCGTGACATACAAACACGGACTTGGTAGGAGATAATAAATCTATGGTGAGCTATAGTCAAGGCAATATTAATAATCTTCAGACAGGCCGCGGTCGAAACAACCGCCGCCGGGGGATTCACCACCGACAGAGACTGTAAAATAAAACGTACGTTCGAAAACTCTTTGTTCTAGGTGTAGGGACTGGACATTCATCCAGACACCCAGCGCTGGTGCTCTCACCCATGTCCATCGCCTGCCTCGCACCACCGAGTCGCTTCGACTACCCGGCGGCCATCGAACGCGTGCTCCAGAAACAGCTCGCCGACCAGCCAGACCTCGAACGGTTCGCCCCCCATCACGGCACGCTCCCGGCGCACACCGACTACGACCTCGTGGTCGTCGCCGGGTCCCACGCTCACGTCACCGACCCGGAGCCGTGGTTCGACGCCCTCGGTGCCTACCTCGACGACGCGCTGGCGACAGAGACGCCGGTGCTCGGCGTCTGCTTCGGCCATCAGTTCCTCGCCGGCCACCTCGGCGGTCGCGTCGAATCGCTCCCCGACCAGCGTACCGGACTCTCGACCATCGAGCGCACCGCCGCGAGCGACGACCACCCGGCCTTCCGGGACCTCCCCCGCGAGTTCGAGTCGTTCGTCTACCACGGCGACCACGTCGCCAGCGCACCGCCCGGTGCCACCGTACTGGCTCGCGACGACTCTGGCATCCAGGCGTTCGCCGACCGGGACCGGGACGTGCTGGGCATCCAGTTCCACCCCGAGTTCACGCCGGCGATGGCGGCACGGGTCGGGGCCGATTCCGGCTCCAGTCCCACGGCCATCGACCGCCGACTCGGGGAGAGTCGCCGACTCTACGGGGCGGTCGTGGGCCCTCTGGGGACCTCGGCTTCGCGCGAGGACGGGAGCATGCGGGCGGACGGACGGTGAATATACCTGTCAATTTATTGTTTTGTTGGTAGTTAGAGAAACAGTGAAGTGCCGGTTCTACAGATAGCTCATACCATGGAGGTCAGCGAGGCACGGCTACGGAGAGACATCGAATCGAACGCCGAGTTCGGCGCGGTCCAGGTCGAGGCAGGGAACGCCCGGACCGTCCTCTCGGGGACGGCGGCGGACCGGGCCGCCCGGGAGTACTTCGTCGAACGCTGTCGCGACGCCGGGATGGCCGTCAGCGTCGACGCGGTCGGCAACGTCGTGGGCCGGTGGGTACCCGAGGGCGCCGACCCCGACGCCGACGCGGTCGCCGCGGGGAGCCACCTAGATTCCGTCCCCGAGGGCGGTATCTTCGACGGGCCACTGGGGGTGTACGCGGCGCTCGAGGCGGTCCGGGCGATGCAGGCCGCCGATCTCGACCTCGCCCGACCCATCGAGGTGGTGAACCTCACCGAGGAGGAGGGCCAGCGCTTCGGGGGTGGGCTGGTCGGCTCGGCGGTCGCCGCGGGGGACATGACCGTCGAGGAGGCCCACGACCTCTCGGACGACGGCCAGACGCTGCACGAGGCGCTCGACGACATCGGCTTCCTCGGTGAGGGTACCGTCGACGCCAGCGAGTGGGATTCCTGGCTCGAACTCCACATCGAGCAGGGCACCCGGCTCGAGGACGCCGGGATGGCCGCCGGCATCGTCACGAGCATCACCGGCCTCTCGCGCTGTGCCATCGAGGTCTCGGGCGAGGCGAACCACGCCGGCACGACCCCGATGGGCACCCGGACCGACGCCCTCGCCGCCGCCAGCGAGTTCGTCCTCGACGTGGAGGACGCCGCGAACGAGGTCGTCGCCGTCGACTCCTCGTCGGCGGTGGGTACCGTCGGCAAGGTGGGCGTCGGCCCGAACGCGCCGAACGTCATCCCCGGCCGGGTCGACCTGAGCCTGGACGTCCGGGACGTCGACCCCGACGCCATCGAGACCATCGTCGACCGGGCCCGGGCCAGCCTCGCCCGCATCGAGGACGAACGCGACGTCGAGGCGAGCTTCGAACGACCGTGGCACCGCGACCCCGTCCCGATGAGCGACCGGGTCCGGGACGCCTTCTGTGCCGCCAGCGAGGACGCCGGGGTCGCCGTGACCGCGATGCACTCCGGCGCCGCCCACGACACCATGAACATCGCCCAGGTGACCGACGCCGGCCTCCTCTTTGCCCCCTCCCGGGACGGCATCTCCCACAACCCCGCCGAGTGGACCGACTGGGAGGACTGTGCCGCCGCGACCCGCGTCCTCGCCGGTGCCATCGCGGAGCTCGCCAGCGACTGACCCTGTTCTCCTCCGTCGAACGCCGATTCGACCCATGAGCAACGCCTACAGTGGACATCTCGGGGCGAATCGGCCCCAGCGCGTGCTCACTATCTGTTCTCGAAATGAGAACGGGTAAAACCGCAAGACTCGGTCGTGGTGTGGTCTCATCACTGGAAGGAAATGGTAGACATGGCGGGGGTATCCGGCCCGGGACGGAACGCACACAACGGGAACACCTATGCGAGTCCGGCCCATGGCTCCTGCCATGGCAGGGCGTGCGAACACCGGTGACGAGCCGTCCAGGACGTTGAAGACAGTGTCGCGTGCGTGTGACATCATCCGGGTCCTCGAGGAACTCGATGGGGCCGGCGTGACCGAACTCGCCGACCACCTCGACATGTCCAAGAGCGCGGTGTACAGTCACCTCTCCACACTGCGAGAGGAGCACTTCGTCGTGAAGGAAGGCGACACCTACAGCCTCGGCCTGCAGTTCCTCCTGCTGGGCGAGTTCGTCCGGAACCAGCACCTCCTCTACGACCACGGGAAGGAGGAGATCGAGAAACTGGCCGACGAGACCGGCGAGTACGCCCACCTCGCGACCGAACAGCACGGCCTCGGGGTGAACCTCTACAAGGTGCAGGGCGAGAAGGCGGTCGGCCGGGACTACCAGACCAACAAGCTCCAGAAGCCCGACTACCTCCACTTCTCGGCGACCGGCAAGTCCATCCTCGCCCACCTCGGCGAGGAGCGGGTCCGGGGCATCATCGACGAGTACGGGCTCTCCGCGAAGACCGAACACACCATCACGGACCCGGACGAGCTGTTCGCAGAACTCGAACGGGTGCGCGAGCAGGGCTACGCGACCAACCAGGAGGAGGAGATCAAGGGACTGCAGGCCATCGGCGCGCCCATCCTCGACAAGGACGACACCGTCCTCGGGTCGGTGTCGGTGTCCGGGCCGGTCAACCGGATGCAAGAACCCGCCTACCACGAGCGCATCGTCGACGCCGTCACGAGCACGGCCAACATCATAGAGGTCAACATCAATATGGCCGATACGGACACCGAACTGCCCGATTTCAACTGATTCCCCGTTCTGGCGCCCCCTTTACACGGCTATGTCTGTAAACGACAGCGTCGAGAACTTCTTTACAGCACTACAGCTGTAAAGGGAGTCGTGGGCGCCGCCACTGTCGGTCCCGCGTTCCCGAGTGGGAAACGGGACGAAACGGGCGGGCTGTTGTTCAGATGGTTCTCTGGGGTCGGCTCCAGCCGGGCGTACAGCCGCCGGTGGGTCCCCTCAGTCTGTCCGGGACCGCCGATAGAGGCGGATGAGTCCCTCGGCCGCGAACCCGAGGGCACTCCAGCGGTACGCGATGGCCGCGGCGCCGAGGAAGAGCGCCGCCACCTTCGTCTTGCCCCGCCAGAGCGCCATCCCGGCTTCAGCGAGCATCGAGAGTGCACTTGCCTGCCTGGTCCGCGTCGAGTCGAACACGTTTGCGAGCGACATACACAGTCGTTGTGCCCCCACGCCCCTGTACTGACGGCCAGCACTGGCAAGCCGCTGTGTGCCGGCCGTCCGTCTCCCCTTTCGGTTGCCTGCGACTGCAAGCGCGAGGCCCAACCCGCCGTCGCCCCACGGTCTAGGTGCGATGTCAACGACCACACTCACCGAGGATGCGGAAGGAAAGACCGTCGTCAAGGACGGCGACGCCGTCGGTATCGTCGCCGAGGTAAAGAACGGCACCGCGTACGTGAAGCCGAACCCGGACATCACTGACAAACTGTACGTCAAACTCGGGTGGAGCGAGCGCGGTGAGGACACCTACCCGCTCCAGGAGGAGGCCATCGACACCGTCACCGACGACGAGATCCAGCTGAAGAAGACCCTGTAACGGCGAGGGCGTCCACACGCCCTCACGCGGTCAGTAGTCTCGTATCTCGTCGAGTATCTCGTCCTCGCGTTCCGCGTAGACGACGAACTCGACGATGTCCGCGGTCCACCCGGAGATGTTGTAGACGCCGTCGTACCCCTCCGGCGTCACCAGGTCACCGTACGCCTGCAGGTCGACCATGTAGAGGTTCGACCCGGGTGCGACCTGGTCGCGGTAGCGGGTGAACCACTCGCGGACGCTCTCGTCGGACCCCCACGTGGAGTCCCAGACCTGCATGTCCGTCAGCACGACCACGCGGTCGTACTCGGCCGACTCCTCGACGAGGTGCTCGAAGGCGAGCCACGCGTTCGTGGCCCCACCGACGGAGCGGTCGCGGATCTTCCGGGCGCGCTCCAGCGTCGGCGTGTCCGTGTGCGCAGAGACCGTCTCGAAGTCGCTCGCGAACACCCCGACGTCGGCATCCTGGGCCTGCAGGACCGCGCCGAAGAACGACGCGATCTCCCTGTACGTCATCTCGGAGCGCCCGGAGAGCGCCGAGTTCATCGACCCCGAGAGGTCGACCGCGACGAACGTGTTCCCGAGGTCGTCGGGCAGGTTCGTCGCCGTCGCGTCGACCGCCCGCGAGAGCCAGCGCTCGGTGTGCTCGTCCGCGACCCCGGCCGCCGTGACGGCCTCGTAGGCCTGGTAGAACCGGAACGGGTAGAGCATCGAGTCGCGGGCGTACTCGAGGTCGTCCTCGGTGAGGATCTCCTCGCCGTCCAGCCCGGCATCCAGCATGTTGCGGAGGTTCCGGACGGTCGCGAAGAGACCCATCTTCGGCAGGACCTCTCGCCACGCCTCCGGTGTGTTCCCCTGCTCGGAGATGACGACCTCCCACGTCTCTGGCGGGTCCAGCGGCTCGACGTCGGGATGGTCGTCGAGGTCGCCCAGCACGAGGCGCTCGAAGATCTCGTCCTCCTCCGCCGTCTCCGGCGCCGGGTGGACGAGGTTCATGACGTCCCGGAACGTCACCTCGCGGTTGTGGTTGTCGTACTTCGCGAACTGGTAGCGGTCGAACTCGTGGAACGAGTCCGCGAGACCCTTCTTGAGCGGCTTGGGAATCGGCTTCCCGAACAGCTCGAGCTGCATCGCGGTGACCGTGTTCAGCTCGTCTGCGCGCTGGATGACCCGCGGGGCGTACTCCCGGACGTACGACTTCGCCTCCTCGTGCTGTGCCGCGAACACGAGCAGGAGGTTCGACACGTCGCGCAGGTACAGCTCCGTCCGGGCGTACGCCGCCAGTTTGAGCACGAACTCAGGGTCCTCGTCGGCCGCCACGGTCACCCGCCGCGCGAGCTTGTGCAGGCGCGCCTCGTCGGACTCGTAGAAACTGTCCTCGAGGAGGTTGTTCACGACGGTCTTGTAGAGGCCGAGTTCCGGACTCTCCGGCTGGTACGCCTCCGCACCCTCGAAGTTGGTCGTTCGCTGTTCGTCCGTCGATGTGGTGCGGTTGAACTTCATCGCTATCACGGTGGGAAAGTGGCCGTGGTGGCCTGCGCCCACCAGCGCGTTCTGGGGTCCGAAACCGCGACCCCGGTACGGAAAGGTGTCTGGAAGTGGGGAAAACCGTGGGAGCGTGGCCCGTTCGGGCCGGGTCAGAGTGATGAAGTAACGCTCCCACTCGCCCCGTGTCCCGGACATGTGTTGGTTCTGTAATAAGTCTTCAGGCAGCGTGTCAAGCCGTTCCACAGCTCGGGAAAAGCCGGGGTGGCGATGCCGGCGAGGTGCTCGCCGGCCGTCGCGATGCGACGCATCCCGGATTCGAACCGGGGAGCGGTCGGGAGACCGCCGTGGCCACTCGAAGGAACGCCACCCCTCGCCCGATGGGAACGGATCGAGGTTCCATCTCACGGCTCCCTGCCGGTCGCCGGAGAATGGAGGGGCCGGGCGGGATTCGAACCGGACCGAGACGGTCCGGGGTGCTCGCATCGCTGCGCTCCCGGGCTGCGACTCGCAGGGCTCGAATCCGCTAGCTCCATCTCACGGCTCCCTACCGGTCGCCGGAGAATGGAGGGGCCAGGCGGGATTCGAACCCGCGACTGTCCGATTAAAAGTCGGCTGCACTGGACCTGGCTGTGCTTCCGGCCCGCGTCTTCCTGGCGTGAGACTCACCGCATCCCGGCGTTCGCCGGAGAGAGGGCTGGGCGAGATTCGAACTCGCGACCACTGAGTTAAGAGCCCAGCGCACGACCTGGCTGTGCTTCCAGCCCACGCACTCCCCGTCGGCAGCACACCGGGTTTCCGGTGAAAGTTGCCAGCAGCAGAGCGGAGCGGGTGGGATTTGAACCCACGTTGGACCACTGAAGTAGCTCCAGACCTCGCGCCGCAAGGCGAATACCGGTCCGGAGACGCTACCGCTCCGACGCGCGGGTCCCCGTGCCGAGACCGATGCGCCGGGAATCGAACCCGGTCCGTTCGCTGAGAACGAAGTAACTCCACGACTCGCACCGGCCTGCCGGTGAAAATACGTGTGGAGGGATGTTGCGTGGCGACCAGCCCTGCATCGGTCTCGTCACGACCGCCCGCGACGGGAGTCGAGTGTGCAGGCCTCGACTCCGGAGGACACGGGTGGGAGTCGAACCCACCTGAACCGTCGCACGGCGAGCGTGCGACCGTGTCGGGTGCCTCGGCCTCGCGGCGTCATCGGCGGGTTTCGAATTTACACGGTGTACACATTCTACACCGTGTGGAAGTTCTGGGCGTGTCAAACATTGAGTCGCGCTCACTGTCGTTCGCGCACGACGAAGGGCGAGCAGGAATCGAACCACGGTCTCTCGACCGCTCCCTGATTCGATCTCCTCGCAACTCCGCATCGCGCTCACTGTCGTTCGCGCACGACGAAGGGGCGAGCAGGAATCGAACCTGCGTCTTCTGGCTGCGATCCAGACGGAATTGGCCGAAGGAACTCCACGACTCGCACTGGCAGCAGTGAATAGCTGCGTGGAGGTGAGAGTACTATCCTATCGCCCCACGGGTGGAGGGGTCCGCCCGAGCGGGCGGGCGGCTGGTGTGTTCGCCCCCCGGCGAACACGCCTGCGTCAGCGGGATGGGCGGCCAGGGCGGCCTGGATGACCGGACTGCGTGGCGGTCAGGGCAGCGATGTCGACCATGGCGGGTCGGTGGCCGGATAGGCTGGCCGGTGTTAGGCCGGAACGGCCTGGTTCTCGATGGCGACCTCGTGGACGGCTTCGACACCGAAGCCGTCCTCCAGGTCGGCACGGACGGTACTATCGTCGGGTTGGTCGGACAGCAGCGTGACGGTCACCTCGACGTCCACCTCGATGGCGTTGAGGCTCGGCGTGATGCCGGTGATGCGTTCGACGTCGACCGCGTCGAGGTCGTCGATGCGGGCGATGACGGTCGCGGCGCCGGCCATCAGGTCACCGGGCGCGCCGTCGGGAACGCGGACTGTCAGGTGTGCCGTCGCTTCTGTCTCGTGGCTGAGACGAGTCTGTGCCATAAGTGCTCCCGCCGAGAGTCGAACTCGGGTCTCGGCCTCGAAAGGGCCGCGTGATTGGCCAGCTACACCACGGGAGCAACGCCCCCGGCGCAGCGGAGCTGTTACCGAGGACGAGAGGGTACGGGCGCGTGAGGGCGTGCTTCGGGACCCGGGCGACGGGGGCCACCTCCCGACCAGGTCCCGGGATTCCCACACCTCGGGCGCGGGCCCGTCTCCGGGCGCCGACCGTCTTCGATGGGGAACCCCGGCGGCTGACAGTGATGCCTCTCTGCGACAGGGCGGGTGCCCCGGCAGCGTGCATCTGCCCCCACGCAGGGGGCGACGCCCAGCGGGGGATTCGAACCCCCCGACCGACCCGCGACCGGGTCGGCGATCCAGGCTGGCGACACCAGCTGGGCGAGCAGTCACGACCGACGGTAGCGGGGGCCACGGTGGCCCCGCGAGCCGTCACTCGCGACAGTTGGCACTCATCACGGAACCGTCACTACCGGATACCTATCAGACCAGAGTCGTGACCCGCCGATGGTGAGTCGTGGAACGAAATCCGTTCGATCCAAGAACCCGCCCACCGGCGCACGTGGCGTGGCCTCGACAGCTGAGGTCGAGAGAGAACGCCCAGGGCCACGAAACGGCCTTATGCGGCACCGGCAGAGACGGACCGAACGGCGGGGCGACCGGTGAAGGCCACATACCCGGTGCGTTCGCCCATAATGCCAGAGCCGCATTGGCGGCCGGCTGGGAGGGTAGCACCCTTCCCATTGGCATAGGCGGTCTCGCCACTATCGGTCGTGGCGAGCACCGGATTGGTGGTCTTCGGAATCATGTCGATCACCCCTGCACGGGTTGGAAAGCCGTGCTATTGAGGTACCCGAACGTACAGAAGAGCACTACTTAAATGTACCGGTATAACCACTGTTATCATATCGAACCTTTCCGATTCACACGAGTTATCAGAAACCGACAGGTCAACGAGTCATGGTTAGATTCCTGCGCACGCACGGGACTGCCGGTACGGACACTACCACCGACAGAATCGACTGCTTCGGCGACGACCGAGAGTCCGTCACTGGTCGGCCGCGTC